>NZ_CP173255.1:637500-952500 GCF_044881195.1 Sphingomonas sp. MMS24-J45 | reverse complement strand
CCCAAGGCGGCGAAAGCGGAAGCGGCGGCTGAACCCGAAACGGCGGCACCGGCGATCCCGCTCGTCGCCGAGCCTGCTCCCGAAGTGGTGGAGGCGCCCGCACCGACCCCGGCGATCGATCCCGATCCGGGCGAAGCCGGTTCCCCACGTCGCGGCTGGTGGCAGCGCACCTTCGGGGCCTGATCACGAACATCCCCTCCCACCCCGCGGTGGGAGGGGATTTTTCGTTGGGCTTCACCCACCGTTCAGCCGCGTCGCGGCACCGCACGCACGATTGCTCCTGTGGGAAAATTCGGCGATATGTCGGCGATGAAGCGCCTTTTCGCGGGACTCGCGGCCTCTCTCCTCCTGTGGGTGCAACCCGCCGCCGCGCAGTCGATCCTGCGCGATGCAGAAACCGAGGCGATGTTCAACGACATGTCGCGGCCGCTCATACTGGCCGCCGGACTGTCACCGGCGAACGTGAAGATCGTCCTGATCAACGACGATTCGATCAACGCCTTCACTGCCGGCGGGCAGACGGTCTATGTCCATTCGGGACTGATCCAGGCGGCGGACAATGCCAATGAAGTGCAGGGCGTGATCGCGCACGAACTCGGCCACGTCGCCGACGGGCACGTCATCCTGATGGACGCAGGCGCGAAGCCCGCGCTCGGCATTCAGATTCTCAGCATGGTGCTGGGCGTCGCGGCGATCGCGGCCGGTTCGCCCGAGGCCGGGGCGGGCATCCTGTCGGCGGGCACCACCGCGGCACAGGGCAAGTTCCTTGCCTTCAGCCGCGTGCAGGAATCGACCGCGGACGCGACCGGGGTCAAATTCCTCCGCGAATCCGGGATCAGCGGCAAGGGGATGCTGACCTTCTTCAAGAAGCTGCAGAGCCAGGAATATGCCTACGGCCTGAAGAACATCGATCCCTTTGCGCAGAGCCACCCCTTGTCGGGCGAGCGCATCGTGACGCTCGCCGCCGACGTGATGGCGGCCCCGTCCTACAACGCCAAGCCGGACGCCGCGCTGGAGGAACGCTTCAAGCGCGTGAAGGCCAAGCTGCTCGGCTATGTCGCCGATCCCAAGACCACGCTCAACGTCTATCCCGAGGAAGATCAGAGCATCTACGCGCATTACGCGCGCGCCTATGCCTATCACAAATCGGGCTATCCCGAGAAAGCCGATGCGGAGTCCGCGGCACTGCTGAAGGCCGCGCCGCACGACCCCTATTTCCTCGAAATCCAGGGCCAGATTCTGCTGGAGGCGGGCAAGCCGCGTCAGGCGCTTGCGCCGCTGCGCGAGGCGACCGAATTGTCGCGCAGTTCGCCACTGATCGCCACCACCTTCGGCCACGCGCTGATCGCGACCGAGGACAAGGCGAATTATCCCGAGGCGATCAAGGTCCTGCGACAGGCTGTCGCGCGCGACGACGACAATCCCTTCGCCTGGTTCCAGCTCGGCACGGTCTATGAGGCGACCGGCGACCAGGCGCGCGCGTTGCTTGCCTCGGCCGAACAATCGAGCCTGACCGGCGATCTGCGCAACGCCGCCTACCGCGCGCGGGGCGCGATGCAGGGCCTGCCGCCCAACAGCATCGACTGGATCCGCGCGCAGGACATTGCGATGGCGGCGCAAAGCGCGATGGACGACGACCCCAAGACCTATAAGAAGCGCCGATGAACCGTCTGATCCTTGCGGGTGTGGCTGTGTTGGGCGTGATCCTGGGGGCGGTCGGGCTGCTGTCGGTCCAGGCCTTCGCCCCGCCGCGCGTCGATGTGGCAGACCGCGCGCGGATCGAAAGTGTCGTGCGCGATTACATTCTCGCTCACCCCGAAATCCTGCCCGAGGCGATGCAGAAATTGCAGGACCGCGAAACCGCCGACCGCGGCAATCGCGCCGCGATGGTCGCCGCGCAGAACCGTCAGGCGATCGAAACGCCGTTCGCCGGGGCTTGGGCCGGCAATCCCAATGGCGATGTCACTTTGGTCGAATATTTCGATTATAATTGCGGCTATTGCCGTGCCAGCCTGCCTGCGATCGCCGCGCTGCTGAAAAGCGATCCCAAGATCCGCATCGTCTACCGCGATTTCCCGATCCTCGCGCAATCGAGTGTGGATGCCGCCAAGATGAGCCTTGCCGCCGCCGAGCAGGGCAAGTTCCAGGCGTTCCATGACGCGCTCTACGCCGGTGGCCCGGTGACCGCGCAAAGCATCGCGACCGCGGCGCAGCGCGCCGGCCTCGACATGGCCCGCGCCGCGGCTTTCGCCCCACGCGCGCAGGAGGAGATCGCCGCGAACGAGGCGATGGCGCAGAAACTGGGGCTCACCGGCACGCCGAGTTGGGTGATCGGGCGCAAGGTCGTGTCCTCCGCCCTGCCGCTGGAGGAACTGCAAAAGGCGATCGCGGCGGCGCGGGGAGGCAAATAGTCCGTCGCCGGTTGTTGCGGCGAGATTGCGACCCCATCTCCCCAGCAGAAACGGGGATTTCATGAACACCATTCTTTCGGTCGCGGGCGTGTCGAAGACGTATGCCTCGGGCCACCGCGCGCTGCAGCCGGTCGATCTCGATATTCGCCGCGGTGAAATCTTCGCGCTGCTCGGGCCGAATGGCGCGGGCAAGACCACGCTGATCAGCATCATCTGCGGCATCGTGACGCCCTCCACCGGCAGCATCACCGTGCTCGGCCACGATGCGCTCACCGATTTCAAAAGCGCGCGCCGCGTCATCGGGCTGGTGCCGCAGGAACTGTCGGTCGACATGTTCGAAACCGTGCTCGCCACGGTCAAGTTCAGCCGCCGCCTGTTCGGCCGATCGGCGCATGACGCGCATCTCGAACAGGTGCTGCGCGACCTGTCGCTGTGGGACAAGCGCAACGCAAAGATCATGGAACTGTCGGGCGGCATGAAGCGCCGCGTGCTGATCGCCAAGGCGCTCAGCCATGAACCCGACATCCTGTTCCTCGACGAACCGACCGCGGGCGTGGACGTCGCGCTCCGCCGCGACATGTGGAAGCTCGTCCACCGCCTGCGCGCCAATGGCACGACGATCATCCTGACGACCCATTATATCGAGGAGGCCGAGGAAATGGCCGACCGCGTCGGCGTGATCGACAAGGGCCGCCTGATCCTGGTCGAGGAAAAGGCCGCGCTGATGAAGAAGCTCGGCAAGCGCCAGATGCGCATCACCTTGACCGATCCGCTGCCAGCGATCCCGCGCGAACTCGCCGATTGGGACGTGAAGCTGGCGGACGGCCAGTTGATTTACAGCTTCAACGCCGAAGACGAACATATTCCCGAATTGCTGGCCAGACTGGGCGGGCTAGGCATCAGCTATCGCGATCTCGAAACGTCGAAATCGAGTTTGGAGGACATTTTCGTCGGCTTGGTCGAGCAGGAGCAAGCGGCATGAGCAGCGCATCTACCAGAGCCCCCGCGATCAACACCCACGGTATCTGGGCGATCTACCGCTTCGAAATGGCGCGCGCTTTGCGCACCTTGTGGCAGAGCCTCGTCACCCCGGTCATTACCACATCGCTCTATTTCGTCGTGTTCGGCGGCGCGCTAGGTTCGCAGATCAAGCAGGTCGATGGCGTGCCGTACGGCGCGTTCATCGTACCGGGGCTGATGATGCTGTCGCTGCTGACGCAGAGTATCTCCAACGCCTCGATCGGCATCTACTTCCCGAAATTCACCGGCACGATGTTCGAACTGCTTTCCGCGCCCGTTTCGGCGATGGAGCTGGTTGTCGGCTATGTCGGCGCGGCGGCGACCAAGTCGATCATCCTTGGCCTCATCATCCTTGGCACAGCGTCGCTGTTCGTGCCGCTGCACATCGTCCATCCGCTCGCGATGGTCGCGTTTCTATTGCTGACCAGCGTGACGTTCAGCCTGTTCGGCTTCATCATCGGCGTGTGGGCGAAGAGCTTCGAGCAGCTGAACTTCGTCCCCGCACTGCTGATCACGCCGCTGACCTTTCTCGGCGGCTCGTTCTACCCGATCAGCGTCCTGCCCGAGCCGTGGCACACGATCAGCCTGTTCAATCCGGTTGTCTACCTGATCAGCGGTTTCCGCTGGGCGTTCTTCGGGCGCGGCGATGTGGCGGTGGGACTGAGCCTCGGCGTGACCGCGCTGTTTCTGGTCGCGTGCCTCGGCGTGATTTCGTGGATTTTCAAAAGCGGGTGGCGGTTGAAGAATTGAGAGGCGAAGCGGACGTTCCGCATGCGCCGCTGCGCGGTCGCTGGAATGACCCGCCCGCCAAATCACCGCTTGCAAACCTCCAGCGAATCGAGACACTCGCGTAACGATTCCAGCCGACCGCGGGGGTGACTATGACCGACCAACCGCGCCGCACGGGCGCTCAGAAAATCGAAATTGAATCGGCAAAGCGTCCGTGGCGTACCCCTCTCGTCGTCGAAGGACAGGCCGACGACACCAATAAACCTCCGTTCAGTGGCGAATTTTATGGCTTTATTACGCCAATGGGACCGTCCTGAGCGGTCGTCGCCGCCGTTGGTCTGGCTCCGTTATAAGGGTGTTTGGAACCGAACTGACCGGGCCTACCCAATCCCGACCCCGCTTCTGTCCTACAGAAGCGGCCTGTGCCATGCTCGGCACGCTCTTTCAGACTGTCGATACCTTCTCCGCCAATCGCGCCCGGTACAAGTGCGCCGATGGTGTGACTCGTGTGACTTTAACAGTCGCGGGATGCGGCGCGCAAAACGCGATTTACGCCTAACAGCCTAACCTTCCGCGCTACCGCATGACCGGCAGCACCAGTTTCGACCCAGTGCACACCTTCTGCGTCGCCTTTACGAAATCCCCCGGCTTGGCCCGGCCGATATTGGGCACGAAGGTCTGTGGGTTGCGGTCGATGACCGGGAACCAGCTCGACTGGATTTGCACCATGATGCGGTGCCCCTTCTGAAAGACATGGTCGTGGTCGCGCAAGGGCACGTCCCAGGTCGTCACCTTGCCCGGCACCAGCGCCTGCGGTTTGGTGTCGCTCGCCAGGAACCGCCCGCGGCGCACCTCCATCGCGATCGGCCATTGATAGCCGTTCAGCTGATGCGGATAGGCGCCGAGCGGCGCGCGCTGGTCGAACTGGACTTGCGTGTCAGGCAGCACGTCGATCAGTTTGACGATGAAGTCGCTGTCGGTCCCGCTGGTCGAGGCCTGCAACTCCGCCGCGAGCGCGCCCGTCACCGTCAGATCGGCCGTCAGCGGCGCCGAGGTATAGCTCAGCACGTCGGGCCGATGATCGACGAAGCGCTGATCGGCAGATTCCCACCAGCGCCATTCCGGGCGCGGATAGGTCGGCGAGATCGGACGTTCGCGGAAGGGGACCGGATTGGCCGGGTCCGACACATAATCGCGGCACGGCTCACCCACCGGCGGCGCATCGAAGCTGAGACTCCCATCGGCGCGCAGGTACAGGCTCTTGGCCGTCGTGCCCTTGGGCGGCCAGTTCGCGTAACTCTTCCACACGTTCGATCCCGATTGCAGGATGCGCGCGCGGTAATCGGGCTTGGCGCCTTTCCCGTGCAGCCAGTAGCGGAAGAACGGCGTCTGGATCTGCTCGCGGAATTCCACCCCCGTATCGCGGCCGAGCGGGATGTTGCCCAGCATGTCCATCTTGCCCTGCCACGTGCCATGCGCCCACGGCCCCGCGACCATCGTGCTCAGGTGATCGGGGTCATTCTGCTGCTGCTTGGCGTAGATCTGCCAGGAGCCCCACGGGTCTTCCTGATCCCACATCCCTGCGACATTGAGCGTCGGAACGGTCGTCTTGCCGAGCGCCTTCTGCCAATTCTGATCGGTGTAGAAGCTGTCGTGGTTGGGATGGTCGAGCAGCGCCGTCGCCATCGGGATCTTGCCCTTGAAATACTCTTTGTCGAGACCCTCCAGCGTGCCGATCTTGAGCAGCGATTCGTAGGTATCGACGCTGTCGTACGGGAAATCCTCGAGCAATTCCTTGGTCTGCTGCAGCGAATAGACCCAGTCGGCGACGTAGCTCAGCCGCAGCGCGCCGCCCCGGTGGAGATCGTCATTCTGCCAATAATCGATCCACGCCGCCTGCGGGCTGACCGCCTTCAGCGCGGGATGCGGGTTCACCAGCGCGACGGCGGCGGCGAAGCCGGGGTAGGACACGCCCCACATGCCGACCTTGCCATTGTTGTCCGGCAGGTTCTTCACTAGCCAGTCGATGCTGTCATAGGCGTCGGTCGCCTCGTCCACCGCCTTGGGGTCGTTGGGGTGGACCGCAGTCGAGAGGGTGAACGTCCCGTCCGATCCGAAGCGTCCGCGCATCGACTGGAACACGAAGATATAGCCGTCCTCGGCCAGGCTCTTCCAGCTTCCCGGCACGCTTGGCGGAGCGCTGTCGGGGATGCCGTAAGGGGTGCGCTGGAACAGGATCGGCAGAGGCCCGACCGGCCCGCGCGGACGGATGATCACCGTCTCCATTTTCGCGCCGTCGCGCATTGGCACCATCACCTTTTCGAAGGTGAAGGGCGATTGCGCGGTTGGGGCAGGGGGCGGGGTTTGCGGGCGGGCGGCGGTCAGGGAAAGCGGGAGAAGGGCGGTGCTCGCCGCGAGCAGGATCAAGACTTTGCGCATCCGCCATTCCCCAACTGTCACCCCGGCCCTGTGCCAGGGTCCACCGTGCCGCGCATCGCGGATGTCGATTGTGCGGCACGGTGGATGCCGGAACAAGTCCGGCATGACGGATTTTGCGGGAGGGTCGCGGTCCGGTTACCCGATCCGATGCTCGCCCTTCACCCAGCGCACCGTGCCCGAGGAGGCGCGCATCACGACGCTCTCGGTCGTCATCACCTTGCCCTTGCGCTTCACGCCGCCGAGCAACGAGCCGTCGGTGACGCCGGTCGCCGCGAAGATGCAGTCGCCGCGCGCCAGTTCGGTCAGGTCATATTGCTTGTCGAGATCAGTCACGCCCCATTTCGCGGCGCGCGCGCGTTCGTCATCGTTGCGGAAGAGCAAGCGGCCTTTGAATTGTCCGCCAACGCAGCGCAACGCGGCGCAGGCGAGCACGCCCTCCGGCGCGCCGCCCTGGCCCATATAAATGTCGATCGTGGTCTCCGGGTTGGTCGTCGCGATCACGCCCGCCACGTCGCCGTCACCGATCAGCATGATCCCGCAGCCAAGCGCGCGCAGTTCCGCGATGATCTTGCTGTGGCGAGGCCGGTCGAGCACGCAGGCAATGATTTCCGCCGGCTTCACGCCCTTGGCGGCGGCAAGTGCGGTGACGTTCTCGGTCGGCGATTTGTCGAGATCGATGATGCCCTCGGGGTAGCCGGGGCCGACCGCAATCTTGTCCATATAGACGTCGGGCGCGTTGAGCAGCCCGCCCTCCTCGGCGATCGCCAGCACGGCGAGCGCGTTCGGCCCGGCGGTGGCGCAGATCGTGGTGCCTTCGAGCGGATCGAGCGCGATGTCGATCTTCGGCCCCTTGCCGATCGCCGAGCCGACCTTTTCGCCGATGTAGAGCATCGGGGCCTCGTCGCGCTCTCCCTCGCCGATCACGACCGTGCCGTCCATGTAGAGCGAGTTGAGCGCGGTGCGCATCGCGTCCACCGCCGCCGCGTCCGCTGCCTTCTCATCGCCGCGCCCGGTCAGTGTCGAGGCGGCGATCGCCGCGGCCTCGGTCACGCGGACCATTTCGAGCACGAGGACACGGTCAAGCGTTTGCGAACGGGTGGTGGTCATGGGCAATCCTCTATTGTTTGCTGGCGCGTTAGGCGGACCGTGTGACGCTGTCGAGACCATCGATTTCCCCTCCCTCAAGCGGCCGGGGAGGCCAGATCAATCCCGCAGCAAGTCGTTGATGCCGGTCTTGCTCCGCGTCTGCGCATCGACGGTCTTCACGATCACCGCACAATAGAGCGCCGGCGTGCCTTCGCCGCCGCCGATCGACCCCGGCACCACCACCGCATAGGGCGGTACGACGCCGCGATGCACTTCGCCGGTCGCGCGGTCGATGATCTTGGTGCTCGCGCCGAGATACACCCCCATAGACAGCACTGCGCCCTCGCCGACGCGCACGCCCTCAGCCACTTCGGCGCGCGCGCCGATGAAGGCGCCGTCGCCGATGATCACCGGATCGGCCTGCAGCGGTTCGAGCACGCCGCCGATCCCGGCGCCGCCCGAGATGTGCACGTTTGCGCCGATCTGCGCGCAGCTGCCGACCGTCGCCCAGGCATCGATCATTGAATTTTCGCCGACATAGCCGCCGATATTGACGAAGCTCGGCATCAGCACCGCGCCCTTGGCGATGAACGCCCCGCGCCGCACGATGCTGCCGGGCACGCTGCGGAATCCGGCGTCACGGTAGCGCTGCTCGCCCCATCCCTCGAACTTCGATGGCACCTTGTCGAACCAGTTGGTGCCGCCGGGGCCGGGGATCACCATATTGTCGTTGAGGCGGAAGCTCAGCAGCACCGCTTTCTTCAGCCACTGGTTGACGCGCCAGCCGCCCGCGCCGTCCGGCTCGGCGACGCGCGCGGTGCCCGCATCGAGCATGTCGAGCGCGGCATCGACCGCGTCGCGCACTGCGCCGGTCGTCGTGAAGCCCAGATCGGCACGTGCTTCCCAAGCCGCGTCGATCGTCGTCTGCAAATCGCTCATACTCACCCCCAGATTTCGTGCAGCCACGCGGTCAGATCATGCGTGACGAAGTCGACATAGCTGCGGTCGGCGTCGGCACTTTGTTCGGATCCATTGTCGACCCACACCGTCGTCATGCCGATCGCCTTGGCCGGAGCCAGATTGCGCGCCATGTCCTCGACGAACAGCGATTGCGCCGGATCGAGATCGAACGCCGCGCACAACCCCGCATACGCAGACGCCTGCGGCTTTGGGCGCAGGTCCATTGCGTGAATGTCGTGCACCGCCTCGAAGCTCTCGCCGAGGCCCAGGCGATCGAGCACGCGGCTGGCATAAGGCGTATCGGCATTGGTGAAGACAATCTTGCGCCCCGGCAGCTTGGCGATTGCGGCGGCAAGCGGGGCGTTGTGCTCGAGCACGTCCATTTCGACGTCGTGGACATATTCGAGAAAGGCGTGCGGATCGACATCATGCTCGGCCATCAACCCGGCGAGCGTGGTGCCGTGATCGTAAAAGTAGCCCTTCTGGATGCGCCGCGCCTCGACCAGATCGACGTCGAACTTCTCGGCGATATAGGCGCCCATCTTGACGTCGATCTGGTCGAACAACCGGGCGCTCGCCGGGTAGAGCGTATTGTCGAGATCGAAGATCCAGTTCCGGATCGGGGCAAGACGCGCGAGCATAGGCGCGGGCCTTACGCCGGGCATCGGATCGGGGCAAGAACTGTCCGGGATGTTGTGCGGCGTCATGCCGGTACGGTTGCTGTCGATATTTGAGTAGCAAAACGCCACTGGAATGCCCACATTCGGGTCATGACACGCTATTCCCTGCTCGATCTCGTCCCCGTCGTTGAAGGCGGCACCGTGGCCCAGGCGCTCGCCAATGCGGCCGACCTTGCGCGCCACGCCGAAAGCCTGGGCTTCTCGCGCTATTGGACCGCCGAGCATCACGGCATGGCGGGCATCGCCAGTGCCGCCACATCGGTGGTGATCGGCCATGTCGCCGCCGCGACCTCGACCATCCGCGTCGGTGCGGGCGGCATCATGCTGCCGAACCATGCGCCGCTCGCCATCGCCGAGCAGTTCGGCACGCTCGACGCGCTGTTTCCGGGGCGGATCGATCTCGGTCTCGGGCGTGCGCCGGGATCTGACCAGATCGTCGCGCGCGCAATGCGGCGCAATCTCGACAGCGACGCCAATGCCTTCCCACAGGATGTACTGGAGCTGCAGAGCTATTTCGCCGACGACGGCCAGACCGGCATCCGCGCGACGCCGGGGGCTGGCGCGGACGTGGCGTTGTGGATCCTGGGGTCGAGCACGTTCGGCGCGCAATTGGCGGCGATGCTTGGACTGCCTTATGCCTTTGCCTCGCACTTCGCGCCCGATGCGCTGATGACCGCGATCGACATATATCGGCGCACCTTCCGTCCGTCGGCGGCGCTTGCGCGGCCGCACGTGATGGCCGGATTCAACGTCTTCGCGGCCGACAGCGATGCCGAGGCGGAATTGCTTGCCAGTTCACAGCAGCAGGCGTTCGTTGCGTTGCGCACCGGCAACCCGCGCCAATTGCCGCCGCCGGTGGCCGGATATCGCGAAAGCCTGGGTCCGCAGGGAGCAGCGATCCTCGACCATGTATTGTCATGCTCGGCGGTAGGCGGCCCGGCCAAGGTGGCGCGGGAAATCGCCGCCTTCGTCGCGCGGACCGGGGTGGACGAGTTGATGATCGCCAGTTCGATCTACGATCACGATGCGCGCAAGCACAGCTTGACGCTGACCGCCGATGCACTGCGGGATCGTGCCGTGGCGGCCTAGCTCGTTCGCCAAATCCTTCCAAAATGGGGAGGGGCAGTGTGGACGTGGCCGTCACGTTGATGCAATAGACGGCACCGTTTTGGTGCGGCAGCATCCGATCGGACCGATAAGAGGTGAGGGTGGGGCGTGCCGCTTCGGGTTTTTGGAATGCTGTGCGCGGTCATCGGGCACCGACGCGATGCGCAATCGCGGCGCAGTGAAAATGGCAGCGTCTTCGCGACCTGCAAGCGGTGCGGCACGGTTCTCTATCGCGAGCCGGTGCGCGGCAAATGGCGCGCGGCGACGGAGACCGATCGGCAACCACGCGGCTTCTCCTTGACCGAGGAGCGCGAGCCCGTGGTGCGGGAGAAGATCAAGACGCGCTCCCGCCGACGCTAACGACAGGCGTGCTAATTCGCGGCCGGTAACCGCAATCGCACCAACAGACCGCCCAAATCCTCGCTTTCTTCCAGGCTTACCGTGCCTTCGTATATTTCGGCGACGTCGCGCACGATCGCCATACCAAGTCCGGTTCCCGGCTTGCCCGAATCGAGCCGCACGCCGCGGTCGAAGATGCGGATGCGTTGCTCCTCCGGGATGCCGACGCCGTCATCCTCGATCAAAAATTCGACGAAGCCCGAATGCTTTGACACGGTGACGAACACGCTGCCGCCGCCATATTTCGCGGCGTTCTCGATAAGGTTACCGAGCATTTCGTCCAGATCCTGGCGCTCCACATGAACCTGTAGGTCGCGGGGCCCGTCGGTGTCGATCCGGACGTGGCGATAGAGCACGCCGACTGCGCGCTCAACTGACTCGAGACTGGGCCAGACATCGGCACGGCTGTGCGCCGATCCCCGCCTGCCGACCGCGCGGGCGCGGGCGAGGTGATGATCGACCTGGCGGCGCATCGTACGTGCTTCGCGTACCACCGTCTCGCCGAGGTCGTCAGCCTGCGCGGTGGCGGCGTTCATGATGACGGTGAGCGGCGTTTTCAGCGCATGGGCGAGATTGCCCGCGTGGCGGCGCGCTTCCTCGGCTTGCCGCTCGTTATGCGCGATCAGGCCGTTCAATTCCTCGACCATCGGCGCGACTTCGATCGGCATCGGCCGTTCGATCTGCCGCGCCTTGCCCGCGCGCATCCGGGCGATTTCCTCGCGCACCTTGCGGAGCGGCCACAGCCCATAGAAGGTCTGCAGCGCCGCCATCACGATCAGGCCAAAGCCGAGCAGGGCGAAGCTGCGTACGAGCGTCTTGCGCAGCACCTTGATCTGCGCGTCCAGCCCGCTACGGCTCTGCGCCACTTGGAAGCGCCACCACACGGGCGACCCCGGCAGTTTCACGTCGCGTTCGACGATCCGCAACATGCCGTCATGCGGGGTTTCATCGGCGACCGCGTCCGACGCAGGTTTGCGCGGCGTCTTGTCGATGAATTGGTCGCTGTCATAGGCGTGGATATCGCGGTCGCGATGCGCGCTGCCATATGCGAGCTGCCGATCCCATAAGGAACGCGAGAAATACGGCTCCTGCCCCGGCGCGCTGACCTGATAGTAGAGCCCCGATCCGGGTTCGAGGAAGCGCTGATCCGCCAATTCACGGTTGTTGATCACCTCGCCCATCGGCCCGACTTCGGCCGAGGCGATCAGCGATTGCAGGACATATTCGATCTGATCGTCGAAATTGCGCGTGACGGCGGTGGTAAGCACCCGATCGAGCGCGAACCCGCCGCCGGTCAACAGCAGCAGGATCCAGCCCGCCGCGATCAGGATCATGCGGCGGCTGAGCGAGCCGGTGGTCTTCATCGCAATCGCCGGACGCGGTTCGACCTCGAGCGCGGGCAAAGCGGCGGCTCCCCGATCGGCTCCGCCAGCGCTGCCCACGACCGTCAGTTCGGGATCGGGCGCGTCAGCCACGCATCACCCATTCGCGTCCTCAAGGCTGTAGCCGAGACCTCGGATCGTGGTGATGACATCCTGCCCCAGTTTCTTGCGGATGCGCGTCACGAACACCTCGATCGTGTTCGAATCGCGATCGAAATCCTGGTCGTAGATATGCTCGATCAACTCGGTGCGACTGACCACCTTGCCCTTGTGATGGAGCAAATAGCTGAGCAGCTTATATTCCTGCGCGGTCATCTTGACCGGTTCGCCCGCCAGCGTGACCTTGCCGCTGCGGGTGTCGAGCCGCACGTCGCCCGCGGTCAGTTCGGCCGAGGCGTTGCCTGCCGCGCGACGGATCAGCGCGCGGAGGCGGGCGATCAACTCCTCCGACTGGAAGGGTTTTGCGACATAGTCGTCGGCCCCGGCATCGAGCCCGGCGACCTTGTCCGACCAGCTGTCGCGCGCAGTCAGCACCAGCACGGGGGCGGTACGGCCTTCCTTGCGCCAGCGATCCAGCACGGTCAGACCGTCGATCTCGGGCAAGCCCAGATCGAGGATGATCGCGTCGTAATTCTCGGTCGAGCCCATGAAATGGCCCTCTTCGCCATCGGTCGCGAGGTCGATCGCATAGCCCGCGCCCTCCAGCGTCGCCTTCAATTGCTGGCCGAGATTGGGTTCGTCCTCGACGATCAGAACACGCATGTGAATTTTCCCTTCGGACGGCGCGCTTTCGCGCTCAATTGCCGGTGCGGCCGATGATCTGCCCGGAGCTGCCATCGACCTCGACCCAGATGACGGTTCCATCGCGCAGGAACTTCAGCGTGTAAATCCCGCGATCGGTATCGAAGTCGAAGCCGAGATATTGCGTACCGCGCATCGTCGGCAGCACGCGTCCTTCGATTTCGCGAAGCGGCAGGATGCGGCCCTGCTGGCGCGCGCGGAACGCCTCGCGCTGGTCACGGTGCTGCAACCACAGCCCATCGATCGGTGCGGGCGCAGTTGTGGTGGCCAAGGTCAACATCAGGGACGCGAGCATCATCATGGGCTTCGCATAGCTACAGAGGCTTGAACAGCCTGTGAACGCCGAAAGGCGGCAGCGGGCGCAGCGCCGCTGACTCGCCTGAGGCCGGCAGGTCGCGCAGGCGAGCCTGTCCGACGACACGGGGTTTAGCCCCGTGTCGTCGCGTCGGTGGTGTGGTGTCGCCGCGGCAAAGCCGCGTCGTCGGTCCTCGCAATAGCGAGGCCGGCCGGGCGTGCGCGGAAACCCTCGATTTAGCTCCGCTAAATCGTTAGGGGCGCACGCTATGGCAGCACCAATCCTCGCATATGAAAATCTCGGCGTCATCCAGGGCTCCGGCTGGCTCTTTCGCAATCTCGACATTCACATCGGCCCGCGCGACCGGCTCGCGCTGATCGGGCGCAATGGTGCTGGCAAGACGACATTGCTCAAGCTGCTGGGCGGCAAGATCGATTCGGACGAGGGCCGCCGCACGATCGTGCCGGGCACACGCGTGATCCAGTTGGAGCAGGAACCGGCGATGACCGGCTGCGCCACGCTTGCCGACTATGTGCTGGCGGGCGACGATGCGCCGCAGCGGCACGAGGCTGAGGCGATTGCCGACCAACTCGGCATCGATCTGACGCGCGAGGCCGCCAAGGCATCGGGCGGTGAGCGCCGCCGTGCCGCGATCGTGCGGGCGTTTGCGCAGAATCCCGACGTGCTGTTGCTCGACGAGCCGACCAACCATCTCGACATTGGCGCGATCGAGTGGATCGAGGAATGGCTGCAGCGTTTCCGCGGCGCGTTCGTCGTGATCAGCCATGACCGCACCTTCCTGACCAAGCTGACCAAGCAGACGCTGTGGATGGATCGCGGCAATTTGCGCCGCGCGGAGATCGGTTTCGGCGGGTTCGATGCCTGGACCGAAGCGGTTTATGCCGATGAGGCGCGCAATGCCGAGAAGCTCGACGCCAAGTTGAAGCTGGAGGAACATTGGCTGCTGCGTGGTGTCACCGGGCGGCGCAAGCGCAATCAGGGGCGGCTGACCAAGCTGGTCGAAATGCGCGCCGAGCGTGCCGCGATGGTCGGACCGCAGGGATCGGCGAACCTGACGATCGGCACGGGCGATGCCAAGTCGAAGGTAGTGATCGACGCCAAGCACATTTCCAAGGCGTTCGGCGAGCGGACGATCATCAATGACCTGACACTGCGCGTGACGCGCCGGGATCGCATCGGCATCGTCGGCGCGAATGGTGCCGGCAAGTCGACCTTGCTCAAGCTGCTGACCGGCGAGCTCGCGCCCGATTCGGGCACGATCAAGCTGGCGCAGGGGCTGGAGCGGATCGTCATCGATCAGCAGCGCAGCAAGATGGAGCCCGACAACACGATCCGCGACGTGCTGGCGGACGGCGGCGACTGGGTCGAGGTGCAGGGCAGCCGCAAGCACGTGATCGGCTATCTGAAGGAATTTCTGTTCGAACCGGGCGTGCTCGACGCCAAGATCGGCACGCTGTCGGGGGGCGAGCGCTCGCGCCTGCTGCTCGCGCGCGAATTCGCCAAGCCTTCGAACCTGCTCGTGCTCGACGAACCGACCAACGATCTCGACCTCGAAACGCTCGATCTGCTACAGGACGTGATCGGCGATTATGACGGCACCGTGCTGATCGTCAGCCACGACCGCGACTTTCTCGATCGCACCGTTACGATCACGCTGGGGCTCGACGGATCGGGCACGGTCGATGTCGTGGCGGGCGGTTATGAGGATTGGGAGCGGCGGCGCAAGGCCAAGGCCCCGACCAAACGCGGCGCGATCGCGAAGAATGCGGTTGCCCCGGTCGCGGCTCCCGTTCCGGGCGCGAAGGTCAAGCTAAGTTACAAGGACCAGCGCGATTACGATTTGCTGCCCAAGCGGATCGAGGACCTCGACGCGGCCATTGCGCGCGATCAGGAGCTGCTCGAGGACCCGGATCTCTATGCGCGTGATCCGGCCGCGTTCGAACGGCTAATGGAAGCGATCGGTCAGGCGCAGGAAGACAAGACCAACGCCGAATTGCGCTGGCTGGAGCTGGCCGAAATGGTCGAAGGACAGGGTTAGCTCAGCGACCGCCCATGCCGTCCGGCGAGATCGGTGATGTAATGCCACGCCACCCGGCCCGAGCGGCTGCCGCGGCGGGTGGCCCAATTGACCGCTTCGGCGGGGTCGAATGGTAGATCGTAGGCCTGCGCATAGCCCGCGACGATGGCGAGATAGCCGTCCTGGTCGACGACGTGGAAGCCGAGGCTCAGCCCGAAGCGGTCGGCCAGAGCGAGACCGTCATCGGCGGCATCGCCCGGGTTGATCGCAGTCGGCTGATCGATCATCTCGCGGGGCACAAGGTGGCGGCGGTTCGAGGTGACGACCAGCCGCGCATTGGCCGGCCGCGCCTCCGCGCCTCCGTCGAGCATCGAGCGAAGCGCCCGTCCGTCAGCGGCGGCGTCGAAGCCGAGATCGTCGAGGAACAGCAGGAACGCACGCGGCAGATCGGCAATCTGCGCGAACAGCGTCGGCAGGGTGTCGAGCCGGGGGGTGACGATTTCGACAAGAGCGAGCGCACCGGGTTGCTCGCCCTGCACCGCGCCGGCGACCGCCTTCACCAACGCCGATTTGCCCGACCCCCGCGCGCCCCACAGCAGCACGTCATGCGCGGCCGCGCGCTCTGCCAGATGGCGCACGGTGCCGAGCAGCACTGCCTTCTGTGTGTCGATCCCGTGGAGCCGATCGAGCGGCTGCGGCCGGAAATCGCGCACCGGCTCCAGCACCGCGCCGCGCCAGACATAGGCTGGGTGTGCGAGCGGATCGGCTGCGACGGCCATCGGCGGCGCGAGGCGTTCCAGGGCTTCGGCGATGCGAAGGAGCGGGTCGGTCATACGCCCGCTGGTAGCGCGAGACTCCGCGTATCGCTAGCCAAGCACCTTCAACGCTGCGACCGCCACCGCGCGATCCTCGAAGCGTGGATCGGCCAGTGCCGCGCGAATTTGCGTCGCGGCTTCGGTCTTGCGGTCGAGATCGGCATAGGCTTGCCCCAGATGCCAGCGCAGTACCGCATGATCCGGCGCGATCGACGCGGCTTTCTCCAGCAATTGCAGCGCCGGTTCGCTCTTGCCTTGCGTGTAGAGCGCCCAGCCATAGGCATCGCTCGCCGCCGGGTTCATCGGGGCGAGCGCATAGGCCGCCTTGCCATAGACGAGGCCGGTGTCGGCATCGCCATCGCCGGTATAAGCGTAGGACAGTTCGGCGAGCAAAGCGGCGTCGCGATTGCCGATCCGCTGACGCAAGGACTCCAGCGTCTCGATCGCGGCATCCCAATCGCCCCCGGCAATCTGCCAGTGCGCGGTGAGGCGCAGCGCCGCTACATTCTGCGGGTTTTGCGAAAGGAACAGCGCAAGGACGTTCGCGGCTTCCGCGCGCCGCCCGGCGCGATCGAGCGCATCGGTCGCGCGGAGCATCGTCGGTTCGTCGAAGCGGATGTCGGCGGCGTGGCGATAGGCATCGGCGGCGTCGCCATAGCGGTTCATCGCCATCAGCGTATCGCCCAGCGCGATGTGTGCGGGCGGTGCGCCGGGGGTGAGCCGCACCAGCGCCTGCGCGCGCGACAGCGCCGCGGCGGTGTCGCCCGCATCGATCAAGCCGCGGATCAGGCCAAGCTGCACGACCGGCTCGTCGGGGGCGTTGGCGGCGGCTTCGCTGAGTTCGGGCAAGCCGTCATCGCTGCCGAACGGGCTTGATCCGACCACCTCCGGCATGGCCGAGCGATCGAGATATTTCGCGGCCCAATCGCGCTCGCCCGATTGTTCGAACGCACGTGCGACGAGTGACAGCGTGTAGCTGTCGGCATCGGGACGGAGCGCGACCGGGCGCAGCACGTCGAGGCTGCCGCGCGCATCGCCCGAGCGGAGCAGCGCCGCACCGAGCAAGCGCCGCGCGACGATGTTGGTCGGCTGCTGTCCGACGAGCGTACGCCACGTGTCGATCGCCTGTTGGTAGGCACCGGCCTTATAGGCGAGCGTGCCTGCGAGCAGCAGCGCGCCCGGGGTGGCCCCGAGCTGGCCCTTGGTCCGTTCCATCAGTGAGCGCGCGAGATCGTCACTGCCTGCGCGCGCGGCGAGCACGGCTTGCAGATACAGCGCCTGCGGGCTGCCCGGCCGTGCGGCAAGCGCCTTGCGCGTTGCGTCGAGCATGTCGGCATAGCGGCCGACATCGCCGAGCGTCGCGGCATAATCGATCAGCGCGGGGTGATAATAAGCGTCGTGCGCCAGCGCATTTTCGAACCAGGGCAGGGCGGCGACCAGGCCATATTGGCTGCGCACCAATTCGCCGCGCAGGGTGAGGGCTTCGACATTGTTGGGATCGAGGTCGATCGCATGTTGCGCCGCGCCGATCGCGCCGGCCATGTCGCCTGCGGTGTATTTGATGCGGGCCAGATCGGACAAAGCGAAGCTGTCTTTCGGCGCATCGGCAAGGAGCGCGGTGAGCGCGGCCTGCGCGCGGGCGTTGTCGCCCTGCGCCGCCAGCGCGCGTGCGCCGATGCGGATCGCATAGCCGGAATAGGCCGGCCCGGCCTTCACGGCTTCGTCAAAGGCGCGCTTGGCATCGCCCTGCAGCAACCAGGCGTGCGCGTAGAGCTGATGGGTACGCGCAGGATCGAACCCGGCGTCGCGCGCGCGGTCGAGTTCCCCCTCCGCCGCGACACCGTCCCCCAGCGCGAGGAAGCTGCGCGCGAGCATGGCGTGGGCGAGGCCCCAGCTCGGATCGGCCTTGACCGCGGCCTGGGCATGGCTGCGTGCTGCGCTGTAGTTCCCGGCCTTCAGCGTGGTGACGCTGAGCGCGAGTTCGTTCCGCGCGGTGGCGGCATCGGCCTGGGCCGGGGCCGTCGTCGCGAAGGCGAGCAGCGTTAAGCTGGTCGCGGCGGCGATCCCGCCGATGACAAGGGAGAAGGACTTACGCCCAAGAAACTTATGCATGGAGGTCATAGCTCTTCAACAAGTCGTATAAAGTTGGTCGGCTAACCCCTAACAGCTTAGCGGTATTGGAAATGTTACCGTCGGCGCGGGCGAGGGCTTGGGCGATGGCGGATCGGTCGGCGCTTTCGCGTGCGGCGCGCAGGTTGATCGGGGATTCGGCCTCGCCTTCCGCCAGATCGAGATCGGCGGCGGTGACCAATTTGCCCTCGGCCATGATCACGGCGCGCTTCATGCGGTTTTCGAGTTCGCGCACATTGCCGGGCCAGCCCCACGCAGCGATGGCCGCGCGCGCATCGGGCGACAGGCCAGTGACGCCGGAGTGCATCGATTTCGCATAGCTTTTGAGGAAATGCTGGGCGAGCAGGACGGCATCGCCGCTGCGTTCTGTCAGTGACGGGATGCGCACGACGATTTCCGCCAAGCGGTAATAGAGGTCCTCGCGAAAGCTGCCAGCCGCGACCATCGCGTCGACATCCTGATGCGTCGCGCAGACGATCCGCGTATCGACCGCAATCGCCTTGCGCCCGCCGATCCGCTCGATCGTGCGTTCCTGCAGGAAGCGCAGCAATTTGACCTGGAGCGGCAGCGGGACGTCGCCGATTTCGTCGAGGAACAGCGTACCGCCCTGCGCCTGTTCGATCTTGCCCTCGGTCGTCTTCACCGCGCCGGTGAACGCGCCCTTTTCGTGGCCGAACAGTTCGCTTTCTAGCAGCGTTTCGGGGATCGCCGCGCAATTGATCGCTACGAACGCGCCTTTGCTGCGGGGACTGGCGTCGTGCAGGCCGCGTGCGAGCAATTCCTTGCCCGTCCCGCTCGCGCCGAGCAGCATCACCGACACATCGGCACCCGCAACACGTTCGATCGTGCGCGTGACCTTCAGCATTTCGGGCGCGGCGGTGATCATGCCGCCCAGCCCGGCCCCGGTGCCGCGCGCGGCGAGGCGGCGGTTCTCGGCCTCCAGCGCATGGACGTGGAACGCGCGGGCGACGATCAGGCCGAGCGCGTCGATGTCGATCGGCTTGGCGTAGAAATCCCAGGCGCCGTCGGCGATTGCCTGCAACGCGCTCTCCCGCGCGCCGTGGCCGGAGGCGACGATGACCTTGGTATCGGGCTTGATCCGCAGAATTTCGGCGAGCGTGGCGAAGCCTTCGGTCGTGCCGTCGGGGTCAGGCGGAAGGCCGAGATCGAGCGTTACGACCGCCGGTTCCTCGGCGCGCACCGCATCGATCGCGGTGGCGCGGTCGACTGCCGTGATGACGTCATAGCCCTCATAGGCCCAGCGAAGCTGGCGCTGCAGGCCGAGATCGTCCTCGACGATCAGGAGTTTGGGTTTGTTGGTCATGCCGCCCGATCCAGCGTGAGCGCGCGTGCCGCCGGGAGCATCACGCGGAAAACCGTGCCGTCGCCGGGACGGCTGTCGACGGCGACGCTGCCGCCCATCGCTTCGGCCAGTTGCTTGGCCTCGAACGCGCCGATGCCGAACCCGCCTGGCTTGGACGACACGAACGGCTTGAACAGTTGGTCGCGCAGAAAGGCGGGGCTCATGCCGCAGCCCTGATCGACCACGGCGATCGTCGCAGTCTCGCCCTCCATCCGCACGGCAATGGTGACCGGCTCGGTTGCCGAACTCGCCTCGATCGCATTCTGGACCAGGTGTCCGAGCACTTGTTCGAGCCGCGCCGGATCGGCCTGCGCGCGCACGTCTGGCGTGCCGACGACGACGATCGGGTGGAGCGCCCGGCGGCGGGCGGCAACCTGTTCGGCGAGCGGCAGCAGATCGACTGCGCGCAGATCTTCGCCCCGCGCGCGGTGGTTCTGCGACAGGCGGGCGAGCAGATCGTTCATCCGCCCGGCCGAATCCTGCAAGGTTGCCACCATGTCGGCGCGAAAGGCGGGATTGTCGGCGTGACGCTCGGCATTGCGCGCGACCAGCGTCAACTGGCTGACCAGATTCTTGATGTCGTGCAGGATGAAGGCGAAGCGGCGGTTGAATTCGTCGAAGCGCTCGGCCTCGGCGAGTGCTTCCTGCGCGCGCGCCTCGGCCAGATAGCTCGCAACCTGACGCCCGGCGATCCGCAGCAGATCGAAATCCTCCCAATCGAGCGCGCGGTCGACCAGCGGTCGGGCGAGCAGGATCGCGCCTTGCAAACGTCCGAGATGGAGGAGCGGCACCAGCACCCAGCCATCGGCATCGAGCATCCACATCGGCACGCTCGCCGTTTCGACCGGCTCGGCGCTGTCGTTGCGGACGCTGTCCAATTCGATGATCCGGCCGCTGGCCGAAAGGTAAGCCACCAGCCTCGCATCACTGACTGCGCTCGGGGCTTCCCAATTCCATCCCGCGCCAACGCCAAGGCCTGTGCCATCGGGCACCAGCAACAGGCCTGCGGGCGAATCGGTCAGATCCGCGACCGCCTTGACGATCCGTTGGTCAAGCGGCGCCGCCCCATCGGGCTTCCCAAGCGTGTCGGTAAAGCGAATCCATTCGACCCGGTAATCATAGCGGTGGCGGAAGAGGTGCTTGGCGACCTTGACCTTGGTCCACGCCTTTACCCAGGGCGAGGACAGGATGGTCAGGCCGGCCGCGGTCGACCCGAACACGAAGGCGGTTTGCCACAGCCGCGCATTCTCGCCGCTGACGCTGGCAATCATGCTAGTCGCGCCGAGCATCAGCGCCGCATAGAGCAGGGTCGCGGCAAAGGAGAGCGTCTGCCACGCGACGGTGCGCGACAGATGCAGCGTCCAGTCGCCGTTGCGCTGCACCGCGATCGCAAGGACCGGGGCGGCCAGCGCCATCACGCAGCCGCGCCCGGCGAGCAGCGCGCTCGGCGTTCCGTCGCTGGCATAGAGCGCTGCGTAAAGCAGCAGATCGACCCCCCACATTGCCGACAGCGCGACGACCACGAGCCGAATGCCGCCGCGGGCGCGAGGCGCGACGGCGGTGTAGAGATGGTGGACCAGCAGCAGCGCGCCGATCGCGACCATCATGCGCAGTACCACCGCGACTGCTGCGAGCTGCGGGACTGCGGTTGCGCCGACCGCTTCCTCGATCATCGACAATCCTGCGCCGACCAGCACGACCAGCGCGACGACACCGTAAATGATCGCGACCGCGCGATGCTCTTCACCACGCCGGTCGCGCCGCACCAGCGCATACATGAAGCCGAGCCAGCCGAGATTGCGCGCTGCCTCTGCCATCCGCGTGACCACGTCGCTTGCGCCGATGCCGGAGACTGCCAGTGCCCACAATGCCGTGGTGCCAAGCGCGATGACGAAGGTGAGGCGTGGAAGCGCGGTTCCTGCGGTCACGGCATCCGCGCGCAGGCGGGTCAGCGCCACACCCGCGAACAGCAGCGCCGCGAGCGCGTGGCTCCACAGGATCAGGGTCGCGGGGCCGCTCATCGCTTCAGCGCGCCCCCTCCGGCCACAGCACCACGCGGATCGTCTGCAACAGGATCAGCAGATCGAGGAACGGCGAATAGTTTTTCGCGTAATAGAGGTCGTATTCTAGCTTCTGGCGGCTGTCCTCGATCGACGCGCCATAGGGATAGTTGATCTGCGCCCAGCCGGTGATGCCGGGCTTCACCATATGGCGCTCGGCATAATAATTGAGCTGCTGCTCGAGATCTTCGACGAATTGCGGGCGCTCGGGCCGCGGGCCGACGAAGCTCATCTCGCCCTTCAGCACCGACCAGGTCTGCGGCAGTTCATCGATCCGCAGCTTGCGGATGATGCGCCCGATGCGTGTGATGCGCGGATCGTCCTTTTCCGCCCAAACCGCTTGGCCAGCGACCTCGGCGTCCTGCCGCATCGAGCGCAGTTTTATGCAGTCGAAGCCGACGCCGTACAGCCCGACCCGGCGCTGGCGATAGAAGGCCGGCCCCTTGCTTTCGAGCTTGATCGCGATTGCGGTCACGAGGATCAGCGGCAGCGTGAGCGTCAGCAACGCGGCGCTGGCGATGATGTCGAACAGGCGCTTGAAAATGCTCGACAGCATCCGCCCGCTCGAAAATCCGTCGGAGAAGATCAGCCAGCTCGGGTTGACGCTTTGCAGGTCGACGCGGCCCGTCTCGCGTTCCAGGAAGGTCGAGATTTCGTTGACGTGGACGCCGGTCGTCTTGATCCGCAGCAGATCCTTGAGCGGCAGCGCGTTGCGGCGTTCCTCCAGCGCGAGCACCACTTCGCTGGCGTTGAGCAGCACGACATGGTCGGCCAGATTGTAGATCGCATCGCGCGCGATCGCCTCGGGGATGACGCGCGCGGGTTCGCTCATCGAGATATAACCGACTACGACGAAACCTGCGCCGGGCGTCTGTGCCAGCGCCTTCAACCGGGCAGCCCGTGCGCCCGCGCCTAGCACGACGACGCGACGCTTGAACGCCTGCCCGCCGATCAGCTTGCCGACCAGGACGCGCAGCGCAATCAGCAGAACCGCAGCGATACCCATCGAATAGAGCAGGTTAGAGCGCCAAAACGTTGCGGCGGGCAGCAGGAAATAGATCACGCTCAGGAAAATGACGCCGAGCGACACGGCCACCAGCAGTCGCGCGGTCGCGTAGCGGAGCGATTGCAACGCGCCCGCGCCGTAAACGCCGACCGCGATCATCGCCAATTCAACGCTGCCGGCAAAGGTGAGAAGTTGCGGGACGCGAGTCGCGATCGGCGTCGTCGGCAATTCGACTTGCCCCATCCGCACGAGATAGCCGACCTCGCCCGCCGCGATCAGCAGGACGAGATCGAACAGGCCGAGCAGCAGCACGGCATTGGGGATATAGTGTTTGAACACCCTGATCATCGTGCGCGCCTTGTTTCCGGCTTCGATTGCCACGGCCGCTGTCAAGAAAACCGACACCGACGCAGCCGCTGTCGCAGAAATTGACAAAGAAAGGTTGAACGCGCGTCGAGCATTGGGATCGCAGATGCGCGACGGTAGTTACGCTTGCGGAGCAAGCGCGCTACAGCGCTGCCAGCCAAGGGAATTTGACCATGCCGCATTCGACTCCGATCATTCCTGTCATCTTGTCGGGCGGATCGGGAACGCGGCTGTGGCCGATGTCGACCTCGGCGATGCCCAAGCAAATGCTCGCGCTGACTGCGGCGGAGACGATGCTGCAATTGACCGTGCAGCGCGCGCAGGGCGAACGCTTTCTCGCACCGATCGTCGTCGCGAACGCGCAACACGCCGATATGGTGGAGGCGCAGTTAAGGGCAATTGATGTGGTCCCCCAGGCGTTGATTCTGGAGCCCGTCGGTCGCAACACCGCCCCGGCGATTGCGTTGGCGGCGATTGCGGCGGGCGGGGGTGCGGCACCCTTGCTGGTGATGCCATCGGATCACGTTATCGCCGATGTCGATGCGTTCCATGCCGGCATTCACGCCGCGCTGCCGCTGGTGGAGGAGGGCTGGCTGGTCACCTTCGGCATCGATCCGCACTCGCCGGAGACCGGCTATGGCTGGATCAAGGTCGGGGCGGAGATTTCGGGCGGCGTCCACCGTGTTGCGAAATTCGTCGAGAAACCGCCGCGCGATGCCGCCGAGGCGATGCTGGCGGCGGGCGATCATGCATGGAACGGCGGCATCTTCCTGTTTCGCGCGGACGCCTATCTTGGGGCGCTGGCGGTGCACGGACCCGCGATGCTGACGGCGTGCGAGCAGGCGATGGACTCGGCGCGGCGCGAGGGCGGGCGAGTGTTTCCGGATGCCGAAGCCTTTGCTGCGGCACCGTCCGATTCGATCGATTATGCGGTGATGGAGAAGGCCGACCGGGTCGCCGTGGTGCCGGTCAGCATGGGCTGGAGCGATCTGGGGAGCTGGGACGCGCTGCACGAGATCAGCGACGCGGATGAAGACGGCAATGCGCATCGGACAGAGGAAGGAGGCGAGATCATCGCGATCGACACCGCGAATTGCCTGGTGCGCAGCGACGGGATGCGGATCGCGATGGTTGGGGTCGGGGATTTGATCGTGGTTGCAAGCGGCAAGGACGTGCTGATCCTGCCGCGTGGGCGTAGCCAGGAGGTGAAGGCGCTGATTGAGAAGATGAAGGCGAGCGAACCCAAGATTTAGCGCAGCTGAATCGCGGGCGCGAAGCGGCGAGCCCGGCCGGCGGTGCCCAGGCACCGACCGACGACGCGGCTTTGCCGCGGCGGGGTTTTCGAATAGGTTGCCCCCATGCCCGCCCTGACAATCCACCCGTTCCGCGACGACCTCGCCCAGGCCTTCCACGACATCAACGCGCAGTGGATTGGCGCGATGTATACGATCGAGCAGACCGACCGCGACGTGCTGGAAAATCCCCGCGCGCGGATCATCGATCGCGGCGGGGATATCCTGTTCGTCGAGGCGGAGGGCCTCGGTATCGTCGGCGCGTGCGCGCTTCAGAAAACCGGCGAGGATCAGTTCGAGCTGACCAAGATGGGCGTGCTGGAATCGGCGCGTGGGCGCAAAGTGGGCGAATATCTGCTCCACGCGGTCATTGCACGAGCGCGCGAAATGGGGGCGAAAAGGCTTTATCTGCTAAGCAACCGGAAGAGCGCTGCGGCGATACACCTCTATGAGAAAGCCGGTTTTGTCCATGACGCGGCGATCATGGCCGAATTCGGCGCGCGGTATCAGCGGTGTAACGTGGCGATGCTGTACCCGACGGCCTGAAGGGGCCGTTCCGGGCGATCGTCGCGCAGCCGGAACAAACATCGCCGACGCGCGTCATCTCCGGGCAATCAGGAGGAAACGACCATGCGGCGGACATTCATCACGGCGACCCTTATCCTGGCACTGACGCCGGCTGGCGCCTATGCGGGCGGGCCGCAGGACGACAATGTCGGCAAGGCGCTTACCCAGCCCCTGCGTGACACGCGGATCAAGGACCAGAAGATCCCGGAGGTCCTGCAACTCGCGGCGTCGGCACCCTACTCCGCGGATAATACCCGGAGCTGTGCCGCGATTGCGGGAGAGGTGCGGCGGCTCGACCAGGCACTCGGTCGCGATGTCGATGCGCCGGGCGTGAGCAAGAGCGAGCGGTCGGAAGTGGCGGCGGTGGCGGCGCGGACCGCGGTCAACACGTTGATCCCCGGCCTCGGTATCGTGCGCGTGCTGACCGGTGCCGACAAGCAGCAGCGCCGGGTCGAGGCGGCGGTCTATGCCGGATCGGTGCGGCGCGCCTATCTGAAGGGCATCGGCCTGGCGCGGCGCTGCCCGGTTCCAGCCGCCCCGACGCGGGACGCGATCAACGATGTGCAGGAACTGCCCGGCGGCTGACCTGTGGTCAGTCCTGCTTGAAGGTGCGCGCCCGTGCGAAATGCGACAAAGGGCCGGGGAGTGATCCCCGGCCCTTCGTTTTGTGACCAGCTTTGGGGCTGGGTGGTTTGGACGATCCCGGCAGAGCCGTGATCTCGTCGGACGGGTTCGACGACTAATGTCGCCGACCCGCCGTCCGTCCTCGGGCGAGTCCGTGGCCAGCGTGGCCACGGCCGCCCTTCGGATCAGAAGTCCATGCCGCCCATGCCGCCCATGCCGCCGCCGCCCATAGGCATGGCTGGCTTGTCTTCGGGCGTGTCGCTGATCGCCGCTTCGGTGGTGATCAGCAGGCCAGCGACCGACGCTGCGTTCTGCAGTGCGGTGCGGACGACCTTGGTCGGGTCGATCACGCCGGCCTGAACGAGGTTTTCATACGTGTCGGTCGACGCGTTGAAGCCCATCGAGGTGTCGTTGCCATCGAGCAGCTTGCCCGAGACGACGGCGCCGTCATGGCCCGCATTGCTGGCGATCTGGCGAACCAGGGCGGTCAGCGCCTTACGGACGATGTCGATACCGCGGGTCTGGTCTTCATTCGCGCCGGTCAGGTTTTCGATCGCCTTGGTCGCGTACAGCAGCGCCGTACCGCCACCGGGGACGATGCCTTCTTCAACGGCTGCGCGGGTTGCGTGCAGCGCGTCGTCGACGCGGTCCTTGCGCTCCTTGACTTCGACTTCCGACGAACCGCCGACCTTGATCACGGCAACGCCGCCAGCCAGCTTCGCGAGACGCTCCTGGAGCTTCTCCTTGTCGTAATCCGACGTGGTGTTCTCGATCTGCTGACGGATCGCATCGGTGCGGCCCTTGATCGCTTCGGCATCGCCAGCACCGTCGACGATGACGGTGTTGTCCTTGTCGATCGTGACGCGCTTGGCGGTGCCGAGCATGCCGAGCGTGACCGACTCAAGCTTGATGCCCAGGTCTTCCGAGATCATCTCGCCCTTGGTCAGGATCGCGATGTCTTCCAGCATCGCCTTGCGACGGTCGCCGAAGCCCGGTGCCTTGACCGCTGCGATCTTCAGACCGCCGCGCAGCTTGTTGACGACGAGCGTGGCGAGCGCCTCACCCTCGATATCCTCGGCGATGATCAGCAGCGGACGGCCCGACTGAACTACGGCTTCCAGGATCGGGAGCATCGCCTGCAGGTTCGACAGCTTCTTTTCGTGGATCAGGATGTAGGGATCCTGAAGCTCGACCGACATCTTCTCGGGGTTGGTGATGAAGTAGGGCGAGAGATAGCCGCGATCGAACTGCATGCCTTCGACGACGTCGAGTTCGAACTCGAGCCCCTTGGCTTCCTCGACGGTGATCACGCCTTCCTTGCCGACCTTCTCCATCGCCTCGGCGATCTTCTCGCCGACGACGGTGTCGCCATTGGCCGAGATGATGCCGACCTGGGCGATCTCATGGCTGCCCGAAACGGGCTTGGAACGTGCCTGGATGTCCTTGACGACTTCGATGACGGCGAGGTCGATGCCGCGCTTCAGGTCCATCGGGTTCATGCCGGCGGCAACCGACTTCATGCCTTCACGGACGATCGCCTGCGCCAGAACGGTCGCGGTGGTCGTGCCGTCGCCGGCGACGTCGTTAGTCTTCGAGGCGACTTCGCGCAGCATCTGCGCGCCCATGTTCTCGAACTTGTCCTTCAGTTCGATTTCCTTGGCGACGGTGACGCCGTCCTTGGTGATGCGCGGCGCACCGAAGCTCTTGTCGATCACGACGTTGCGGCCCTTCGGCCCCAGCGTGACCTTGACTGCGTCGGCGAGGATATCGACGCCGCGCAGGATGCGTTCGCGTGCGTCACGCGAGAATTTTACGTCCTTGGCTGCCATGATGGCTAACTCCAGATTGAAGGTGGAAAGTGACGAAAGTTGCGCCCGCAAGGCACTCCAGGTGCCGGGCGCAGGTCAGGTCAGCCGACGATCCCGAGGATGTCGCTTTCCTTCATGATCAGCAGGTCTTCACCGTCGATCTTGACCTCGGTGCCGGACCACTTGCCGAACAGGATCTTGTCGCCGGTCTTCACTTCGAGCGGGTGGATTTCACCGGCATCGTTGCGAGCGCCAGTGCCAGCGGCGACGACTTCGCCTTCCTGCGGCTTTTCCTTGGCGGTTTCCGGGATGATGATCCCGCCTGCGGTCTTCTCTTCTGCCTCTACGCGGCGGACGAGGACGCGGTCGTGCAACGGACGAAAGTTCATGCGCGAAGTCCTTCTCTTTATGAACGGTTGTTAGCACTCGCCCTTGGTGAGTGCCAGCACGGCGCATATGATGTCGCGCGGTGCCATCGTCAACCGCTCCGCCAGCCCCGTCAGTCAGAAAAAATCTGCGTATTAGGGACGCAACACGCATTTACTCGTACCGAGGCTTGCCCTAGCGATAGGGTATATTTGCGCCAAGCAAGGAGCGGCCAAGTGAAACTCGTACGGGGCGCGTGGAAGATTCTGGTGGGCATCAAGGACGCGCTCGTCCTGATCGCGATGCTGCTGTTTTTCGGTCTTCTGTTCGCCGGGCTTTCGGCGAAACCGACCACGGTCGCAGTGCGCGATGGCGCGCTGGTGCTGAAACTCAACGGCGCGATCGTCGAGCAGACGCAAGACGCCGATCCGTTTTCCGGATTCAGCGGCGGCGGGATGCCGAGCGAATTCCGTCTGCGCGACGTAGTACGCGCGCTCGACAAGGCGGCGAAGGACGACCGCGTCAAGGCCGTGGTGCTTGACCTCGATTCCTTCGGCGGCGGGTATCCGGCGGCGGTAGATGAGGTCGCCAACGCCATCCGCCGCGTGCGCGATGCGAAGAAGCCGGTTCTGGCCTACGCCACCGCTTACACCGACTCCGCCTATCGCCTTGCCGCCAATGCCAGCGAAATCTGGATGAGCCCAATGGGTGGCACGCTGTTCATGGGGCCCGGCGGATCGCAGCTCTATTACAAGGGCCTGATCGACAAGCTCGGCGTCAATGCGCACGTCTACCGCGTCGGCAAGTACAAGTCCTTCGTCGAGCCCTACACCCGCACCGAAGCCTCGCCCGAGGCCAAGGAAGAAGTGGTCAAGCTGTACGAAGTGCTGTTCGCCAATTGGCAGGAGGCCGTGTCAAAGGCGCGGCCCAAGGCGAAGTTCCAGCCGTTCCTGACCACGCCGGGCGCGGTGATCACCGCCGCACAGGGCGACATCGCCAAGGCCAATCTCGATGCCGGCCTGGTCGACAAGCTCGGCACCCGGCTCGACTTCGGCAAGCGCGTCGCCGAGATTGCCGGGATCGACGACAAGAAGGTCGCGGGCAGCTTCAAGACGATCAAATACGACACCTACGTCGCCGACAATCCCCTGCCCACCAACGGCAGCAAGATCGGCGTGCTGACGATCGCGGGCGACATCGTCGACGGCAAATCGAACGGCGGCAGCGTCGGGTCCGACACGATCGTCAAGCTGATGCTCGACGCGCTCGCCAAGAAGGATCTGAAGGCGCTGGTCGTGCGCGTCGATTCGCCGGGTGGCTCGGCGCTCGCGTCCGAAGATATGCGCCGTGCGATCCAGGAGGCGAAGGCGCAGAAATTGCCGATCGTGATCTCGATGGGCAGCGTCGCAGCATCGGGCGGCTATTGGGTGTCGACCGCTGGCGACGTGATCTTCGCCGAGCCGACGACGATCACCGGGTCGATCGGTATCTTCGGCATCATTCCGACCTTCGAGAATACGCTCAAGAAGATCGGGCTGACCACCGATGGCGTGAAGACCACGCCGCTGTCGGGCCAGCCCGATATTTACGGCGGCACCAACCCGGAGACCGACGCGATCTTCCAGTCGGGGATCGAGAATGGCTATCGCCAGTTCATCACCCGCGTGGCGAATGCGCGCAAGCTGAGCACGACGCGAGTTCGATGAAATCGGCCAGGGCCGCGTGTGGGATGGCGGTACGGCGCGGCAGATCGGCCTGGTCGATCGCTTCGGCGGGCTGAACGACGCGGTTGCCGAGGCGGCGAAGCGCGCGGGCCTGAAGCCCGAGGACGTCCATGCCGAATATCTGGAAAAGAAGCCGAGCGCCTGGGCGAAATTCTTCGCGCAGATCCTCGATTCGAATAAGGATGACGAGGACAAGTCGGCGGGCGATGCCTTCACGCGGATGGCCGCCGAGCGCCGCGCGGTGTTCGCCCGCGCGCTGGGCGACGTGAAGCGGATCGGCACGGGTGCGGCGATCCAGGCGCGCTGCCTGGAGTGCGACGGCCTGGGCGGCAATACGCCGCGCAGTGGTGATGCGCGGCTGTTCGATCTGGTACTGGCGCGGATCGGGTTGTGAGCGTCGATCCCGCACCCACGCGGATCGCGATCCGCCCGGCGACGCCCGAAGATGCCGCCGCAATCGCGGCGATCTACAAGCCCTATGTCGAACGCGGCACCGTCTCGTTCGAATTGAAGGCGCCGACCGAGCATGTGATGCGGCAGCGGATGGCGTCGTCCGAGGGCAAATATCCGTGGCTGGTCGCGACCGCGGCGGAGGGCGGGGAACTGCTCGGCTATGCCTATGCCTCGGCGTTTCGCGATCGTCCGGCGTATCGCTACACGATCGAGACGACGGTCTATCTGCTGGAGGGTACCGCCGGGCGTGGCAATGGGCGGCAGTTGTACGACGCGCTGATCGATACCGTCCGCGCGCAGGGGTTTACCCATGCGATCGGGGTGATTGCGCTGCCGAACGATCATTCGATCCGGTTGCACGAATTGGTCGGGTTTCGCCGCGCCGGGGTGCTGCGCGAAATTGGGCATAAGGACGGGCGCTGGATCGATGTCGGCTTCTGGCAATGCGAACTCAACGACGCGACGATGCCGCCGATGGAACCCAAGCCGTTCAGCGAGACGGGGATGGTGTGGGATTGGTGAGGTGACACGCTAATAAGCCCCTCCCCTTAAGGGGAGGGGTTGGGGTGGGGAAGTGATGGCCACTGAGGCTGAACTCCTGAAGCGCGCGCACGAAATGCGACGAAATCCTACCGAGCCGGAGAAGCGACTTTGGCGGGCGCTGTCCAACTCGCAATTGGATGGTCTGAAGTTCCGTCGCCAGCATGTCGTATTCGAGGCACAGGCGATTCTCGACTTTTTCTGTCCAGCGATCGGGCTCGGCATTGAGGTAGATGGCGACACCCATGACCTGCCTTATGATGCGCGTCGCGATGCAAGGCTCGCGGCGTTGGGTTTCAGGATCATTCGCTTCGGCAACTCCGACGTCATATCGAATTTGGCGGGTGTGGCCGAAGTCATCTCCACTACTGCTTCCAGTCTGCCAAATCGTTGGCAACGCACTTCCCCACCCCAACCCCTCCCCTGAAGGGGAGGGGCTTTATAGTGCCGCACCGCTCGGCTAAGGCCGCATTCAAATGACCGACACCCCAGATACAGCACCCGCCCAGCGCGATTGGCGCGATACCGTCTTCCTGCCGAAGACCGATTTCCCGATGAAGGCCGGCCTGCCCGCCAAGGAGCCGGGCATTCTCGCGCGGTGGCAGGCGATGGGCCTGTATGAGAAGACCCGCGCGGCGCGTGCGGGCCGCGAAAAGTTCATCCTGCATGACGGCCCGCCGTACGCGAATGGCGACATGCATATCGGCCATGCGCTCAACCATATCCTGAAGGACACCGTGTGTCGCACGCAGACCCTGCTCGGCAAGGACGCGCCCTACGTGCCCGGCTGGGACTGCCACGGCCTGCCGATCGAGTGGAAGGTCGAGGAGCAGTATCGTGCCAAGAAGCGCAACAAGGACGAGGTTCCGCCAAAGGAATTCCGTGCCGAGTGCCGCGCCTACGCGCAGCATTGGGTCGACGTGCAGCGCGAGCAGTTGAAGCGGCTCGGCATCAATGGTGATTGGGACCATCCCTATCTGACGATGGATTTCCAGGCCGAGGCGACGATCGTCACCGAGCTGATGAAGTTCGCGGAAAGCGGCCAGCTTTATCGCGGGGCCAAGCCGGTGATGTGGTCGCCGGTCGAAAAGACCGCGCTCGCCGAGGCCGAGGTCGAATATGGGGACGTCGTGTCGACGCAGATCGACGTGGCGTTCGAGATCGTGGACGCGCCGAACGCGCCCGAGCTGGTCGGCGCGCATGCGGTGATCTGGACGACGACGCCGTGGACGATCCCGGTGAACCAGGCGCTGAGCTATGGGCCGGAGATTGAGTATCTTCGTTTTGCAGTTTGGTGGGAAGGTCGGAACGGCACCAAGCCGTCTGATGGCGGCATCTTTATCGTTGCCGAGCCGCTCGTGCGAACCTTCCTCGACCGAGTCGAGCGCTGCGGTCTACAAGCGGATCCCTCAAGCGGAAAGTTGATGGAGGAATACCTCGGTCGTGTCCGAGGTGTTTCGCTGGAAGGCGCCGCCGCGCGCCACCCGATGCACGCGCTCGGCGGGTTCTTCGCGAAGCCGCGGCCGTTCCTGCCGGGGGATTTCGTCACCACCGAGGCGGGCACCGGGCTCGTCCATATGGCGCCCGATCATGGCGAAGACGATTTCCTGCTGTGCAAGCAATACGGCATCGATCCGGTCTTCGCGGTCGATGGCGCGGGGATGTATCGCGACGATTGGGCGTGGCTCGGCGGGCAGGGCTCGGTGATCAACAAGAAGTTCGTCTCCGCCGAGGGGCCGATCTGTTCGGATCTGCGGGCCGCGGGCGCATTGCTCGCGGCGAGCGATGATTTTGCGCACTCCTATCCGCATTCGTGGCGGTCGAAGGCGAAGGTGATTTTCCGCGCGACGCCGCAATGGTTTATTCCGATGGATCAATCCCTCTCCCTTTGGGAGAGGGAGGGAGACGCCGAAGGCGGCGGAAGGGTGAGGGCAGAATATGCCGCGCCGGACCTGCCCTCACCCTCCCACCCGGCTGCGCCGGGCGGGCCCCTCCCTCTCCCGGGGAGAGGGGAATATGACCCTCCGCTCCACCGCGCTCGCCGCCATCGAAGCCACCACTTGGTATCCCCCCAAAGGCCAGAACCGCATCACCGCGATGGTCGCGGGTCGCCCCGATTGGGTGATCAGCCGCCAGCGTGCGTGGGGCGTGCCGATCACGCTCTTCGTCAACCGCGCGACCGGCCAGTATCTCGTCGATCCCGCCGTCAACGCCCGCATCATCGCGGCGGTGCGCGCGGCTGGTGTCGATGCGTGGTCCGAGGAAGCAGCGCAGGACTTGCTCGGGCCGGAGTACGATCTCGCCGATTACGAGCGCGTGACGGACATCCTCGACGTGTGGTTCGACAGCGGCTGCACCCACGCCTTCGTGCTGGAGTCCGGGCGCTGGCCCGATCTGCAATGGCCGGCGAACCTCTATCTCGAAGGATCGGACCAGCATCGCGGCTGGTTCCAGTCGTCGCTGATGGAGGCGTGCGGCACGCGTGGGCGGGCGCCCTATGATGCGGTGCTGACGCACGGCTTCACGATGGACGCCAAAGGCATGAAAATGTCCAAGAGCCTCGGCAACACGATCAACCCGCTCGATCTGATGAAGGAATCGGGCGCGGACATCCTGCGGCTATGGGCGCTGTCGGTCGATTTCACCGAGGACCACCGCATCGGCAAGGAGATCCTGAACGGCGTCTCTGACCAATATCGCAAGCTGCGCAACACCTTCCGCTATCTGCTCGGCGCGCTCGACGGGTTCGACGAGGCCGAGCGGTTGCCGGTCGCGGAGATGCCCGAGCTGGAGCGCTACGTGCTGCATCTGCTGGGCGAGCTGGATGCGAAGCTGCGCGCGGCGGTCGAAGTGTATGATTTCAATGCGTACGTTCGGCTGCTGACCGAGTTCGCGCAGGAGGATCTGTCGGCTTTCTACTTCGATATCCGCAAGGATTCGCTGTATTGCGATGCGGTCACCGATCCCAAGCGGCGGGCGTGCCGTACGGTGTTCGACACGCTGTTCCACGCGCTGGTGCGCTATGCCGCGCCGGTCCTGTGCTTTACGGCCGAGGAAGTGTGGCAGGATCGCTTCCCGAGCGAGGACGGGTCGGTGCATTTGCTGGAGTGGCCGGAGGTGCCCGCGGTGGTCGGCGCCGATGCGGCGACTTGGGGCGCGGTGCGTGCGCTGCGCCAACAGGTCAATGAAGCGATCGAGCCGCTCCGCCGCGACAAGATCGTTCGGTCCAGCCTCGAGGCGGAGGTGGTGGTGCCCGAAGCGCCGCTGCCTGTCGGCGATCTCGCGGAATTGTTCATCGTCGCCAAGGTTTCGCAGGGCGACGCGCTGTCGGTCAGGCGGAGCGATTTCCACAAATGCGGCCGCTGCTGGCGTTTGCTGCCCGAGGTCGCGCAGGACGGCGATCTGTGCGACCGTTGCGAAGAGGTGGTGGCATGAAGCTCCCTTTGGCCGGGTTCGTGACCGCCGCGATCCTTTTCGTGGCGGACCAGACGACGAAGTACGGCGTCACCGACGTGATGAAGCTCAACGAGCTGACCAACGCGCATTACGTCAACGACGTCTTCAACGTGCGCTTCGTCGCCAATCGTGGCGTCTCGCTCGGGTTGATGCGGGCGGACGATCCGATGGCGCGCTGGCTGCTGGTGGCGATGACCGGGGCGATCGCGATCGGCGTGCTGGTGTGGATGTTCCGCGAGCGCAACCGGATCGACCAGATCGGGCTCGGGCTGGTGCTCGGCGGGGCGATCGGGAATATCCTCGACCGGATTCGCTTCGGCTTCGTCGTCGATTGGGCAGACCTGCATTTCGGCGACTGGCAGCCGTTCCTGGTATTCAACCTGGCCGATGCGGCGATCACGATCGGGGTGATCATCTTGTTCGCGCGCGCGCTTCTGGTACGAGAGAAGCCGAAACCGGACTCGGCGACAGATTCCCGCCCCAATTCTGCGTCAGAACACGGCGCAACGGAGACACATCATGCGTAAAGCCACCACCCTCATCGCCGGTCTTGCCCTGGTCGCCCTGGCGTCGGGCTGCGCGCACAACAAGCTGGGGCGCAGCGGCCCCGACGAATTCGCGGTTGCGCGTCAGGCGCCGCTGGTGATCCCGCCCGATTTCTCGCTCACCCCGCCGCGCCCCGGTGCGGCACGCGCGAATGACGTGAGCCCCAACGCCCAGGCACTCGACGCGTTGTTCGGCGGCTCGGCCCAGCGCAGTGCCGGCGAGGCCGCGACGATCGCGGCGGCGGGTGTCGACAGCGACGACCCCGGCATTCGCTCGACGGTCGGCGATCCGCAGACGCAGGTGGTCGACAAGGGCACGACGACGCGCGACATCGTCTCGGCCCCCGAGGGCGACGGGCAGAGCGCACGCGCCGCTACGCCCAAGTAAGCGGGATCAGCCTCTCGCGGTGGCTTCACGCCGCGAACGGACACGAAAAAGGCCGCATACCGGGCATCCGGCGTGCGGCCTTTTTCTTGGGTGGCAGGGGAGCGGTTAGAAGCTCGCCGTCAGCGAGGCGACCACGCCGCTCTTGCTCTCGACCGCGCCGACGAGGTTGTTGAACTTCGCGTCGGTATCGACATAGCTGACGCCGAAGGTCAGCACCTTGTACGTCGCGGTGACGCCCAGCGCCCAGTCGGTATAGCCGTCCTGTTCCTTGCCCTTGCCGAACGACGATGCCAGCCAGCTGGTGCCGAAGGTGTGGCCGAGGTGCGCGGTCAGACTGAGCGGCGTCTTCGGGATCGCGCCGGTAAGGTCGCCGGCGAGATAGACGTTGTCGCGCTTGCGGCTGTTGAACGAAGTGCCGACGCCGGTCTGGTCGAGCGCGAGCGCCTTCTGCTTCCAGGCGTAATTGATCGTCGCCTTCGCGGTCACCGGGCCGAGCGTCGACGAGACATCGAAATAGGGTTCGAAGAAGTCGGAATGGACGCCGGGCGTCCGGTCGCGCGGGTAGAAGTAATAGAGCACGCCGCCATCGAGCTTGATGCCGCTAATCGTCTTGCTGTAGCCCGCGATGAAATCGATTTCCTGCCGCGCATTGCCGCCGGCGACGACGTAATCGGTTACCGACGAGCCCCAGGCCGAGACGTAGATGCCCGATTGGTGGGTGACCGTGATCGATCCCTGCAGCGCGAACTGCTTGTCGGTCTGCGAAATACCGCGGAAACGATAGTCCGAGACGATAGCGGCGGTGCCGTTGATCGTAACCGCTGGGGGCGGTGCGGTGGGTGCGTCCTGCGCGAAGGCAGGGGTTGCGGAGGCGGCGAGCATCAGCGCGCCGAGCGTCATTGTGGAGATGCGCATCGTTTTCCTTTCGAAAATGCGATCGTCCCCGCCTGCTTTACCGGTGCAGCGTCTGTCGGCGGCGAAACGCCCCCCGCGCGGCTAACCGGCAAGACGATGGAGTGCCGCTTCATGCGGCACTGCACAACTCAATTCGCCAGCTTTGTTGCCAGTTCGGCCGCGATTGTTGCAGTTCAGCAACAGTCGAGCAATGTTGCGGAAACGCCGCAGTAATGGAAAACGGGTCAGAGCGCGGCCGAAAAGCGCTCCAATCCAGCGGCCAGATCGGCGATCAGATCGGCCGGATCCTCCAGCCCGATCTGCAACCGGACGAGTGGTCCGGCATCCTCGCGGCGGGTGACGGTGCGGTAGCGCTGCGGGTCGACCGGCAGCGCCAGGCTCTCATAGCCGCCCCAGCTATAGCCGATGCCGAAATGCTCCAGCCCATCGATCAGCGCGGCGCGCGCAGCCTCGTTGCCGCCGTTCAGCACGAAGGAGAACAGGCCGGACGATCCGTTGAAATCGCGCTGGAAATGCGCGTGGCCGGGGCAGGAGGGGAGCGCGGGGTGAAGCACGCTCGCGACCTCGGGTTGCTCCGCCAGCCAGTGCGCGATCTGCAGCGCGCTTTCCTGATGCTGCTTCAGGCGGATCGCCATCGTGCGCAGGCCCCGGCTGCCGAGCCAGCAATCGTCGGGGCTGGCGACCTGGCCGAGCTGGAAACTGGTGTCGCGCAGCCGCGCGAAATGGCCGGGTCCTGCGGTGACCGAGCCGAGCATCACGTCGCTATGGCCGACGACATATTTGGTGCAGGCGAGGATGGTGAGATCGACGCCGTGCGCGATCGCGGGAAAGAACAAGGGGGTTGCCCAGGTGTTGTCCAGCAGGGTGACGACGCCGCGCGCCTTGGCCGCCGCGACGATCGCGGGGACGTCCTGCACTTCGAAGGTCAGGCTGCCGGGGCTTTCCATGACGATCGCACGGGTTGTGTCGGCGATCAGATCGGCGATGTCAGCGCCGATCAGCGGATCGTAGAAGCGCGTGGAAATGCCCATGCGCTTGAGCAGACCGGTCGCCATCGAGCGGGTCGGATCATAGGCACTGTCGGGGACGAGCACTTCGTCGCCGGGGGAGAGTACCGATAGAAGTGCGGCGGCGATCGCGGCGACGCCCGAGGGATAGAGGAAGGTGCCCTCGGCGCCGGGTTCAAGCTCGGTCAGCGCGTCGGCCAAGCTCCACTGCGTCGGCGTGCCCTTGCGGCCATAGAACAGCCGATGGTGCGTATCGCGCCCGCCCGCCGCGCGCAGATCAGCGACGCTGTCATAGAGGATCGTCGAGGCCCGCCACACCGGCGTGTTGACGATCCCTTGCGTCCATTCCTTGCGCCGCCCGGCGGACACAACGCGGGTGGAGTCGCCCTTGGGTTGCTTGCTGTCGTTGCTCATCTTCAATGTCCCGCCGTCACCCCGGCCTCGTGCCGGGGTCCACTGCGGTTCGCAACCACCATCTGCAGGACGCGCGACGCTGTGGACCCCGGCACGAGGCCGGGGTGACGGTCGGGCGTGCGCGTTACGCCGTGCCGGTCGCCTTGGGCGTGGTGCGGTCGGCGCCCCATTCGGACCAGCTGCCGTCATAGACGGCCGCTTCGTTGCCGAGCAGGTGCGCGCCGAACGCAAGCGCCGAGGCGGTGACGCCCGAGCCGCAGGTGGTGACGAGCGGCTTCGACAGGTCGATGCCAGCGCCTTCGAACGCGGCCTTAAGCGCGTCGCCGGTCTTCCACGTGCCGTCGGCGTTGAACAACTTGCCATAAGGCAGGTTCTTCGAGCCCGGAATGTGGCCCGGGTGGGTGGCCGGGCGGGGATCGGGTTCCTCGCCGGTGAAGCGCGCCGCCGAACGCGCGTCGAGCACCTGCTCCGCGCCGGATTCGACATTGGCCTTCATCTGATCGAGCGTGCGGACGCCCTTGTCGTCGGCCCAGACGGTGAAGTGGCGGTGGCGGAGCTGTTCCTTGCCGCTGACCGTCTCGCGGCCCTCGGCCTGCCATTTGGCGAAACCGCCGTCGAGAATCGCCACGTCATGCGCGCCGAACGTGCGGAGCATGAACCAGGCGCGTGCGGCAGTGCGGAGCGGGGAATTGTCGTACAGCACGATGCGGCTGCCATCGCCGAGACCGAGCGACTGCATTCGGCTGGCGAATTTCTCGGGGCGCGGCAGCATCGAGGGCAGGTTGCTCGACGTGTCGGCAATTTCGGCGAGATCCATGAACACGGCGCCGGGGATGTGCGCAGCTTCATATTCTGCGGCCGGATCACGCGATCCGTCGAGAATGTAGGTCGCATCGACGATACGCAGATCATTCGCGCCCAATTCGTTCGCGAGCCATTCGGTCGTCACCAGCGAGTCCATGCACCGTCTCCTTAGTTTCGCTTGTCCCTAGCCATCCGCGTCGAGCGTGTCGAGAAACGCCTTTGCGGATGCCCGCAGATCGCGCTTCACGGCGTCGTCCATCTTCGCCCAATTGCGATACGGCATGGCGAGGCGTTGGTTCCGCCCGAGCTTGTCTTCGTTGCGGGCCATGAAATCCCAGTAGAGCGCGTTGAACGGGCAGGCATTGGGCCCGATGCGCTGCTTCACGTCATAGCGGCACGACCGGCAATAATCCGACATGCGGTCGATATAGGCGCCGCTCGCGGCATAGGGTTTGGAGGCGAGCAGGCCGCCATCGCCGAACTGACTCATGCCGAGCGTGTTGGGCAATTCGACCCATTCGTACGCGTCGATGTAGATTTCGAGATACCACCGATGCACCGCCGCAGGATCGGCTCCGATCAGCAACGCGAAATTGCCGGTGACCATGAGGCGCTGGATATGATGCGCGTGCGCGAGATCGAGCGTCTGGCCGATCGCTTGCGCCAGGCAGTGCATGTCGGTCTTGCCGGTCCAGTAGAAGGCGGGGAGCGGGCGGCGCGCCTCCAGGAAATTGCGGTCGGCATAATCGGGGCCTTCGCGCCAATAGATGCCGCGGACATATTCGCGCCAGCCGATGATCTGGCGGATGAAGCCTTCCGCGGCGTTGAGCGGCACCTTGCCCGCCGCGTAGCGCTCGGCGACGGCGCGGCACAGATCGAGCGGATCGAGCAGGCCGGAGTTCAGATAGGGCGACAGGATCGAGTGCCACAGATGCGGCTCCCCGGTCAGCATTGCGTCCTGATAATCGCCGAACTGTGCGAGGGCGTGATCGAGGAACTGCGCCTGCTGGCGCAGCGCATCGTCGCGCGTCACCGCCCAGGCGAAGCCGTCGAGCGTTCCGGGATGATCGGCGAAGCGCTTGGCGACCAGCGCCAGCACGTCCTGCGTGATCGCATCCGGCGCGAAGACCAGCGGGCGCGGCATCATCAGGTCGGCCTTGGCGGGCTTGCGATTGTCGTGGTCGAAGTTCCATTGTCCGCCGACGGGCTTGTCGCCGTCCATCAGCAGCCCGGTCTTGCGGCGCATCTCGCGGTAGAAGAATTCCATGCGCAACGCTTTGCGGCCGTCCGCCCAGGCGTTGAACTCCGCGTGGCTGGCGAGGAAGCGGTCGTCGGCGCGGATGTCGACGGGCAGGCCGAACAGCGTTTCCCAAGCATCCAGCATCGCTTGAACCCGCCATTCGCCAGCTTCGGTGACGACGATCCGGTCGGGGTTCAGCCGTTCGACCGCGCGGGCGATTTCTCCGGTGAAGCTACCGCTGTTTTCGGGATCGTCGAGCGTGACGTAATCGACGCTCCAACCCGCGACGCGCAGGGCCTCGGCGTGATGCCGCATCGCCGAGAGGATATAGGCGATCTTCTGTTTGTGATGCCGGACGTAGGTGGTTTCCTCGGCCACTTCCATCATCAGCAGCCGGGTCGTTGCCGGATCGGCATCGCGCAGTGCCGAGAGGTTCAGCGAGAGTTGGTCGCCGAGAATCGGTATGAGCGTTTGGACGGTCGGTTTCATTTCTACCGCCTCTATCCTATCTCCGCCTCATGACTCCAAAATTTCTTGGCCAGACCAGCGCACAGCCCACCTCGCCCGAGGAAGCGGTGCTCGACTATGTTCCCAACCCGCGGCCCGGCCGCGCCTATCTGGTGCGCTTTGCGGTGCCGGAATTCACCTCGCTGTGCCCGGTGACGGCGCAGCCCGATTTTGCGCATCTGGTGATCGATTATGCGCCCGATCAGACGATCGTCGAATCGAAGTCGTTGAAGCTGTTCCTCGGCAGTTTCCGCAACCACCAGGCGTTTCATGAGGATTGCACGGTCGGGATCGGCGAGCGGCTGTTCACCGAGATGAAGCCGCTGTGGCTGCGGATCGGTGGATATTGGTATCCGCGCGGCGGGATTCCGATCGACGTCTTCTGGCAATCCGGCGCGCCGCCGGAGGGGCTGTGGCTGCCGCCGCAGGACGTGCCGGGGTATCGCGGACGCGGTTAAACGCGTTGTGCGCACCTCTGGTCCACCCGGTTGATGTGGGTTAAACAGATTCACGGTGTTGCAACGCAGCATAGTTGCAACCATATTGTCACTTGGCCGTTCGGATGGGGCAATTAGGAGCGTATCGCTCGATTTTACTCTGAGGATTGCGAGCATGATGCATGTGGCGGATGTCGTGACCCCGATCAATCACCTGGCGCTGATTGGCAATTTCCTGCCCCGGAAATGCGGCCTTGCAACATATACGACCGACACGTTCACGGCGTTGAAGGGCCGGTTTCCCGATCTTAAGATCGACGTCTACGCAATGGACGATCATCCGGGCTCGCTTGAATATCCTGCAGAAGTGACGCGTACGATCCCGGAGCAGGACCGCGGCGCCTATCTCGACGCGGCGCGCTCGATCGAAGCGAGCGGTGCGCAAGCGATCTGGCTGCAGCACGAATATGGCATTTTCGGCGGATCGGCGGGCGAGCATATTCTTGCGCTCCTTGACCGCGTGTCGATTCCGGTAATCGTAACGCTGCACACCGTGCTCGAAAAGCCCGACGCGGATCAGCGGCGCGTGATGGAAGGGTTGCTGCGGCGTGCCGCGCGGGTTGTCGTCATGGCAGAGCGCGGGCGCGAGATTCTGGAGCGCGTGTATGGCGCAAGCGGCCGGAACATCGTGATGATTCCGCACGGCGTGCCCGATCGTCCTTTCGTCGATCCGAATGCGCTGAAGAGCCGGTTTGGCTGGGACGGACGTCAGGTCGTGCTGACCTTCGGCTTGCTCGCACCGGGCAAGGGCATCGAGGTGATGATCGAGGCGATGCCGGCGATCGTCGCGCAAAACCCCAACGTCCTGTATACCGTGCTGGGGGCAACCCACCCCAATCTGGTCAAGCACGAGGGTGAGAAGTACCGCGACGGGCTGAAGGCGCTTGCCGCCGATCTCGGCGTGGCAGACAATGTGACGTTCATCGACGCGTTCCTCGAACATGATGAACTGATCGATTATCTCCAGGCCGCCGATATTTATGCGACGCCCTACCTGAACCCGGCGCAAATTACCTCGGGCACGCTCAGTTACGCGGTCGGGGTCGGCAAGGCGGTGGTTTCCACGCCCTATGTCCATGCGACCGAAATTCTGGCCGACGGGCATGGCGTCCTGGTCGATTTTGGCGATTCCGCAGCGTTCGCGCGCGAGATCAACGCGCTGCTGAGCAGTGATCGCAACCGTTTGAAGCTGTCCGAGCGCGCCTATGCGCGCGGCCGCACGATGATCTGGCCACGGCTGGCCGAGGTGGCGATGCGCGAGATCGTGCAGATGATTGCCGCCAAGCCGCGTCGTCTGCCGACGAGCGCGATTGCAACGATCCCGCTCAAGCCCAACTTTGCCGCCGTCGAGCGGATGAGCGATGCGACCGGCATGTTGCAGCATTCGATCTATTCGGTCCCTGACCGGCGTCACGGTTATTGCATCGACGACAATGCCCGTGCGCTGATGCTGGTCAGTCAGATGGCCGAGATGGACGATGAAGCGCGGGATTCGTGGATGACGATCTACGCCTCGTTCGTGCAATATGCCTGGAACCCGGAGGCGCGGCGCTTCCGCAATTTCATGAATTTCGATCGGACCTGGTGCGAGGATACGGGTTCGGAAGATTCGAACGGCCGCACTTTGTGGGCGCTTGGCGTCACCGCGCGCGACGCACAATTGCCGAAGCATCGGCAGTGGGCGCTGTCGATGTTCGACATGACGGCGTCGCTCGCGCCCGAACTCGGCTCGCCGCGCGCCCATGCCTTTGCGATGCTCGGCGCGGCCGCGATCATCGAAGCCTATCCCAGCCATGCACTGGCGCGCACGATCCTGTCGCGCTTCGGTGATGAGTTGTGCGGGCTGCTTGCCGAGGCGCGTCGTCCCGAATGGGAATGGTTCGAGATCGTGCTCGCCTATGACAATGCGCGCCTGCCCGAGGCGTTGATCCGCGCCGGCACCGCGCTTGGCCGGGACGATCTCGTGCAGTGCGGTATCACCACGCTCGACTGGATCGTGGGCAAGCAGACCTCGCCCGATGGTCGGTTCCGCGCGGTTGGCAGCGAAAGCTTTGGCCGCGTTTATGCCGAGCCGTTGCAGTTCGACCAGCAACCGCTGGAGGCGCAGGCGACGATCGACGCGTGCAGCGCGGCGTTCGATGCGTCGAAGGATTTGCGCTGGGTCGAGGAAGCGGGGCGGGCCTATCGCTGGTACCTCGGCCATAACGATCTCGACCTGCCGCTGGCGACCGCGCAGGACGGTGGATGCTTCGATGGCCTGATGCCCAATGGTCTCAACCGAAATCAGGGTGCCGAATTCGATTTTGGCGCTGCAATTGGCCGGTTGCGCGATTTCGGGGCTGGCAAAGCGGGCGGAAAGCGTGGCAGGACCATTGAGCGCCGTCGCGTAGCCTCGCTCGTGACGCCGCAAATGGCGTTACGCGAGGCTGTGTAGTGATCGAGCTGTTCGAACATGCGTTGAGACTTCATGCCGACCCATCGCGGGTCGTCGTGCGGCCATTCCACCTTGCCTGGGGCGGCAATGGCGGCAACCGGACCGAGCGGATCGTCAGCGCGGTGATGGCACTGAGCCCGGCCGAAACCCGCGCCGAGCTGGAATTGGTGCTGAAAGATTTCGAGGCGCGGCACTGGCAGACGCGCCGCGTGTTCATGACGCGCTATGACGAGATCGAGCAGATGCTCGGGCTCGACGGCACCGAGATTGGCGATGAGAAGCGTCAGCTGATCGGTGCGTATTTCTGCCACGAATATAGCTATGCCGCCGCCGCGCTGATGAACCCCAGCGCCGTGCCGCATTTCGACCAGTCGGGCATGCCGGCCGGATCGCAGCGCATCCTGATGAGCCTGCGCGCGGTGGGGGAGGGGCATATCTCCTCGGTCGCGTTTCGCGAGGGGATCATCGCCGACGGCAATTTGCTGAAACTCGCGCCCGAGCCGCCCTTCGCCACCGCGACCGACGCGGCGGGGTTGGACGAAGAGACGATGCCGGAAGGGCCGATCACCGTCTATCGCCACCGCGATTCCACGCTGTCGGGCACGGTGATCTTCCCGATTACGGCAGCGCAATCCAAGGGACTGGAGGACCTGCGGCTGGTCCAGTTCCATCATGACGACGGGTCGGTCGAATGGCTCGGCACCTATACCGCCTATAACGGCTCTGCGATCCAGTCGGAACTGCTGCGCACGCGCGATTTCCGCGCGTTCGATCTGGTGCCGATGACGGGTCCTGCCGCGCGCAACAAGGGCATGGCGCTGTTCCCGCGCAAGGTCGGCGGGCAGTATATGATGATCGGTCGGCAGGACGGCGAGAATTTGTTCCTACTGAAATCCGACACGCTGACGCATTGGGACGAGGGCGAGAAGCTGCTGAATCCGGTGTATCCGTGGGAGCTGGTGCAGATCGGCAATTGCGGTCCGCCGATCGAGCTCGACGAAGGCTGGCTGCTGTTGACGCACGGCGTCGGCGCGATGCGGAAATATGCGATCGGCGCGGTGCTACTCGACAAGCGCGACCCGTCAAAAGTGCTCGGCCGGACGAGGGAGCCGATCCTGGCGGCAGCGGACCAGGACCGCGAGGGTTATGTCCCCAACGTCGTCTACACCTGCGGCGCGATGCGGCATGGCGACACGCTGTTCGTGCCCTATGGCGTGGCGGATAGCTCGGTCGCGTTTGCTTTCATTCCGATTTCTACGCTGCTGGCGGCGATGGCGTAGGCGGGGCGGTTGCCGATTGGGCGTCCCGTGCGCGACCGGCGGCTCACGGCGTTCCGATCCGCAATCGCGGCGCGATGTGATGCTGCGCCGGTCCGTTACGATTGGCGCGTGGGCCTCGCGTTTGCCGGTGCGTGTTTCTGGACGAGCTATCCCGGGCGCCTGAACGCGGATTCGCTCTACAGCGTCATCACTGCGAGCGTTCCGGCGCAGCTCGGAAACTGGCATTCCCCGACGCTTGGCTGGCTATGGAACCTGGCGGGTCCTGCGCTCGGCCAGCCGTCTGCCGCGCTCTTGCTGCAATCCCTGCTGTTTGGCGTGTTCGCCGGATTTCTGCCGCAGGTGCCCGCACATGCACGCGGGCGTGCGGCGATCGCGGCTGAGATCGCGTTGCGGATCGCGCTGATCGGCGCCTTCGGAGCGATCGGCAAGGATGTCGTGGCGCTCGGCCTTATCCTGGTGGCGATCCGGATTCTCCCGTGCGCCGTCCGCCGACCGCTGAACCCGATCGAAGTGGCGATCCTCGCGGTTTCCGCCTTGCTGTTCCTGCTGATCAAGGCACCCAATTTTCTGACGATCGTGCTGGCGACCGCGCTGGTCCTGCCGTCTTTTACGAGATCGGCGCGCGTTTACGGCACAACGCTTTTGGGTGTTCTGCTGGTGGGATTGGCTGCGGTGCCGCTCAACCGATGGGTGGATCGCACGGTTTTCGCGGCGCAGGATCATCACCCCGACAAGCAGCTCGTGATCTTCGATCTCGCTGCGATTTCATTGCAGACCAACCGTAATGCCTTTGCCGAGGTGCGCGGATGGCCGACCGCTTCGGTCCCGGTGATCGCCGATTGCTTCCTGCCGAATATGTGGGATTCGTTTGCCCCGTGGGGGCCGTGCAAGGCCTATTCGGCCGCCTATGATCGGCTCGACGGAGCGCTGACGCGGCAATGGCTTCGGCAGATCGCGCTGCACCCGGTGGCCTATGCGCAGCATCGGCTCACCTACGCGGGCGCGCTGCTTCTGTCGCGCGATCATGCCAGTTGGGGGTTGAGCGGGAGTGCGGTGAACGATGCGCGCGACCCGACCGCGCGGGCCGAACGGGCCGAGATGATGCACCGTCTTCAGGCCAACCGCCCGATCCAATTATGGCAGGATAGCGCGCTGACGGAGCCGTTGAAGGCGATCGAACAGGTCCTGTTCAAATTTCCCAAGTCGCAGGCGTTTGCGTTGATCGGCTGTCTTGCGCTGCTGTTGTCGTGCTGGATGCGGCGTGGGCGGCGGATCCGGCTGGACGTGTTGCTTCCGGCCGCGCTTGGCGTCGCCAATTTCGGCATGTTGTTCGTTTTCGGCGTGGCCGACCCGGGGCGATACATGCTGCCGACGATCGTGCTCTGCTACGTGGGTTCGATCGCTTTGCTGACTCCGGCCTTACCGCCCGACGCGCTGGATGGTCGTGCGATAGAGCCACGCGGCGATCGATAGGAACAGCACCGTCCCGCCCACCAGGCTCGCCGTTTCATACCCCTTGCCGATCAGCGCGAGCGGGGCGTCGCTGTTGGTGGCGTAGACGATCACCGCGAACGCGACGCCCCACAGGCTTTCGCCGACGATCAGGCCGGTCGCGGTCAGCGTGCCCATGCGCTCGGCGAGATCGGGGTTGGCGCTGCGGTGCGCCCAGCGGTTGTAGAACCAGCCGATCACCGAGCCGAGCACGGTCGGCAGGATCACCGACATCGGCAGATAGATGCCGAGCGCCACGCCGAGCGGGGGCAGGCGGAGCAGCTTCGCCTTGCCGAGCAGTTCGTCCAGCATGATCAGCGCGACGCCGGCGAGCGCGCCATATTCGAGCATCGGCCAGTTGGCATTGCCCGACAGCACGCCCTTGGCCAGCGCCGAGATCAGCCCGGCCTGCGGTGCCGCCAGCGCGTTGGGGCCAGCGCCGGGAACGCCGACGAAGCCGATCCCGCTGTTGAGCACGTTCAGCACTGGCGGGATGATGAGCGAGCCGAACACCACGCCGATCAGCAGCGCGACCTGCTGCTTCCACGGCGTTGCGCCGACCAACTGGCCGGTCTTCAGATCCTGCAGATTGTCGTTGGAGATCGTCGCGACGCCGAACACGACGCCCGTCACGATCAGCGCATAAGCGATCAGCGCGGTGGTGGTGTCGGCGCCGGGGTTCTGTCCGAACAGGCCGACCAGCATCAGCGCCGAGCCGAGCACCGACAGGATGCCGATCCCCGAAACTGGCGAATTCGACGCGCCGATCAGCCCGGCCATGTAACCGCACACCGCCGCGATCATCAGCCCGGCGACAAGGATGAAGACCAGCGCGCCCGCAATCAGCAGGGCGGCGGACGCGGCCAGCGCGCCGCCCGCGATCACGTCCCACAGCAACCAGGCGATCGGCAGCAGCGTGAGCAGCGATCCACCCGCCACCCAGGCGATCGGCAGGTCGCGTTCTTCCAGTGCGAGCGCCTCGCCGTGCCCGCGTGCGGCACTGGCGGCGAGCGCGGAGCGGACGCCGCCGATGACCGGACCGGCGATTTTTACCAGCGTCCAGATGGCGGAGATTCCGATCAGCCCAGCGCCGAAGAAGCGCACGTCGTTCTTCCAGATCGTCGTCACCCAGTCGCCGATATCGCCGGGGATCGGGTGCGCCGCGGTCATCACCGGCACCAGGATGAACCAGCCGATCACGACGCCCAAGGCCATCGCCGCGCCGACCGAAATACCGACGAGGTGCCCGACGCCGAGCAGAGCGAAGGACAGGCTGCCCGAAATGCCCGTCGCGCCCGCGCCGACGCGGAAGGTGGTGGCGGCGGTGTCGGTGACGATCTTGGTCTGGGTGAAGATCGCGAAACCGGCCGAGGCGATGCTGTTCCACACTAGCGTCAGCAGGCCTTGCTTCGATTCCTCCGCCCCGCGTCCACCGTCCCCGCCGCGTGATCCGGCACCGATCTGCAACACTTCGGCCGCGGCGACGCCTTCAGGATAGGGCAGGTCGGTATCGACCACCAGCGCGCGCCGCAGCGGGACGGAGAACATCACGCCGAGGATGCCACCGGTCATCGTGATCGCGGCGGTCTGGACATAGGGAAAGCCCTGCCACCAGCCGATCATCACCAGCCCCGGCAGCACGAAGATGATCGCCGCCAGCGTGCCCGCCGCGCTCGCCACGGTCTGGACGATGTTGTTTTCCAGGATCGTCGCGCCCGGCAACATCCGCAGGATCGCCATCGAGATGACCGCGGCGGGGATCGACGTCGCGAAGGTCAGCCCGACCTTCAGGCCCAGATAGACGTTCGCGGCGGTGAACAGCAGCGTGATGACGCCGCCGAGCAGGATACCGCGGACGGTCAGCTCTGCGATCGGGTGGGCGGGCGCGGTGCGGGTGTCGGTCATGCCGTACCGTGGCACAGGGGCGAGCGAGGCGGAAGGGTGGAACTGCTTCGCACACGGCGTGTTTGCTGCACTGCGCAATACTACGCATTGGCAACTCTAAGCATGCTTATTATATGGATCGCGTGAGCGACTCGATTGCCTTTCTGACCAGCGATTTGTCGCGCCTGATGCGGCGCCGCTTCGATGAACGCGCGCGCCTGATCGGCGTGACGCGCAATCAGTGGCGCGTGCTGAAGTTTCTGCAGCGGGGCGAGGGGATCAATCAGGGCGGCCTTGCCGACCTGCTAGAAGTCGAGCCGATCAGCCTGTGCCGGATGATCGACCGGCTGGAGGAAAGCGGGCTGGTCGAGCGGCGGCGCGACCCGAAGGACCGCCGCGCCTGGCAGATTTTCCTGACCGAACGCGCGCGCCCGCTGTTGCAGGATCTCTCCAAGATTTCGGAGGAGCTGCTGGGCACGGCGCTCGCCGGGATTTCGCAAGCCGATCACGACGCCGCGGTCGCGGTGCTCGAACGTATCTATTCCAATTTATCCGACTCGAACGAAGGCAATGAGGCCGCAAATGGCTGACGCAGACCCCAAGATCGATCGCGCGCGCGGGGCCGAGACCGTTGTTGCTCCGGCCGCTGCCGCTGCGCCTGCCGCCCCACCCGCCAAGCAGCGCGCGTGGTTGCGCCCCGTGCTGATGCTGAGCGTGCCGCTGCTGATCGTGGCGATCGCCGCCTATTTCTGGCTGACCGCCGGGCGCTTCGTCGAAACCGACAATGCCTATATCCAGCAGGACAAGGTATCGGTGTCGTCCGATGTCGCCGGGCGCATCGTCGAGGTGGCGGTGAAGGAGAATCAGCCGGTCAAGGCCGGGCAGCTCCTGTTCCGCATCGACCCCGCGCCGTATCGCATTGCGCTTGCCCAGGCGGAGGCGGCGATCGCCACCGCTCGCGTGCAGGTAAGCACGCTCGCCACCGACAGCGGCAGCGCGGCGGCGGACATTTCCAGCGCCAAGGCCGACATTGCGCTCGCCCAGGCGACATATGGCCGACAGGCGGCGCTGATGAAGCAGGGCTTCACCACCCGCGCCAATCTCGATGCAGCCGCCCAGCAGCTTGCCGCCGCCCGCGCGCGGCTTGCGACGGCCAACGCCAGCGCCACCAAGGCGCGAGTGCAGGTCGGCAGCGGCACGGGCGGATCGGGTATTCCCGCCGCCGTGCAGGCGGCGATGGTTCAGCGCGACAAGGCCGCGCTCGATCTGTCGCGCACCGCAGTCTACGCGCCGGTCGCGGGCACGATCAGCCAGTCGGACCGGCTACAGGTCGGGGCGATGATGATCACCGGCCTGCCCGCAGTCAGCATCGTCGCCGCGCATGCCGCCTGGGTCGAGGCGAATTTCAAGGAAACCGACCTCAACAAGATGCGTGTGGGGCAACCTGCGGAAGTATCGTTCGATGCTTATGGCGGGCTGAAGCTGAAGGGCCATGTCCAGTCGATTGGCGCAGGGACAGGATCCGAATTCTCCGTGCTGCCCGCGCAGAATGCGACCGGTAACTGGGTCAAGGTGACGCAGCGCGTGCCGGTGCGGATCGCGATCGATGAGCCGAGCCCGCGCCCGCTGATCGCAGGGCTCAGCACCGACGTGACGGTCGACGTGCGCGATCATGGCAAGCGCTGAGGAAGGCCTGGACGAGTCGGCTCGGCTCGCCCGCACCGCATCGACCGAGGAGGCCGCGCCGTTCGAGGAACGCGCGGCGCTGTTCACCCGCAATCGCCCGCTGCTGACCATCGGCGTGATGGCCGCGACGATCATGCAGATCCTCGATTCGACCATCGTCAACGTCGCGTTGCGGGACATGACCGCGACGCTCGGCGCGACGGCGGATACGATCACTTGGGTGCTGACCAGCTATATCGTCGCCTCTGCGGTCGCGATTCCGCTGACGGGGTGGCTTGCCGACCGGATCGGGTCGCGCAACCTGTTCCTGGGCGCCGTGATCGGCTTCGTCATCGCCTCGATGCTGTGCGGGCTTGCCAGCAACCTGCCGGAAATGGTGGTGTTCCGCGTGTTCCAAGGGATCGCCGCGGCGTTCATGAATCCGCTCAGCCAGACGGTGATGATGGATATCAACCCGCCGTCCAAACAGGCCGGGGCAATGTCGATCTGGGGCATGGGGATCATGGTCGGGCCGATCCTGGGCCCGGTGATCGGCGGGTGGTTGACCGACAATTACAATTGGCGCTGGTGCTTTTACGTCAACGTGCCGATCGGCGCGGTGTGCTTTGCGATCTTGTGGGCGTTGCTGCCGTCGCGCCAGATCACGCGGCGCAGTTTCGATCTGTTCGGTTTCGCGATGCTCGCGCTGGCGATCAGCGTGTTCCAGCTGATGCTCGACCGCGGGCAGACGCAGGACTGGTTCAGTTCGTGGGAAGTGTGGATCGAGGGGATGGTCGCGCTCGGGGCGGCGTGGCTGTTCTTCGTGCAATTGCTCACCGCCAAGCAGCCGATGTTCGACCGCGCGCTGTTCCTCAATCGCAACCTGTTGACCGGGATCGGCTTCATGCTGGTGATCGGCGTGCTGATGACCGCGACGCTCGCGTTGCTGCCGCCGATGCTGCAATCGCTGTACGGCTATCCGGTGCTCGACGCCGGCATTCTGCTGATGCCGCGCGGGATCGGAATCGTGGCGTCGATGTATGTCGCGGGGCAGCTCATGAAGCGGCAGGTCGATCCGCGGCTGATGGTCGGCGGTGGCCTGCTGATCGCGGCGTGGTCGCTCTATGACATGACCGGCTGGACGATCGAGATGAGCGCGCGGCCGTTCGTGGTGACGGGGTTTATCCAGGGGATCGGGCTTGGGCTGGTGTTCATCCCGCTCAACATCATGGCGTTCGGCACCTTGTCGCCGAAATACCGAACCGAGGCGTCGAGCCTGATGAATTTGGCGCGCAACATCGGCGGGTCGGTCGGCATTTCGGTGGTGACCGCGCTGCTCGCCCGCAATATCCAGACCAGCCATTCGGAATTGGGCCAGCATATTCCCGATCCGGGCTTGCTGGCGAACGATCCGGTGGCGAGTTCGCTGACTGGCGGATCGACCGATGCGGCACTCGCCATTGCCGATGGGCTGGTCAACGCGCAGGCGGCTATGATTGCCTATCTCGACGATTTCAAGCTGATGATGATCTTGACTCTGGGTGCGGTGCCATTGGTGCTGCTCCTGCGACGGCCCGCGCCGCCCAAGCCGGGGGATGAGCCGGTCCATGTCGCGATCGACTGATCTTTATTCGTTGCGCATCCGTCACTTTTGGCGCGGTAGTGCGTTAGTGAGATCATGCAGAAACTCTGGTTCATCACCAATCCCAAGTCCGGCACGGCAACCCCCGCCAAGGCCGATGCACTGGCAGCCTTGTTCGCGGAAAGCGGTCTGACGCTCGTAGGGCGCACCGCATTTCCCGATTATGCCCTGCCGACGCCGCAATCGCTGGATGCGGCGGGAGTCGGTACGGCGGTGCTCTATGCCGGGGATGGGACGATCAATGCTGCAGTGGCGGCGTTGGACGCGTGGAATGGGGCGATCCTGATCCTGCCCGGCGGCACGATGAACCTGCTGGCCAAGCTGCTGCACGGTGCGGCCGAGCCAGCCGCGATCGTTGCGGCGGCGGTGGCACAGGCGCGCACGGTTTCGCTGCCCTGTGTCGAGGTGGGCGGGCAGCGGGCGCTTGTCGGGCTCATCCTCGGCCCGGCGGCGAATTGGGTGCGGGCACGCGAACTGGTGCGCGCCGGGCGGCTGCGTGGCCTGGGTCGCGCGCTAAGCCATGCGTGGCGGCGCACCTTCGGGCGTGGCATCCGGCTCGATGGTGTGCCCGGGCTGAAACCCGGGGCGCAGGCGGTGCTGGTGCGGGCCGAGGCCGATCGGCTCGACGTTGCCGCGATCGATGCTCGCGATTTCGGCGCGCTCGCCCGGCTCGGCTGGGAATGGCTGACCGGTGATTGGGTCGCGGCGTCCGAGGTGACGCAATGCCACACCCGGCAATTCCGCACGCGCGGCGACAAGCCGGCGCTCGCGCTGGTCGATGGCGAACCGATCATGCTGGAACCGGGCAGCGTCGTGCGCGTAGGCAGGACACGCGATCTGTTCGTCACCACGCTCCCGGAGGCTTGATGCGCCTGTTCCATGTCAGCGACGTGCATTTCGGGCGCGAGGATGTCGCGGCGGTCGCCTGGTTCGAGGCGCTGGTGCAGGCGGAGCGCCCGGATGCCGTGATCATGACCGGCGACCTAACGATGCGCGCGCGGCGGCGCGAGTTCGAGGCCGGGCTTGGTTGGTTGCAACGGCTCGGCGTGCCGGTCACGGTGGAAGTGGGCAATCACGATTTGCCCTATTTCAATCCGATCGACCAATTCTTTCGCCCGTATCACCGGATGCACGCGATCGAGCGGATGGTCGAACGCCCGCTCGATCTGCCCGGCGTGGCGATCGTGCCGCTGGTTACGACCGCGCGCGCGCAGTGGCGGTGGAACTGGTCGAAGGGCAAGGTGAGCAAGGGCGCGCTGGCGCAGACGCTCGCCTTGGTGGCGGACGTGCCGAAGGACAGGCTGGTGTTCATCGCGTGCCACCACCCGCTGATCGAAGGCAAGACGGAAGCATCCGCTCATACCCATCGTGGGGCCGAGGCGCTGGCCGCCTTGGCCGCGGCGGGGGTGCACGCGGTCCTGACAGGCCATGTCCATGATCCGTTCGACATCGCGCATGTCATCGATGGCAATCCGATCCGGATGATCGGGGCGGGGACGCTGTCCGAACGGACGCGCACCACACCGCCGTCGTTCAACGAGATTCGCGTGGATGGGGCCAAGTTCGACGTCGTCGTGCGCGCGATGGATGGCAAGCCGGATGAACTTCTGCCGCGCGAGCGGGCAGAGTAACTTGCCGCCCCCCGCGGCATCGATATGCTGGCGCTATGAAACCAGCCCTGTTGCTCGCTCCGCTCGCGCTATTCGCAGCATTTCCCGCCGCCGCCGCGCCGTCCGATATCGACGCCCGCGTGGCGCGCGTGCTCAAGGCGACGCCGCTGATCGACGGGCATAACGATTGGGGCGAAACGCTGGTCGATGTGGCGGGCGATGCGCGCTGGACGATCGATTTGAATAGGCTCGATCCGGCCAAGTTCGACACCGACATCGCGCGGCTGCGGAAAGGCAAGGTCGGCGGGCAATTCTGGTCGGTCTATGTGTCGGCGAACCTGCCCGGGCCGGAGCAGGTGTCGGCGACGCTCGATCAGATCGGGCTGATGCAGCAGATTTTCGCGCGTTACCCCAATGTGTTCGAACCAGCGACGACCGCCGCGGACGTGCGCCGCATCCATGCGGCAGGCCGGATCGCCTCGCTGATCGGAGTCGAGGGCGGGGGGCAGATCGACGGCAAGTTCGCGGTGCTGCGCGCCTATCGGCGGCTCGGCGCATCGTACCTGACACTGACGCATTCGCGCACGATCGCGTGGGCGGATTCGGCGACCGACAACCCGCAGCATGACGGTCTGACCAAGTTTGGCGAGGCGGTGGTGCGCGAGCTCAACCGGCTCGGCATGTTGGTCGATTTGAGCCATGTCAGCGAAGCCACGATGCGCGACGCTTTGCGCGTTACCAAAGCGCCGGTGATCTTCTCGCATTCCTCGGCCCGCGCGCTCGACGATCATCCGCGCAACGTGTCGGATGCGGTGCTGAAGCTGGTCGCGGCGAATGGCGGCGTGGTGATGGTCAATTTTGCGCCGAGCTATGTGTCCGAAGAACGGCGGCTGTGGGAAGCGGCGCGCAACGGGCAAATCGCCAGCTTCAACGCGCCGCCGTTTGGCGGGCTGTATATCGGCCAGCCCGACAAGGCCAAGGCGGCGCTCGCCGCGTGGGAGAAGGACCATCCCAAACCCGTGGTCACGCTGGCGCAAGTCGCCGACCACATCGACCATATCGCGAAGGTGGCGGGGGTCGATCATGTCGGTCTGGGCGGCGACATGGATGGCGTGCTCGATCTGCCGCAGGGTCTGGACGGGGTCGATACCTATCCGGCGCTGCTCGCCGAACTGGCGCGGCGCGGGTGGAGTGACGGCGATCTCGCCAAGCTAGCGGGCGGCAATGTTCTGCGCGCGATGGAGGGCGCAGAACGCACCGCCGCCGCTATGCGGACCGAGCCGATGGCGACGGGAACGGTCGAAACGATCGACCGACCTGCGGGAAAATCCTGATCCAGGTTTAGAGCCAATCGTTAAGGGCTTGGCCGTAGCACCGGGGAATGATGACTCGGCCGCCCGCCAAGCCCGATGCGATGGCCCGGTGCGCCGGATGTCGCGACGGCGAGACCTTTGACCTGCCCTTTTCGATGGCGTTCCAGCCGATCGTCGATGTCGAGGAGCAGACGATCTTCGCATTCGAGGCGCTGGTTCGTGGCGCTGCCGGTGAACTGGCGGCCAGCGTGCTCGATACGGTGACCGAGGCCAACCGCTATGGTTTCGATCAGCAATGCCGCGTCAAGGCGATCGAGACCGCGACGCGCTGCGGGATTCTGGACGGTCCGGCCCGGCTGTCGATCAATTTCCTGCCCAATGCGGTCTATTCGGCGGCGGCGTGCATCCAACTGACGTTGCGGACGGCGCGGGCCAACGCCTTCCCGATCGAGCGCTTGATCTTCGAATTCACTGAAAATGAAGAGATGACCGACCCGCAGCATGTGTCGCGGATCATCGCGACCTATCAGCAAATGGGATTTGGCACGGCAATCGACGATTTTGGGGCTGGCTACGCCGGCCTCAACCTGCTCGCGCGCTTTCAGACCGACTTTATCAAGCTCGATATGGACCTGATCCGTGGGCTGGATACGAGTATGCCGCGTCGGATGATCGTCGGCGGCGTCGTGAAGATGTGCGAGGGGCTGGGTGTGAAGGTCATCGCCGAGGGGATCGAAACCATCGGCGAGCTCGAGGCGCTGCGCAGCCTTGGCGTGCGCTATATCCAGGGCTTCCATTTTGCGCGGCCGGAGTTCGAACGTCTGCCTGAGGTGCATTTCGCGGTCGCGATTCCGCGTCATGCGGTCGCCGGGTAACGACCCGCCGCCCGGCTAGCGCAGCCAGCGTTCCATCGCCGGATACATCGCATTAGTGGTGAGGCCGTAGCCCACGAGCAAATGCACGCCGAGATAGATGCCCATCTTGAAATTCATCGCAAGCGACGCGCCATTGCCGCGATAGCCATCGCCGTGAAACACGATCCCCGGATCGAGCCCGATCGCGCAGGCGGCAGCATAAGACCAGCAAATCGCGGCGATCTCCTCGCTTTTGTCGTCGGCGACCGTCTCCAGCGAATTGCGAAGGGCGGGGTCGGTGACGGCGATATGCCCCGCTTCGTGCAACAAGTCGCCCGGATAGGTGAGGCGGGCCGGGTCGACGAGCAGGGTTCCGCAGCGCACCGTCATCGCGGGGAGGAAGGTGTCCTCGGGCAGAGGTGTCATTTCGACGGCCACGCCGATGTCGTCGAGGAAGGCGACGATCTTCGCGGTGATGGCGGGGTCGGGCTGGGACATGGACGCAGTGTATCGTTACGCTGGCGCGGCGTCATCCCTGCCGGTGGGGTGGCGGGTAAACGAAAAGGGCGGCCCGTTGCGGGGCCGCCCTTTTTGTTTGCTTTCTGCATCGCGTCGTCATGGAGTAAATCCATGACGTCGAACGGGGCGTTGCCCCGTCGGCCGACGCTACGAGTCTTGCAATAGCTTGCGCTGTTGCAAGCCCGCTTAACGCTTGGAGAACTGGAAGCTGCGGCGTGCCTTTGCGCGGCCGTACTTCTTACGCTCGACCGTACGGCTGTCGCGGGTCAGGAAGCCTGCTGCCTTTACCGGCGCGCGCAGGATCGGCTCGTACTTGGTGATCGCCTGGCTGATGCCATGCTTCACGGCACCGGCCTGGCCCGAAAGACCGCCGCCCTTGACGGTGCAGTTCACGTCATACTGGCCCTCGCGCTCGGTCACGCCGAACACCTGGTTGATGACGAGACGCAGCGTCGGACGCGCGAAATACACTTCCTGATCGCGACCGTTGATCGTGATCTTGCCGGTGCCCGGCTTGATCCAGACGCGCGCGACGGCGTTCTTGCGGCGACCGGTTGCATAGGCACGGCCCTGCTTGTCGAGGATCTGCTCGCGCAGCGGCATCGGCTCGGGCGTCGGGCCCGAGTTGTTGACCGGCGCGGCGTCCTGCGACGGCACGCTGTCGGTCGCAGCCTGGGCTGCCGGAGCGGGGGTGTTGGTCAGGCTGGCGAGATCGGCCAGCGACTGGCGGTTGTCGGACATTATGCGCCCACCTTGTTCTTGCGGTTCATGGCTGCGATGTCGAGCACTTCGGGGTTCTGTGCCTCATGCGGATGCTCGGTGCCGGCGAAGACGCGCAGGTTGCGCAGCTGCTGACGACCCAGCGGACCGCGCGGGATCATCCGCTCGACGGCCTTTTCGATCACGCGCTCGGGGAAGCGACCTTCGAGCACCTTGCCCGCGGTGATCCCCTTGATGCCGCCGGCATAACCGGTGTGCTTGTAATAGACCTTGTCCTTCAGCTTGTTGCCGGTGAACTTGACCTTGTCCGCGTTGATGATGATGACATTGTCACCACAATCGACGTGCGGAGTGAAGCTCGGCTTGTGCTTGCCGCGCAGGATATTGGCGACGATCGAGGCCATACGGCCGACGACCAGACCATCGGCGTCGATGATCAGCCACTTTTTTTCCACCTCATGCGGCAAAGCCGGCTTGGTGGTCTTCATCAGCGCCTTCATGGGGCTTGTGACCTTCTATGCTAAAACGACAGGTGCCGCCCCGAGGGACGGCACCAATGGCGGCCTAATGCGGTGGGGCTTGCGGAAAGTCAAGCAATCGGCGGGTTTCGTGACAGGTAATGGGATACCGTTGGTGCTCAGCCGGGTAGGCGGAGCGTGATTGTCGTTTCGATCGTGCTAAAATGCACCGTGTTCCCCTCGGTGACCCGCGTCTCGGTTCGGTCGCGCAGCTCGCGCACCAGTCCGGTTGCCGCGTCGAGCGTCCGGCGCGAGCGGATCGTCGCGGTCGGCGTGTGCGCGGTCGCCGCCAGATCATGACCATGCGTCTCGGGTGGCGCGGCGGCATCGATCGCCCCGTCGGCCTGGATGTCGACGGTCACGATCTTGCCCGGCCCACGCGTGACGGTTTCGATGCCGGCGAGCGCAGTGCCGGGCGGAAGCGGCGGGCGGCTTGGCACGCGGATAGTGCGCGTGCCTGACGGCTGATCGGCCGCAGCCCCGGCAATGACCGGCGCGAGGATCGAGCCGAGCATCGCGCGCTTGCGTTCGGACGGTAAGCGCCGGAGCGGGCTGGCGAGAATGCGCGCGTCGCCGCTGCGGTCCCGGTGCGGGGTCATCCGCTCGATCGCATCGGCGATCAGCGCGATCGCGGCGTCCGCGTCCTCGATGTCGAGGACCGTTCCGTTGGGATCGAGCCGAAAACGAAGCGGCTTGCCGAGCAACGCGCCGGTCGCCGCGCGGAACATCCGCCCGGTCGCGTCACCCGCCCCTTCATCGACTGCGTCGAGCGTGACGGTAACGGCATAACCTGTGTCGGTGCGGTGAAACACGACCGATCGGTGCGCGTGAAAGCGACGGACGACGCCGTCCGCGCTGCGCGTTTCGACAGTCTCATAAGAATAAGCGCGATCTTCGACCGGGCGAAATTCCGCCGCTGCGGCGCTCGGCCACAGCAGGACTACCAGCGCGGCGCCCGCGCGAATCACGTGGTGCGGCGGCTCACTGCATGGGCCGCCGCCGTTGCCGCGATCAGCGTGAGCGCGGCATTGGCCTGATGCGCGACCGCGATCACGATCTCGACCCCGCTCAGCAGGGTTGCGATGCCGAGCGCGATCTGCATGACGACCAGCACGATCACCGTCCACCCAGCGCGCGGCGCACCGGCGCGGATTGCCTTTGCGCCGAGCCAGACGACGCCCGCCGCAGCGGCAAAGGCGAGCCAGCGGTGGATGAACTGGACCGCGACCGGGTTATCGACCGCGTTGCGCCACAAGGGATCGATCATCGGCGTCGCCGCCGGAAAGATTTCGTCGCCCATCAGCGGCCAGCTCGAAAAGGCATAGCCCGCGTCGAGCCCGGCGGTGAACGCGCCGAACATGATCTGCGCAAAAAGAAGCAGCAGCGCGGCCCCGGCAAAAGCACGTAGACGCGCCGGGTTGGCGAGCCGGTTGTTCGCCAGATCGCGCAAATCGAGCGCCGTCCACACCGTGCCAGCGAGCAGCGTCAGTGCCGTGACGAGATGCACCGCGAGTCGCACGTGGCTGACATCGGTCCGCTTGGCGAGGCCCGACGACACCATCCACCAGCCGATCGCGCCCTGGAAACACACCAAGGCGACCAATGCGAACAGCCGCGGGACATAGCCGCGCGGGATTCGACGCGCGGCCCAGAAGGCGAGCAACGGCAACAGATAGGCGGCACCAACGACGCGGCCGAGCAAGCGGTGGACATATTCCCAAAAGAAGATGGCCTGGAACCCGGCCATCGTCATGCCGCGATTGAGCTGCTGATATTCCGGGATTTTCTTGTAATTATCGAATTCCGCCTGCCACTGCGCGTCGGTCAGCGGCGGGATGATTCCGCTGATCGGTTTCCACTGCGTGATCGACAAGCCCGACTCGGTCAGCCGCGTGATGCCGCCGATAATGACCATCGACACGACCAGCGCGGCGACGAAAAACAACCAGTTCGACAGCGCGTGCGGCCGAAGGCGCGTGGGGAGGGTGGATGCCTGAAGCATAGGTCCCTTTACGCCTCCGTCAGCCTCGCGTCGATTGAGGATTTGGACGGTATGAATGCAAAGGTTGCGCTGGCCTCGCCCGGCGGGAAGGGGCGTGAGTCGTCACCCCCACGGATGGCGGAGCCGCCGGAACAGGCCTTTCTTCGCAGTCACTTCAAACATTTCGGACGGGCTTTCAGGGTCAAGCACTTCATTGTCGGCCAGCCATTTTTCGACCGTGCTCAAGTCCGGGATTTCATAGGGCCGTAGCGAGCGACCCGGCCCCCGCAACGCCTCGATCGTCGCGATGATCGATCCGTGCGCCTCGATTTCACGTGCGACGTGCTCCACCGGAAGGCCAAGATGCTCGGCGATCAGGCCGTCGCGGATCGACGCGATCACCGCCGCCCCGTCCGCGCCCGGATCGATCGTCACGTCGCATTCGGTGTCGAGGCCCATCGACCGGTTGTTCATGTTGGCCGAACCGATCCGGAGCGTCTGGCCATCGACGATCATCACTTTGGCATGGACGTAGATCGCGGTGCCTTCCGCGGTGAAGGGGTGATACATCCGTAGCCGGTCCTGCGGGTCGCGCTGCTTGAGCGCGGCGACGAGCCGGGCGCGCGCGGTGTCCATCGCCACCGGTTCGAGCCAGCCCTGTGCGGTCAGCGGGTTGACGATGACGATTTCGGGGCAATCCGGTTCGGCCAGGCGGGCGGCGATCGCCTCTGCAATGCGGCGCGAGGCGAAATATTGGCTTTCGGCATAGATGCTGTGTTTCGCGGCGGCGATTTGCGCGACGAACAGCGCCTCGATCTCGCGGACCTCGCGGCATTCCGGCATTTCCGGCCGCGTCCGGGCGATGCCGACCTCGACATCGTGAAAATCGGACTGCAGGCCATCGGGCCAGCAATCGCTCTCGCCTGGAACGGGATCGAGCGCGTGTCCCCCCGCCCGCGTCCAGCGCTTGCGCGCCAATTCGCCTAGCGCGGCGGCGGTCGGACCTTGCAAGGCCGTCGTGGCGTCGTGCCACGGGGTGTAAGCCTTTCCGCTCGGGGTCTTGCGGCGCGGTTCGTCGTCGCGGTGGTCGCGCGTGTCCCAGCGCTCGCTGGTCATGTCGATCCCGCCGCAGAAGGCGATGCAGTCGTCGATCACGACGATCTTCTGGTGATGCGATGCGCCGGCGGGATGGAAGCTGTCCAGCTTCGTATGGATGCGCGGGTGGCGCATCCATTTGGCAATCGTTGTGATGTTCGAGGCGCGTAAGAAAGTCTTCAAAGCGCCGACGTCCCAGCGCAGCAGGAAGATTTCGAGCTCGGGGTTCCGTTCGGCCAACCAGTAGATGAAGCTGCCGACGGTGGCCGGTTCATCGGGCAAGCGGCCGTCGCCGACCAGTTCGATCCGCGCGTCGAAATCCCATCCCACCAGCATGATCCGCTGCTTGGCCTTCAGCATCGCCGAGCGAGCCTTGGTGAAATAGTCGTCGGCATCGACGATCACGCTCATTCGGGTCGCACGCGCCGTTCGCCAGAAATGTTCAGGATCGAGCGCCACTTGCATTCCTCCTACGGCCTGACCGCACGTTTTGGCCCGGCAGGAGCCGAGGAAAAGACGCATAGCGCGGGACCCGGTGTCGCACGACCCCTCAAAAAATGGCAAGATGATATGTTGTAACTTTTCGTCTGTCGTGCCACATGACGGGCAGAATGACCTCCCTAGCCCACACTCCAGCGCTTCAGTGGATCGAGCAGCGCTTCGACTCGATGGCGATCGGGCTGTCGGGGCTGTGCGTGGTGCATTGCATCGCGAGTTCGGTGCTGATCGCGCTCGCCTCGACCGCGGGCGGCCTGCTGCTGAACCCGCTGTTTCACGAAGTCGGCCTGACGATCGCGATCGGGTTCGGCGTGTTCGCGCTCGGGCGCGGGATCTTTACGCATGGCTATATGATGCCGGCCGTGGTCGGATCGGCGGGCCTGGGCACGATGGCGGGGGCGATCTCGCTGCCGCATGACGGTTCGGGCATGGAAACGGTGTGGACGCTGCTCGGCGTCGCGATCCTGGCACTCGGTCACGATCTCAACCGGCGCGCCACCCACTAGAAGCACCCCAAGCGATCCGCCGAGTCGGCGCATTGCGGCGCGGGCGGCGAAAGCCTATCTCTTAGCGATGGCAGCGCATCATCATCACGAGCCGCAAGGGGCCGATCTCGCGACGGCGGCACAGGCAACGCTCGAAAAATCGGGCGAGCAATGGACCACGATGCGCGCCAACATCTTCAAGGCGCTCGCCGGGTTCGACAAGCCGGCCTCGGCCTATGACATTGCCGAGGCGGTCTCCAAGGCCGAGGGCCGTAGGGTTGCGGCGAACAGCGTCTATCGCATTCTCGACCTGTTCGTCGGGGCGAACCTGGCGCGGCGTGTCGAGAGTTCGAACGCCTATATCGCCAACGCCCATCCCGATTGCCTGCACGACTGCATCTTCCTGGTGTGCGATGCCTGCGGGCAGACCACGCACCTCGACGACGATCGCATCACCAAGGGCGTGCGCTCGGCGGCGGAAGCGGCGGGGTTCTCACCGGTGCGCCCGGTGATCGAAGTGCGCGGGAAGTGCGCGACCTGCGAGTAAGCTAGCGGCTCAGGGCAAATCCTTGCCCATCCGCACCCCCGGGACGGGCGGACCGGCATCCGCCATTCGCTCGACTCGTTCCATCGCGCGATAGCCGCAGGCGAGGTACAGCGGCTCGCCCGCCAGCGTCGCCATCATTTCGACCCGGCGGAAGCCCGCGGCGCGCGCGGCATCTTCGCACAGCGCCAGCACCAGCCGTCCGACGCCGCGGCGCGTGTAGCTGGGGCAGGTGTACATCGCGCGGATGCGCGCCGCATCGGTGGCCGGATCGAGCGTGCGGGCATCGCGCTGTATTGCGCTTTGATCCCCACCATAGAGCGTCGCGCGGTAGCTCCACCCGCCGCAGCCGACCGGCTCCTCATCCTGTTCGACCAGGAAATAGGTTCGGTCGGCAATCAATTGCGTGTCGAGCCCCATGCTGAGACGGCTCGCGGCAATCTCCTCCGACGAGAGATAGGGCCGCTGCAGCGAATCGATCGCGCGATCCATCAGCGCGGAAATCGCAGGAATGTCGGCCTCGGTGGCGAGGCGGTAGGTGAGGCCGGGCATGGCACCTATGTGGTGCGCCCGTGCATCATCCGTCAAGAAAATGTGGCGCGTATCCGGCGTGATGATCGGACAATCGACACGGCAACCGAGCGGCGCTAAACAGGTCCGATGGTTGATACTCTCCAAACGCCGCTGCTCGACACGGTCAATCTCCCCTCCGACCTTCGCGCGCTGGCGCCGACTCAGCTGCGGCAGCTTGCCGACGAGCTGCGGCAGGAGACGATCGCCGCGGTCGGCGTGACCGGCGGGCATCTCGGGTCGGGGCTCGGCGTGGTCGAGCTGACGGTTGCGATTCACTATGTCTTCGACACGCCCAACGACAAGCTGGTGTGGGACGTCGGCCACCAATGCTATCCGCACAAGATCCTGACCGGCAGGCGCGACCGCATCCGCACGCTGCGCATGGGCGGTGGCCTGTCGGGCTTCACCAAGCGGAGCGAGAGCGAGTACGACCCGTTCGGCGCGGCGCACAGCTCGACCTCGATTTCGGCGGGCCTGGGCTTTGCCGTCGCCAACAAGATTGCGGGCAAGCCCGGCAAGGGCATCGCCGTGATCGGCGACGGCGCGATGTCGGCGGGCATGGCGTATGAGGCGATGAACAACGCGGCGCAGGCGGGCAACCGGCTGGTCGTCATCCTGAACGATAATGACATGTCGATCGCGCCGCCGGTCGGTGGCCTGTCGGCGTATCTCAGCCGGATCGTGTCGAGCCGCGAGTTCCTCGGCTTCCGCGACCTCGCGCGCAAGCTCGCCAAGCACCTCCCCAAGCCGATCGCGGCAGGGATGCGCAAGACCGACGAATTCGCCCGCGGCATCGCCATGGGCGGCACGCTGTTCGAGGAATTGGGCTTCTACTACGTCGGGCCGATCGACGGGCATAATCTCGACCAGCTGATCCCGGTGCTCGAAAATGTCCGCGATGCCGAGGAAGGCCCGATCCTGGTCCATGTCGTGACCAAGAAGGGCAAGGGCTATGCCCCGGCCGAGGCCGCGGCCGACAAGTATCACGGCGTGCAGAAGTTCGACGTCATCACCGGCGCGCAGGCCAAGGCCCCGCCGGGGCCGCCGCAGTACCAGAACGTGTTCGGCAAGCAGTTGTCGACCGAGGCCGAGAGCGACCCGCGGATCTGCGCGATCACCGCGGCGATGCCCTCGGGCACCGGGCTCGACACCTTTGCCAAGGCGCATCCCGACCGCTTCTTCGACGTCGGCATCGCCGAGCAGCACGCCGTCACCTTCGCCGCGGGCCTCGCCGCGCAGGGGATGCGGCCGTTCTGCGCGATCTATTCGACCTTCCTGCAGCGCGCCTATGACCAGGTGGTGCACGACGTCTGCATCCAGAACCTGCCGGTGCGCTTCGCGATCGACCGGGCGGGCCTGGTCGGCGCGGACGGCGCGACCCATGCCGGGTCGTTCGACGTGACCTATCTCGCCACCCTGCCCAACATGGTGGTGATGGCCCCGGCCGACGAGGCCGAGCTGGTCCACATGACGCATACCGCCGTGCTGTATGACGACGGCCCGATCGCGATCCGCTACCCGCGCGGCAATGGCGTCGGCGTCGAGCTGCCGGCGCAGGCGCAGCAGCTGGAGATCGGCAAGGGCCGCATCGTGCGCCAGGGGCACAAGGTCGCGATCCTGTCGCTCGGCACGCGGCTCGGCGAATCGCTCAAGGCGGCCGAGGCGCTGGAGGCCAAGGGGCTGAGCACGACCGTCGCCGACCTGCGCTTCGCCAAGCCGCTCGACGAGGAATTGATCCGCAAATTGCTCTCCACGCACGAAGTGGCGGTGACGATCGAGGAAGGCGCAGTCGGCGGTCTCGGCGCGCATGTGCTCACTTTCGCGTCGGACGACGGCCTGATCGACGCGGGCCTCAAGCTGCGCACGTTGCGCCTGCCCGATCTGTTCCAGGACCAGGACAAGCCCGAGGTGCAATATGCCCAGGCCGGGCTGGACGCCGATGCGATCGTCGACACGGTGCTGAAGGCGCTGCGCCACAATTCGGGCGCGGTGGCGGAGGGCGCGCGGGCGTAAGGGCCAGCGCTAAAGTCACACGAGTCACACCATCGCCGGGGTTTGCGCGGGCGCTAAAGTCGCACGAGTCGCACCATCGGCGACCGTGCGCCCGCGCGCACCCTCAGGCGCCCCCCGCTTCAGGCACCTTCGTCGCGCGGCGGCAGGGGCTTGTAATCGTCGGGAACCAGCGCGTCGGGGCTTTCCTCGTCCACGTCGGTCAGCGCGCCGAGCGTATCGGGCAAGGCGGTGCGGGCGTGCGCGATCTGCGCCTCGACCGTGCCGTTGCCGGGGCCGGTCTGGCCGTAGATAAGCGGCATCAGGCGTTGCAGCATGAACATCATCATCTTGTCGGACGGGATCGACATCTCGGCGACGAGCTTGCCGCCACGCCAGATTTCGCGCGGGGTGCCGATGATCGCGCGTTCGAACGCGATCGCGACCAGCCGCCCGGTGGCGACGAGCAGCGCGTCGTCCCACGCCTTGGCAAAGGCCGCGCCCTTCGGATGGCGGCGCAGACGGTAGCACGAGCGCGGGGTGATCTCCGCCGCCTCCGCCGCGACCGAGACGCAGCCGGTATCGGCAAGCGCGGCGAGGAAGGTGCGCTGCCGCTCCGCGGTCCAGCCGCTGAACCGGCGGCGGGCGAGCTGGACGGCTTCGTAATTGGCCCGGCGTTTGGCGGCATTCTCCGCCGCGATCTTCTCCTCGGCTTCGTTCATGTTGATCAGGAGGTCGGGGTTGGGATGGTCGCGGATTTCGTCGTCGCTGAACATGGGTCTTGCTCCTTGGTTGTAGGAGCGCGACCATTTAACCGTTCTGGTTCGTGTAGGACAGCGCGGCGCCGAGACGCGGAATAGCAAAGCTATTCCGCGTCTCGGCGCCGCGCTCTGCCGGCGGATGGCGCAGCCGATCCGGCCGAAGGCGCGGATTTACTCCGCGCCCTGCGACTGTTGTTTGTGCTCCGCTTGTTTCGGTTGATGTCGCCTTCCCTTGCGCGCTAAGCGGGCACATGTTGCCAAAATGGTAATTGTGACCGTCCCTGCCGAGAAAGTGACCGAGGAAGCCGGTTCGGTGGAGCGCGGTCATGCGGCGTGGCAGCGCGCGAAGATCGAGCGGGGTTTGGCGGAGAGCAAGGACCGCGCGGCGATGATACCGGTCGAGCAGATCTGGCGCGATCTCAAGCTTGAGGGTTAGCTCCGAAGCCCGCCACTTTAGCGGGGATCAAGCCGCGCGGCTTGTCGGGACCATTGCGCGATCACCGCGACCGGCTAGCAGCCCGGCGATTGAAATGTCTTCATCGAGCGCGTCCCAGTGCAGCACGTGCGGGCTGATCTGGACGGCGGCTAGATCGTCCGGCTGGGCGTTGAGCAAGCGCGGAAACCAGGCGAGCGGCACGCCGAGTGTGCGGCCGTCGTCGAGCTCGACCCACATTTGATCGGCGTCGAAGCGGATTTGGGTGGGCCCTGGGGTGGCCTCAGGCGAAATAGTCATGCCATGCGCTTTCGATCTCGGCGCTGCATTCGAAAATACGCGCATATGGCTAAAAATCCCGTTCTGACTACTACTAGTCTGTTCGTACGAATGCTCCGGCGGCAAAATGTGATTTAAATTGGTATTTCTCGATTAGACTAGGGCTGAGATTTTTGAGCAGAGCGTACTTCTCCACCAAAGGCTTAAATTTAGTCAATCCCTCTCCGTAAATACAGTTTAATCCGATCAGCGCTATTTCAGCATTAGACAAAAGAGATCTTACAACCTTCACGTAAAAGTACTTATCAGGCAACCTAGAACGATCTATAAATGCGATTATATTATATAAAATCCGAAAGTAATGACCAAGATCATTGATGTATTTATTAAATATAACTGTGTAAGCTTGTTCTCGGCCGTGTTCAAGGCGGGCGGAAACTCTATCTAAAATAAAGGCGAATGAATCTTGGCCTCTTTTATCAGGACCATCAGAACGCTGAATATCGGTCGCGGCTACTACGTCTTGAAACATTCTGAGTAAGTTAAAAAATGTTTGGTCATCTCGATTGATTTCTAAATCGTTCTTCGCTTGTTCGTCGTTCGATCGAAGACGAAGAACCTCGTTGCGTTGAATATTCCAGGCTAACAAAGCGCTAACAGCCGCTGCAGCCGCCATAGTTGCGCTTAGAGGGCCGAAAGAATCTCCAAATGCACCAGTATTAGAAAAATCCCATCTTATTCCAATGGGATTCCAGCCTGCTCCGCTAGCAATTATGATAGCAACCCATGCTATCAAAACTGCGGCGATAAAGAGCAAGACTAATCTATAATTCTTCACTTAGAACCAACCGTAGTTCGTTTTCCCTAAAATGCGCAGACTTAAGTTCGTCATTCTGGTTGAACCAGTTGCAGCCCACGTCGTCTTCTTGCATCCAAGAAACCGTCATAAACGGACCACCCGATTTTAGTTTAACGAGATCTCCTATTTTCATTTCACTCACTCCGCCGCAACCCCAGCCCGCGAGAACATATCGCCCTCGGCGTCGTCGGCCTCATTCGCCGCAGGCCCAGCCTTCGCCTTCTGCCGCTTATCAAACCCTTCCCACACTTCATTCCAATTCCCGCGCGTCGCGGCCTTGGAATATTCGGTTGCGCGCTGTTCGAAGAAATTGGCGTGCTCCACCCCGTTCAGCATCGGGGCGAGCCAGGGGAGGGGGTGTTCGTCGATCATGAAGATCGGCTTGAGGCCGAGCTGGCCCAGCCGCCAATCGGCGGTGAAGCGGACGTACTTCTTGATTTCCTTCGCGGTCATGCCGTTGACCGGGCCCATTTCAAAGGCGAGGTCGACGAAATTGTCCTCGAGATGGACGGTGTGCTGGCACATCTCGCGAATGTCGGACTTCACACCCTTGGTGAAGCAATCGCGTTCGCGCACGAAGGTGTGGAACAGCTTGATGATGCCTTCGCAGTGCAGGCTCTCGTCGCGGATCGACCAGGTGACGATCTGCCCCATGCCCTTCATCTTGTTGAAGCGCGGGAAGTTCATCAGCATCGCGAAGCTGGCGAAGAGCTGCAGCCCTTCGGTGAAGCCGCCGAACATGGCGAGCGTCTTGGCGATATCCTCATCGGAATCGACGCCGAACTTCTGCAGGTAATCGTGCTTGTCCTTCATCTCGCTATATTCGAGGAAGGCGCCATATTCGCTCTCGGGCATCCCGATCGTGTCGAGCAGATGGCTGTAGGCGGCGATGTGCACCGTCTCCATGTTGCTGAACGCGGCCAGCATCATCTTGATTTCGGTCGGCTTGAAGATGCGGCCGTATTTCTCGTGATAGCAATCCTGCACTTCCACGTCGGCTTGCGTGAAGAAGCGGAAGATCTGCGTGAGCAGATTGCGTTCGTGGTCGGAGAGTTTCTGCGCCCAGTCGCGGCAATCCTCGCCCAGCGGCACTTCCTCGGGCATCCAGTGGATCTGCTGCTGGCGCTTCCAGAAATCGAACGCCCAAGGGTATTCGAACGGCTTGTACTGCTTGCGGGCTTCGGTGAGGGACATGGGTTTCTTCCTGGACTGACAGACTTGAAAGAGGTGGATCAGATCAAACGCGAGAGGCTGAAGCCGGCGAAGGCCAGGCCCAGCACGATCATGCCGATACCGAGGTAGCGGCGTTCGGGGGATTTGGCGGGCGCGGTGGCTTTGCCGGCCGACAGCCCTTTGGGCGAGCCGGCGACGAAGCCGAGCACCCAGCCGAAATAGACGAGATTGAGCGCGATGATGACGCCGAACAGATCGAAGGCATTGGTCAAAGGGACTCACTCCACGGCCGAGGAATATCGGCAAAACCGGTCATGCCGCCAGGCTCCAGCGCCACATTGCGGTCGCGCTCATCGCCAGCACGAGGCCGAGCGACAATGCCATGATGCCGGCCATGCGGAAAACATAGACTTTAGCCTCGCTCCGCTTGCGTGTGAGCGCGAGCAGCAGGCCCGCGCCGATCAGCGTGAACAGCAGCGCGACGCCGTACATGATGGCGATCGACAGGGTCATCGCCGCACCGTGCGGTTGACGTACACCGTCTTGCTGCGGTGCGAGCCGACGCCCAAGAAGACGACGCCGATGAAGAAGCCGAAATCGTACCAGCCGCCGTTGTTGGGCACCGCGTACACCGCGATATCGGGCACGAACAGCGAGAGCACCCAGGCGACGGGGAAGATGAAGCCGTGCCACAGGCCCAGCAGGAAGCCGGGCGTGTCGGGCGTGTGCTGTACTGCGCTCGGCACCTGATGCGCGCAGGCGGCGAGCAGCGTCACCCCCGCGAGCGCAGCCGCTGTGCGAATAGGTCGATTCATGCGATGTTCCTTGCATCCAAAGCGCGGAATGCGCGTTCGGACCGAGCACTCTCAACGCAGGAGCTATGGAAATGGTCGACGCATCGCAGATTAAAGAACATGCCGAAGTCATCGGCGCCGACGGCGTCCATGTCGGTACCGTCGACCACGTCGAGGGCGGCCGCATCAAGCTGACCAAGAAGGATTCGGGCGCGCAGGTCAACGAAGGGCATGGCAGCCATGAGGGGCACCACCATTACATCTCGCTCGGCCTGGTCGCCGATGTCGAGAACGGCACGGTCCGCCTTTCTGCCAACGCCGATGTCGCGGTGACGTTCGAAGAAGAGAAATGAGCACTTAACCCCTCTCCCTTCGGGAGAGGGTGGCCGAGCGTAGCGAGGTCGGGTAAGGGCAGGGCGGGTCATTCCGCTCTGCCCTTGCCATTTGTGCTGTCCTCACCCTTCCCATCGCTGGCGCGATGGGCCCCTTCCCTCTCCTGAACGGAGAGGGAGATTTGCGCGATCACGCCGTCCAGATTCTGCATCACATCGTTGTTCGAAACGCGCAGCACGCGGAATCCTTCGTCTTCGATGACGTTCGTTCGGCTTGCATCGCGCCATTCGCGATCGGCATGGGTATCGCCATCGACCTCGATCACCAATTTCTCCGAAAAGCACAGGATGTCGACGTAAAAGGGGCCGACCGGGGCTTGGTGGCGCCACTTCATCGATGGGAAAGCCTGTTTTAGCGCCCGCAACAACCGGCGTTCGGGTTCGGGCGCGTCACGACGGAGCTGTCGTGCGCGGGGAACGGTGCCGATCGGTTGATTTGCGTAGAGGCGCAACGTCCTGCCCTCACCCTTCCGGCGCTTCGCGCCTCCCTCCCTCTCCCAAAGGGAGAGGGAATTTTACCTCACTGACACGCCAGGCATTCGTCGTAATTCTTCACTTCGATGTCGAATTGCGGCTTTTCGATCGTGTTGTCGGCCTCGACGCCGCCCGCGAAACCGGCACGCTGCACCGATTTGGAGCGGAGATAGTAAAGCGACTTGATGCCCAATTCCCACGCGCGGAAGTGGAGCATCAGTAGGTCCCACTTTTCGACATCGGCGGGGATGAAGAGGTTGAGCGAGGTCGCCTGATCGATGAAGGGCGTGCGGTCGGCCTGCAGCTCGATCAGCCAGCGCTGGTCGATCTCGAAGCTGGTCTTGAAGCAGTCCTTTTCCTCCTGGCTGAGGAAATCGAGATGCTGCACCGATCCGCCTTGCTCGAGGATCGAATTCCACACGGCATCTGAGTTCTTCGATTTCTCGATCAGCAGTTTCTCCAGATACGGATTGCGGATCGAGAAGCTGCCCGACAACGTCTTGTGGGTGTAGATGTTCGCCGGGATCGGCTCGATGCACGCGGAGGTGCCGCCGCAGATGATGCTGATCGACGCGGTCGGCGCGATCGCCATCTTGCAGCTGAAGCGCTCCATCACGCCCATGTCGGCGGCATCGGGGCAGGGGCCACGCTCATTGGCGAGGTGCATCGACGCTTCGTCGACCTGACCCTTGATGTGCTTGAACATGCGCAGGTTCCACGACTTGGCCATCGCGCCTTCGAACGGCAGCCCGCGCGCCTGCAGGAAGGAGTGGAAGCCCATGACGCCCAGGCCGACCGAGCGTTCGCGCATCGCCGAGTAAGCGGCCTGCTCCATGCCGGGTTCGGCGCGGTCGATGAAATCCTGCAGGACGTTGTCGAGGAAACGCATCACGTCCTCGATAAAGCCCTTCTCGTCCTTCCACTGATCCCACGTTTCGAGGTTGAGCGAGGACAGGCAGCACACGGCGGTACGCTCGTTGCCGAGGTGATCCTTGCCGGTCGGCAGCGTGATTTCGCTGCACAGGTTCGAGGTCGAGACCTTGAGACCCAAGTCGCGGTGATGCTTGGGCATCGCCTTGTTCACGTGATCCGAGAAGATGATGTAGGGCTCACCGGTCGCGAGGCGGGTTTCGACCAGCTTCTGGAAGAGCGAGCGTGCATCGACGGTGGCGCGCGCCGAGCCGTCCTTCGGGCTGGTCAGCGTCCATTCGCTGCCCGACCGGACCGCTTCCATGAAGGCATCGGTGAGCAGCACGCCGTGGTGCAGATTGAGCGCCTTGCGGTTGAAATCGCCCGAGGGTTTGCGGATTTCGAGGAACTCCTCGATCTCCGGGTGCGACACGTCGAGATAGACCGCCGCCGAACCACGCCGCAGGCTCCCTTGCGAGATGGCGAGCGTCAGCGAATCCATCACGCGCACGAACGGGATGATGCCGCTGGTCTTGCCGTTGAGGCCAACGGGCTCGCCAATGCCGCGGACATTGCCCCAATAGGTGCCGATGCCGCCGCCGCGCGAGGCGAGCCAGACATTCTCGTTCCAGGTATCGACGATGCCGTTGAGGCTGTCGGGCACGGAATTGAGGAAGCAGGAAATCGGCAGGCCGCGCCCGGTGCCGCCGTTCGACAGGACCGGCGTCGCGGGCATGAACCACAGGCGCGAGATATAGCTGTAGAGGCGCTGCGCGTGGGCGGCGTCATCGGCATAGGCCGAGGCGACACGGACGAATAGATCCTGGAAGGTTTCGCCGGGCAGCAGGTACCGGTCCCGCAGCGTGTCCTTGCCGAATTCGGTCAGCAGCGCGTCGCGCGAGTGATCGACCTCGACCGGGTAAAGCTGCGCGCGCACTTCCTTCGAATCGTTGCGCGCGGTGAGCGTACGTTTCGCGCCGCTGGTGTCGCTCGACGGGGGAGTGGTGCTGCTCGTCAGCGCCTCGATCGCATCGGTTGCCATGTCCGTATTCGCTTCCCTGCTGTCCCGAAAATCCATCGTCATCGCCTTCGTCTTCCCGTCACTTGCTGGGCCGGAGCGCCGCCATTTCACCGTGGCGCGTTCCCGGTCCGTTCGAATTGGGGACGAGCCCCCATGCTATTCCCTCCGGGGCGAACACACGAGAACAAAATAAGATCGTCCCGTGTCGTAAACACAGGCTGATGTCTCTCTGCAATATGGGATTGCAGGCTCTGTTCTACTAGCTCTTGGGTTCGCCCCCGAACTCAACCCCAACAGATTGTGCCGGATCGACCTGCGGTGCAACCCGGTAAATTACACTTTAGGGACTCGACTCGTCGCTATTTTGATTCAGCTCAACGCAACGCCAAAGTGCCGGCAAGGCGCGACGCGCGGTCAAAGCTGGCCTTGCCGAAACGCAAGAGACCGAACCGGGAACGTGACATTTTTTTCACGCAGCCGTACCGGGTGACGCAGCGGGCGGTCGGGGCAGGGTGACGATGGCGGCGAGGCCGCCGAGATCGGCTGATTCGAGACTCAGGGTTCCGCCGTAGAGGGTCGCCAGTTCGTGCGCGATCGACAGGCCAAAGCCGTGGCCGTCGCCGCGTTCGTCGAGTCGCTGCCCGGCGGCGAGCGCGGCGGCGTGTGCTTCGGGCGGGATGCCGACGCCATCGTCGGCGATGTCGAGACGGACGAATCGCGGGTCTGCGGCGACGCGTGCCTCGACTGCGATTCGGCTGCGGGCGAAACGCCAGGCATTGTCGAGCAGGTTGCCGATCAGTTCGTCGAGATCCTGGCGATCGACGGCCACTGTCAGGTCGGGCGCGATCTCGACGGTAGCGGTGACGCCGCGATCGGCATGGATGCGGCCGAGCGCGTTGGTGAGGTCGGCGAGCACGGGGGCGAGCGGGGTCGCAACGCGCATCGCGCCGCCGGGCGTTGCGGCGCGGGCCCGGCCGAGATGGTGGCGCACCGCACGGTCGATTCGGTCGACCTGTTCGCGCAACTGACCGTCGGGATCGTGCGGGGGGAGGGCGAGGGCGAGGGTCGCGAGCGGGGTCTTGAGGCCGTGGGCGAGGTTCGCGACATGGCCGCGCGCGTTGGCGAGCGCGGCGGCGTTCTCGGCGAGCAGCGCGTTGATCTCGGTTGCGAGCGGGGCGAGCTCGCTTGGCTGGTTTTCGGGCAGCGCCTCGGCCTTGCCCGCGCGGATCGCGGCGAGGCTTGCGCGCATGGCTTTCAGCGGGCGTAGGCCGATGCGGAGCTGGACGAGCGTGGCGAGGGTGAGCGCGGCCCCGAGCAGCAGCAGCGAACCGAGCAATGGCATCATCGCCGCGCGCAAGGGGCGATCGACGATCGCGCGCGGGGCCGAGGCGGTAATCCGAACCGGGCCGGCGGGGGTGGCAAGCGTCAGGCTGCGCGCGTGGCGCGGGCCGTCGCGGTCGCGCCAGTCGAGCGCGCGTGGCCGGTCGTCGCGATCATGGCGCGCGAACGGCGGCGGTGGGCCGTCGGGAAAGCGCGGGCGTTCCTCCATCGCGTTCAGATCGGGCTTGGCGGGGGAGGCGAGCGTGCGCCCGCCCGCGTCGATCCGCCAGCCCCAGCCGCCGCGCGCATCGTCATAGGGTGCGGCGAGGATCAGGCGGCTGCGGTCGATCGTGCCATCGCGCCCGACCGCCTGGGCCAGGATCGCGATCTGCGCGTCGAGCCGGTCGTCCAATCCGCGCATCACGAAGCGATCGAGCACCGCGCCGATCGAGACCGCGGCGAAGGCGAGCGCGGCGAGCGTCGCGAAGAGCGCGGTGGCTAGCAGGCGACCGTAGAGCGAGCGGGGGAGGAGGGTCATGCTTCGTGTTCTCCGGCGAAGGCCGGAGCCCAGGGTTGCTGGCGCAGCCCCCGCGACCCTGTTCTCCGGCCTTCGCCGGAGAACAGGAAGGTGTGCCGGGAGAGCGAAACCTTCACCCCTCCACCACCCGATAGCCGCGGCCGCGCACGGTCTCGATCCGCTCCGCGCCGATCTTCTTGCGCAGGCGCCCGACGATCACTTCGAGCGAGTTGGAATCGGGATCGGCGTCGCCTTCATACACATGGTCGAGCAGGTCGAGCCGGTCGACCACCACGCCCTTGCGCAGCATCAGCGTGGTCAGCACCCGCCACTCAAGCGCGGTGAGGCGCAAGGGGAGTCCGTCCAGTTCGACTTGTCCGGTCTGCGCGTCGAACGACACGGGCCCGCACTGGATGCGCGCGGCGGCGTTGCCGGTGGCGCGGCGGACCAGCGCGCGCAGCCGCATGACGAGTTCCTCGACGCGAAACGGCTTGGTGAGATAATCGTCCGCCCCGGCGCGGAACCCTGCGACCTTTTCAGACCAGCCGTCGCGCGCGGTGAGGATCAGGACGGGCAGCGCACGCCCGGCGGCGCGCCATTCCTCCAGCACGGTGATGCCCGATTTGATCGGCAGGCCAAGATCGAGCACCGCCGCGTCATAGCTGCCGGTGTCCCCGAGATGCGCCCCATCCTCGCCATTCGCCGCCACATCGACCGCGAAATGTTCGGCGCGAAGCGCCTTGGCGATGCCGTCGGCGAGCGTCGCGTCGTCCTCCACCAACAGAATGCGCATCGTCTTGTCCTTCCCGCCGGTCGCTAATCCGCGCGCTTAAACGGTGGCTGAACCGGCAAGTTCAGCGTGGTGGTGGGGTGCGTGCGCAAAAAGGGCAACACCAACAACGCAAGGAGTGCAGACATGACCGACTATATCGAAGGCCCGACCCCGGCCGAGCCGACCCCGACCGCCCCGCGCAAGCGCCGCCTGTCGGTGCAGGCCGCGCTGGTCGCGACGGCGTTGCTCGCGGTGGGTGTCGGCGGCGGGGCGACCGTCGCGCAGATGACCGGCCCGACGGTCGAAATGGCCCCCGCGACGCCGACCGCGATCCGGACGCTGAGCGACGGCGAGTCAATCGTTACCGTGCGCGGCAAGGTGGCCGAAGTGTATGGCGCGGCGTTCATCATGGCGGATGCCAGCGGTCGCGCGCTGATCGAAACCGGGCCGCGCCACGGTTTCATGGGCAACGCGTCGCCGCTGGTGAGCGTTGGGCAGACGGTGACGGTGCAGGGACGTTTCCGCGATGGCACCGTCCATGCATCGTTCCTGGTCGGCGCGGATGGCAAGGTGATGGCGCTGCGCCCGATGGGGCCGCCGCGTGGCGGTCCGGGTGGGCCGGGTGGGCGGCATGGCCCGCATGGCGGCCCGGGCGGACCCGAGGGGCGTGGTCCGGATCGCGGGCCTGATGGCGGGCCGGACGACGGCCCCGACGGCGGCCCGGATGGGGCGGGTGCGCCGCCACCTCCACCGCCAGCCGCTGCTGCGGTGACGGCGAATAGCGCGGGCTGAGGCGCCGTTCTTCGAAACCCTTCCCCGGCCTTCGCCGGGGAAGGGTTTAGCTTGGGGCGTTATGCTGTTTTCCTGAGCGGGACCGTCGCGGTCGCGAGCCGTTCCATGTTGAACGTTTCGGCGAATTCGAGGCCGGCCTTGCCGTCGGCCGCCCAGCGCAGGCGCGCCGGGAACATCTGGTTTTCGAGCAGTTCAATCAGCACGTCGAGATCGCCGACGCCGTCCTCGACCTCGATCCCATCGATCATCACGCCGCCCGACGAGATGTTGCGGATGCGTACTTCGCCGACCACGTCGCCGGCCTGGATGCGGGCTGTGCGCAGCATCGCGGTGCGCGGCGAGCGGCTGACGCGGTATCCGCTCGGAGTTGCGCGCCCGTCGGCCGCTTTCAATTGCACGGCGACTTCGGCAGCGCGGGCGGGTTTGCCATAGGCATAGCCCTGGATATGGCTGCAGCCGAGTTCGCGGATCAGCGCGATCTCGTCGTGATTCTCGACGCCCTCGGCGGTCGTTTCCATCCCCAGCGTATCGGCCAGGTTGACGATCGCCTTGATGATCGCGGCGTTGCGGTTGCCCGCGATCGTCGCGCCTTTCACGAAGCTCTGGTCGATCTTGATCTTGTCGAACGGCGCCTTCTTCAGATAGCCGAGCGAGGAATAGCCCGTCCCGAAATCGTCGAGCGCCAGACGCACGCCGCAGCCCTTCAGCGTCTTGAACATCTGTTCGGTCGCGGGGGTTTCGTCGACGAACACGCCCTCGGTGATTTCGAGCTCGAGCCGATGCGGCGCGATCCCCGATTTCGCCAGCGCCGAGGTGACGAGCGTGGGCAGGGCGGGATTGGCGAACTGAATCGGCGACACGTTGACCGCGACGCGCACGTCGCTCGGCCAGGTTGCCGCCTCGATGCAGGCGGTGCGCAATACCCATTCGCCGATTGCCTCGATCAGCCCGCAATCCTCGGCGACGGGAATGAATTCCGCCGGACTGATCATGCCGCGGGTCGGATGTTCCCAGCGCAGCAGCGCCTCATAACCGACGATCCGTTCGGAGCGCGTGCTGACGACGGGCTGATAGGCAATGTGGAACTGGTTGCCGCCGAGTGCATCGCGCAGATCGTCTTCGAGCTGCTTGCGGCTTTGCGCGCCGACCAGCAGTTCGTCACGGAAGAAGCGGTGGATGCCGCGTCCGTCGCCCTTGGCGGCATACAGCGCGAGGTCGGCATTGCGGACCAGCGTTTCGGCATCGGTGCCGTCGTCGGGCGACAAGGCGATGCCGATCGAACAGCCGATGCTGATCGCCGACCCGTCGATGCTATAGGGTTGCGACAGATCGAAGATCACGCGCCGTGCCAGCTCGCCCAGTTTCTCGCGATCCGACATGGCGGGAAGGATCACCTGGAATTCGTCGCCTCCAAGGCGCCCGACCAGGCCCGCCTCGCCGATCGTGCGCTGCAACCGCTGGGCGACCTGCTTGAGCAGCGCGTCGCCCATCTGGTGGCCGAGCGTATCGTTGACCGCCTTGAAGCGGTCGAGATCGAGCAGGAACAGCGCCGAGCTGCGCACATGTCCCGGCTGGGCGAGCCGTTGCGCCAGTGTCTGGTCGAGCGACAGGCGCAAACGCTGGCGGTTGGCGAGACCGGTGAGGCCGTCGAACAAGGCGAGGCGGGTGATCTCCGCATCGGCGCGGCGGCGTTCGGTCAGGTCGCTGCCGCTGCCGACGAAGCCAACGAAATGGCCGAAATCGTCGATCACCGGCCGACCCGAGATCGACCACCAGCGATCCAGCTTGGCGACACTCGCCGGGCGCACGGAGTAGTTCGAGAAAGCGGTGCGCGAGGCGAGATGGAAGGCGAGCGTGCGCTCGGTTTCCGGCGTCGCGCTGTCCATGCGGAACAACGTGGTGAGCGGCGCGCCGATCGCGGGCGCGTCGGGCAGGTCGAGCTCGCTTGCGACCTTGGCGGTCAGATAGGTGATGCGGCCCTCGGCATCGGTTTGCCAGAACCAGCCGTTCGAATGCGCCTCGAATTCGGCGACCAGGCGAGTGGCCATGCGGCCTTGCGCATATTCCAGGTCGCGCCGCGTCCCCGCGCGCCGGTCGAACGCGACCAGGCGATAGGTGGCGACGGTCAAGCACAGCACGAAGCCAAGCGCGATGCCAAGCGCGGTGTCGAAGCCTTCGTGCAGGCCCAGCACCGCGACCAGTCCGATCGCGAAGCCAAGCGTTGCCGCGCGTACCGGGTGCAGCGCGATGATCGTCACGATGATCGCGCCGAACACCGCGACGAAGCTGATGAAGTTGAACGTGCCGGACACCGTCCCGACGGTCGCATAGAGCAGGGCGAGCAGCGCCGCCGCGATGCCGCATCCGACCAGGGTCGCGATGCGCACGTGGATATATGGCGACCAATGCTTGAGCGGCGGCACGCACGCCACCACCAGCAAGAGCAGGCCCAGCGCGGCAACAACCGCGCCCCACAGCGTGGCGGCGTTCATCAACGCGGGCAGGCCCGCTTCGTACGCCGCCCACCACACGATCGAGGGGGCGGCGACCGCCACGACGAAGGCGAGCGGCCAGATCGCGCCGAGTTGGCGCACCTGGATATGCAATTTGTCGCGGTGGCTTTCCGGCGCGCGCGGGCCGGGCATCAAATCGGCACGAAACGCCGCCAATGCGCGGAGAACGGCTTTTACGGGATTGAAACGGGCTCGCATCGATTCTTCGATAGCGGGCGAACCTTGCCAAAGTCCCTGCGGCCTTTGGTAAACAGGCAATAAGGATACCTATTTCGCAACCTTGGCGGCGGGCGTGCGGGCGCATAGAGGGTGCGGCAGAATCCAGCACCGAAGGCCCGTTCATGACGACCATCATCCGCCAAGCCGACCTGATCGAAAGCGTCGCCGACGCCCTGCAGTTCATCAGCTACTATCATCCGATGGATTACATCCGCGCGCTTGGCGCGGCGTATGAGGCGGAACAGGGCCCGGCGGCGCGCGACGCGATCGCGCAGATCCTGACCAACAGCCGGATGTGCGCCGAGGGGCACCGCCCGATCTGTCAGGATACCGGCATCGTCAACGTGTTCGTCGAATGGGGCATGGACTGCGTGCTCGACGACACCTCGCGATCGTTGCAGGAGGTCGTCGACGAAGGGGTGCGCCGAGCCTATCTGCACCCGGACAACAAGCTGCGCGCCTCGGTGCTGGCCGACCCGGCCTTCACCCGCCGCAACACCAAGGACAACACCCCGTGCGTGCTGCACGTCACGATGGTGCCGGGCGCGAAGGTTTCGGTCGACGTCGCGGCGAAGGGCGGCGGGTCGGAGAACAAGTCCAAGTTCAAGATGATGAATCCGTCCAATTCGATCGTCGATTGGGTGATCGAGATGTTGCCGCAGATGGGTGCCGGCTGGTGTCCGCCGGGGATGCTTGGGATCGGGATCGGCGGGACGGCGGAGCATTGCGTGCTGCTGGCGAAACAGGCGCTGATGGAGCCGATCGACATGGGCCCGCTGAAGGCGCGCGGGCCGAAGAACGACATCGAGGCGCTGAGGATCGAGATTTTCGACAAGGTCAACGCGCTCGGCATCGGCGCACAGGGGCTGGGCGGGCTGTCGACCATTCTCGACGTGAAGATCAAGGATGCGCCGTGCCACGCCGCGGGCAAGCCGGTGGCGATGATCCCGAATTGCGCCGCGACGCGCCACGCGCATTTCACGCTCGACGGATCGGGGCCGAGCTTCCTCGAAGCGCCCAAGCTCGACGAATGGCCCAAGGTCGACTGGCAGCCCGACGGCGCCGCGATCCGCGTCGATCTCGACACGCTGACGCCCGAGCAGGTGCAGGGGTGGAAGCAGGGCGACCGATTGCTGCTGAACGGCAAGATGCTGACTGGGCGCGATGCCGCGCACAAGCGCATCAAGGATATGCTGGAGGCGGGCGAGGACCTGCCGGTCGAATTCAAGGGCCGCGTGATCTATTACGTCGGCCCGGTCGATCCGGTCGGCGAGGAAGTGGTCGGCCCGGCGGGCCCGACGACGGCGACGCGGATGGACAAGTTCACGCGCATGATGCTCGACCAGGGGCTGCTGGCGATGGTCGGCAAGGCCGAGCGCGGTGCCGATGCGACCAAGGCGATCGCCGAGGCGAAAAGCGCGTACCTGATGGCGGTCGGCGGGGCGGCGTACCTCGTCGCGCGCGCGATCAAGGGATCGAAGGTCGTTGGCTTCGCCGATCTCGGTATGGAGGCGATCTACGAATTCGAAGTGAAGGATTTCCCGGTGACGGTGGCGGTCGATTCGACCGGCGCGAATGTGCACCAGCTCGCGCCGCTGGTGTGGAAGGAGAAGATCGCGCGGGAGGGGTTGTTGGTCGGGGTCTAGTCGTCCTCTGGTAACGGACGTGGGAGCGCCCAACTGGCCGCGAGCACGGTAACGTTTTCCACGACCCCAAACATCAGCTGCGCGAGCGTCGACCAGTCGCCGATGCTGCGCGGACGCCATAAACCCGGTAGGACCTCGGCAGCGGCGAAGGTGTAGCAGGCGATCAGCGCCAAAATCTGCGCGGTGCCGAGGCCCCACACGAACGCCGTCACGCGTTGTCGCCGCTCCCGCTCGTCGAGTGGGGCGGAGAGAGACGGCTGCCGTAGCGGGCCGAACAGCATCAGCACCATGCCCGGCATGAAACATCCCAGGTTGACGAAGATGCTGCCAATCGCTCGGTCGGGATGTCCGATCTGCATCGCCAGCCCGACCGCGCCAAGGGCGAGCGCGATAATCGGCAGGAATCGAAACGGACGCGGGTGCCACGAGACCTGCCAGGTCAGCAGTTTTTCGGCACCGGTGACGCGAGTGAACCAGTCGGCGGCAGCAATGATCGGATCACGGCGCATCAGGCGTCTCCGGCGCGGCGCAGCACTTCGGCCACGCTTTCAAAAGGGGTGAAGGAAAAGAGGTGTTCGATCGCGACGCCGAAATAGGCTGCGATCTTCATCGCCAGTTCCAGGCTCGGTTTGTAATCGCCGCGCTCCAGATAGCCGATCGTTTGCGGATTGACCCCGACGGCGTCCGCCAGCGCCCGGCGCGAGGTGCCGCGTTCGGCGCGAAACAGCGCAATCCGATTGTGAATTTCCGCATTCATGTCGGAATTGATAACATAACGTTGTCTATACACAACGATTCGTTTTTGATCGATCAAGCGTGCCCTTGATGTCTTTGCGCCGACACGCCATCAGATTGGCATGAAGCGTACATCTTTGGGGCGTCGTATCGCCGGCGGGCTTGGCACCACGGTTTTGTGGTTGGTCATCTCCCTCTGTCTCGTGGTGGCGATCGTGCCGCGGTTTCTGGACGCGCGCTATTATCGCGGGCCGGTGAGCGCGCATTTCGACGGGACGCGCTTCTTCAATCCCGACGGGGATGACGATGCGGTCGCCGCGCCGAAGCCGGGGCAATCGCGGCCGAATTTCCTGCTGCGCTATATCCTGGGCAATGACGGGCGACCGAAATGGCCCGATCGGGTCGCGATCCACCCGGTCGCGCCGCCCGCCCGCGTTGAGGGCGATGCGATGGTCGCGACGTGGGTCGGCCATGCGACGGTGCTGGTGCAGACGCAGGGGCTGAACATCCTGACCGATCCGGTGTGGAGCCGCACGGTCGGCCCGCTCGACATCGGCCCGGCGCGCGTGGCGGAGCCGGGCATCGCGTTCGACAAATTGCCGAAGATCGATGTCGTGCTGATCAGCCATGACCATTACGACCATATGGACCTGACGACGTTGAAGCGTCTGTGGGATCGCGACCATCCGACGATCGTGACCAGCCTGGGCAATGACAGCGTAATCGGCCAGGCCGGGGTGCGGGCGAGCGCGCGCGACTGGGGCGGGGTCGTGCCGATCAAGCCGGGCGTCGATGTCGTCGTCACGCGCAACCACCATTGGGGGTCGCGCTGGGCGAGCGACCGCAACCGGGCCTTGTGGTCGAGCTTCGTCGTCAAGCTGCCCGGCGGCAATCTGTTCTTTGCGGGCGATACTGGTGCTGGCGATCTGAAATGGGCGGACGAGGCCGCGCGTTATGGCCCGGTGCGGCTGGCATTGATCCCGATCGGGGCGTTCCGCTTCATGCCCGGACAGATGGCGGCGGGCAGCCATATCGGGCCGATCGATGCGGCGGAGGTCTATCGCAGGCTCGGCGCTTCGAGCGGTATCGGGGTGCATTGGGGCACGTTCCGCTTGTCGTACGAAGGATACGACACGCCGCCGCGCTTGCTTGCCGCGGTGACGCAGACGGCGGGTTTGCGCGGGTTCGGGACCGTCCCGCTGGGCGTGCCGACCACGATTGCGCCGTATCGCGCGCCCGTGCCGCTTCCGCCGATCGTTCGCGACGAGATGGTCGCGCGCCTGCCCGCCGCCGCGCGCGCCTTGCCCTGAAGGCCGACTTGGGGGCGTGGGCGTGGGATGCTACAGCCGCGCCGCAGAGACTGGGTGTGGTGGCGGAGCGGGCTATGCGGGGATATGAGGCGTCGCTCGATCGCGCCGGTCTGGCACTTGGCGCGGGTGGATTGGTTGGCGGCGTTTTTGCGACGATCGTCGTGGCGATCGGCAGCGGGATTGCGCCGACCGGCTTGATCGTCGGCTTCGTGCTGGGCGTGCTCATCACCATGATGGCGGCGGTGGCGGTCGGCGGGCCGCTCTGGATCCTGTGTCATGCGCTTGGGTGGCGTGGGCCGGGCAGCGCGATCGCGGTCGGCGCGCTGGCGGGTTTTGCGCTGTTCCTGGGCGGGCAGACCTATGGCTTCGGGCTGTTCGACATGCCCGCGCTGGATTCCCAAGCATTGCTGTTCCGCTGGATCAGTGCGGCGGCGACGAGCCTGATCCTGGCGCTTGTCTCCGCGCTGATCGGCTGGACGATGTGGCGCATGGCGTATCGGCGGGTCGTTTAGGCCGGTCAGGGTTTGAGGCCAGCCTCCGGCACGGTCGGATGGTTGGGCGGCAGGTCGGGCAGGGTGATGTCGCTCGGCTTGCAATCGCCGTTGCGGATCGCACGAACGCGCATCTCCATCGTGCCCTGCTGCTTGCCGGCCGCGTCGGTGCCGACCATCGTCATCTTGATATCCTGCTCGGTGGGCGCATTGCTGCCGCGCGCAGTGAGCTTCATCGATCCGCCACCCGCTTGCTTGCAGACCGCATCGAAGCCGATCGTAGACCCGGTCGCGTCGCGATTGCTGAAGGTGCAGTTCTGGCCGCGCGAGCCCATTTGTTCGAGATTCTTGGCGAGATCCTCTTTCTCCACCGCGGCGGGGGTGACGCACACCGACATGGCGGCCATCGCATCGAACATCTTCTGCATTTGCGCCTGTACCTGCGGCGACGCGCCCTTGCCCTCCAGTTTCAGCACCTCGACCTTTTGCGACCAGCTTCCCGGCTGACGCTTGATCTGCGCTTCGGGTCCGCAGGCGATTGCCAGGAGCGGGAGAGCGAGGATGGCGACGTGGCGAAGGGACATGGCGGGGAAACTCTCCGGGTGGCGCGGCGCTTGGGGTGCGGCGGGCTCTTGGCGATGATCCTCCCAAGATTGGTTGATTATGGCAATCGCTGATTGGGGGCGGGGATAGATTGGTTTGAGCATCAGCCTCTGATTTTGTTCTTTATATGTTCTAATTATTATGGTACGGCTCCTTTCTCTCTAATCAGGGGGAGTCTGTATGCCGGGAGGGCTTCAGCGCGGATCGCGTGACACCGCGTTTTCGATCTATTTGCGCACCGGACAGCGGGTCGCGAGTCCGCCGATCGAACTCAAGTTCAACCCATATCACGATCCGAGAAACGGGCGCTTTACCTTCGCACCGGGTGGCGCTCGTAGCGGCACGGTGGGCAGCCGTCCGCGTCGAAGCCAGCCGTCGGCCGCTTCGTCGGCTACGAAGCCGCGCACGCTCGATCCGCAAGACCCGGCCAATTATACGATCCATGTCGTCAGGAGCGGAGATACGCTGGAGCGGATCGCATCGCTGCGCAACGGCGTGACCGTCGAGGATCTGGCGTGGCTGAATGATATCCCGCCCGAGAGCACATTGCGGGTCGGTCAGCCGATCAAACTCCCGACTCAGCAATCGCGGGATGCGGCGCGCGATGCCAAAAATCGCGTCCTTGCGCTGGACTATTACATGCAGACCCATGGCGGTCGTTTGCCTGCCGATGTCGCGCATCCGCCTTCCTTGCAGCAGCAGATGTTTCGACAGCTCGGATGGCGGGAGATCAAGGCCAATGGTTATACCTTCGCTGCAGATAAAGGGGAAAGGACGCGCTATGTCGATGGCGACCTTCAGCTGGAATCGATCGAAAAGCGCTCGCGGACCGAGCAAGCGCGCGCGGGCGGTTCTGATCGGCAGGCTACCGATGATGGCGGCCATTATATTGCTGTAAGCTTCAATGGCCGAAGCGCGAGCTTCAACCATTTCGCGCAAGACGCCAATTTCAATCGCGGAGCCTATCGTGCTCTCGAAGATAAATGGGCTAAGTCGGTACGCGGTGGCCACCGCGTCCATGTCAATATCATCCCGCATTATGGCGGCACGTCGCAACGTCCCAACTCGCTCAACGTCACTTGGTCTATCGACGGAAAAACGAAGCGCAAAATATTCACCAATCGAAAAGGGGGGCGCTAATATGTCAGACGATAAGCTGAATAAGTTCGGCGATCTTTACCGCGAGATCGGCAGGGAACTTGCCGCGATCGTCGGCGATCCGGACAAGACGCTCCTGTATGTCGAAGCAGACGAAGGATGGGTCGGACCCAACGTCTTTAAGGATGAGGGGAATCAGATTCGCTATTTCGATCCGAGCAGGAAGCTCACCGATCTGCTTTTCGAAGTATGGACAGCGGAGGACCCGGACAAGCGATGGTCGGCAATGGAGTATACCATAACTGGCACGAAATTCACGGTCGAGTTTGTGTTTCCCGAAAAATTTGGCGACGACTTCGATAACGACGAACGGCGCGAGTTGGTGCTGCAGCGGCATTATGGCGACAAGCCCCGCGTCTATCCCCCACCCGGCGACATGGGATGGCTGTTGCGCGAACTTAACTGAGCCGCTCGGGGAGGCTGGCGTTCCCGCTATGTCCATCCCATATTACCCGCATGGCCATCCAGATTCGCACGTCGCTCGACGAACCCGAGACCGGGCAGAGCTTTATTCCGCACCGCCCGGCGCGGCCCCCGAAAGCCGAGGGCGGGCGGCCGTTCAAGATCGTGTCGGACTATACGCCGGCGGGCGATCAGCCGACCGCGATTGCCGAGCTGGTCGCGCAAACGCAAGCGGGCGAGCGCGATCAGGTGCTGCTCGGCGTTACCGGATCGGGCAAGACCTTCACGATGGCCAAGGTGATCGAGGCGGTACAGCGGCCGGCTTTGATCCTCGCGCCCAACAAGATCCTCGCGGCGCAGCTTTACGGCGAGATGAAGTCGTTCTTCCCGGATAACGCGGTCGAATATTTCGTCAGTTACTACGATTACTATCAGCCCGAAGCCTATGTCGCGCGCTCGGATACGTACATCGAAAAGGAAAGCTCGACCAACGAAGCGATCGACCGGATGCGGCACGCTGCGACGCGCTCGCTGCTCGAACGCGACGATGTGATCATCGTGGCGTCGGTATCGTGCCTGTACGGCATCGGATCGGTCGAGACCTATTCGGCGATGATCTTCGACCTGAAAAAGGGCCAGGTGGTCGATCAGCGCGAGATCGTGCGGAAACTCGTCGCGCTGCAGTACAAGCGCAACGATGCGGCGTTCGCGCGCGGCAATTTCCGGGTGCGCGGCGATGCGCTGGAGATCTTCCCGTCGCATTATGACGACACGGCGTGGCGCGTGTCGTTCTTCGGCGACGATATCGAGGAGATCGTCGAGTTCGATCCGCTGACCGGCAAGAAGGTCGCGAGCCTCGATTACATCCGCATCTACGCCAACAGCCATTACGTCACGCCGGGGCCGACGCTGAAACAGGCGATGGAGGCGATCAAGTTCGAGCTTCAGGAACGGCTCAAGGAGCTGATCCCCGAGGGCAAGTTGCTCGAGGCGCAGCGGCTGGAGCAGCGCACCAATTTCGATCTCGAGATGATCGCGGCGACCGGTTCGTGCGCAGGCATCGAGAATTACTCGCGCTTCCTCACCGGGCGGATGCCGGGCGAGCCGCCGCCGACGTTGTTCGAATATCTGCCCGAGAACGCGCTGCTGTTTGTGGACGAAAGCCACCAGACGATCGGCCAGATCAACGGCATGTCGCGCGGCGATCACCGGCGGAAACTGACGCTGGCGGAATATGGCTTCCGGCTGCCGAGTGCGATCGACAATCGGCCGCTACGCTTCAACGAATGGGACGCGATGCGGCCGCAGACGACCTATGTCTCGGCCACGCCGGGCGCGTGGGAAATGGAGCAAACCGGCGGCGTGTTCGCCGAACAGGTGATCCGCCCGACCGGCCTCATTGACCCGCCGATCGAGATCAAGCCGGTCGAGGAGCAAGTGCAGGATTTAATCGTCGAGGCGAAGAAAACCGCCGAGGCGGGGTACCGCACGCTCGTCACCACGCTGACCAAGCGCATGGCGGAGGATCTGACCGAGTTCATGCACGAGGCGGGCATTCGCGTTCGCTATATGCACAGCGACGTCGAGACGCTGGAGCGTATCGAGTTGATCCGTGATTTGCGGCTGGGCGTGTACGACGTGCTGATCGGCATCAACCTGTTGCGCGAGGGGTTGGACATCCCCGAATGCGGGCTGGTCGCGATCCTGGATGCCGACAAGGAAGGGTTCCTGCGCAGCGAAACCTCGCTGATCCAGACGATTGGCCGCGCGGCGCGCAACGTCGACGGGCGCGTGATCCTCTATGCCGACCGCATCACCGGCAGCATGGAGCGCGCGATCAACGAAACCAACCGCCGCCGCGAGAAGCAGCGTGCGTATAACGAAGCCAATGGCATCACCCCGACGACGATCCGCCGCAACATCGGCGACATCATCCAGGACGTGGCGAGCCGCGACCAGGTGACGGTCGAGATCGACGAGGACCGGCCGCACATGGTCGGCCACAATCTGCGCGCCTATATCGAGGACCTCGAAAAGCAGATGCGCGCGGCGGCGGCCGATCTGGAGTTCGAGACCGCCGGGCGGCTGCGCGACGAGATCCGCAAGCTGGAGCAGGAGGAGTTGGGCTTGCCGGTCGAACAGCAAAAGCTGCCGATCATGGGGCGCAGCAACGAGGGGAAGCCGGGCACGCGCAAAACGCGCTACGGGAAGAGCCAGAAGATGCGCGCTGGGATGGCGGGGAGTTCGCGAAGGGGGCGGTGATTTGATTTAAGGTTGATTAGACAACCAAAACGTGTATACACGCCTCTCTCACAGGAGGCGTTCATGGTCACATCGAAAAATTCGTCAGGTCCGATCCGATCTCCCGATTTCGCCAGGAGATTTCGGCAAGCCTGTGATCAATCACCTCTTGTTCCCGCAAAGCATGATGGTCGCTATGTCTATATAATAGAACAATTCTATAGGCTATCGGGCGATAAGATTAGTACCGAAACTGTCCGTAAGTGGCACGAAGGCGAAGCGTCTCCTCGTCCAGCGAAAATTTCTGTCTTGGCCAAAATCCTTGGCGTTAACCCTGTCTGGTTGCAAATGGGGCAGGGTACTAAATCGACAGATAATCTCGCTCGAACAGAGAATCAACACATAGTTGACTCAGGTTGGGAAGGGGTGATCAAGGTACCCATCCGACCCGGCTGTGTAGTTCGCCTGGAAAATGTCCCTGCCGATTTGAGTCGCTCGGAGGCCCAGCGAATTGCGAATGTCATTCTTGCTCATGCCGTCCTCGACTAGGAGGCTAGAATGAGCCGCACGTTTGCTGATTTTGCAACCGAACGTGGTTGGCGCGATCCGCTTTCCGGGAAGGAAAGGCGTTCATGACTAAGACCGCTAAACTTCACAAATGGATCATCGCCAATCCCGGCGCATCAATTCCCTTTCGTGATTTTGAACGCCTGATCCTCGCGTTTGGCTTTACGCTGCGACGCACAACGGGAAGCCATCGTCATTACGCTCGTTCCGACATCCCCGCTATCCTAACCGTCCAACCGCGCGGTAAGGACGCCAAGAGCTATCAAATTCAGCAATTCCTTGCTATATGCGAGGCGTACGGACTGACATTGGACGACTGAGTTGCTGCGCTATCATATCGATCTGTTCTGGTCTGACGACGACGGATGCTGGGTCGCCAATGTGCCGGACCTGAAATCGTGTTCGGCGTTTGGCGACACACCCGAAGAGGCCTTGGCCGAGGTGCAGGTCGCAATGCAAGGCTGGCTTGAAGTTGCCCGGGACATGAATTTTTCGATCCCCGAGCCGCTGTATCGCGCGGTTCCTCATGCCGCCAAACACGCGGCGTAGCCCATGGCTCATGTCCGAAAAGGCCAGCTGACGCGCTCGCCGCAATGGTGGGTGCACCTGCGCGAGTATAAGCGTGTGTTCTGGAAGGCCGAACGTAAAGCTCAGCGATTTGAGGCGAGCGCCCGAGTGGTCGAGGGTTTCTAAGCCTCACCCCAGCGACAGGTCCTCCCCCGCGACGTCGTAATATTTCGACACGCGATCGGCGTACGCCTGGTCGAACTCCGGCGGGTTTGCCGCCCAGCTTGGGCCGCCTTCCAGGACGCGGCGGTCGATCGTCACGATATAGGTGTCGTTGACCGGGTCGAACTGCAGCAGCGAGAAGGGGATTGGGTAATAGGCCTTGCCCATGCCCAGAAAGCCGCCGATCGTCAGCACGGCATAGACCGCCTGGCCGCTGCGTTTGTTGACCATCAGCGTGTAGAGCGTGCCGATCTTGTCGCCGTCGCGGCTGCGCACCGGCATCGCGTCGGCCTTGTTCGATTGCAGCAGCAATTGGGTTGGTTCGGTCTGGGCCATCAGTCTTCCTTCAGTTCGCAGGCGAAACGGCGCGGGGGGCGATGCGGTTCCTCAATCCTCGCTAATCAGGCTGGTCCGCTTGGTTTCGGGGAGCAGCCAGAAGCAGAATGTCGTGATCGCAAGGATGATGGCGACATACCAGTAAAAGCCGCTTTCGAGATGCTCCTGCTTGAAGCGAAGCGCGACGAATTCCGCCGTGCCGCCGAACAACGCATTGCCCAGCGCATAGGGCAAGGCGACGCCGAGCGCGCGGATGTGTGTGGGGAACAGCTCGGCCTTGATCAGCGCGGAAATCGAGGTGTAGGCGGCGAGCAGCAGCAGCGGCAGCATGATGATCGCGAACGCGGCGGTCGCATCGCGCGTGGCGGCGAGGGCACTGAACACAGGCACCGAGACGAGCGTGCACCCCACGCCGAACAGCAGCAGCATCGGCTTGCGCCCAAACCGATCGGCGAGACTGCCGAACAGCGGCTGAACGAGCATGAATACGACCAGCGCCGCGGTCATGATGCCGGTCGCGGCCTGGATCGAGAACCCCGCGGTGTTGGCCAGGAATTTCTGCATGTAGGTGGTGTAGGCGTAGAAGGCCAAGCTGCCGCCCGCGCTGATGATCGCGACGAGGATGAACTCGCGCGGATGCGCGCGCCATAGTGCCGCTGCGCCCGAGGCGGGGCGGTCCTTTGCCAGCGCCTCGAACGAGGCGGTTTCGGCCAGGCGGCGGCGCAGAACATAGACGCCGAGTGCCAGCGCCGCGCCGAGCAGGAAGGCGATCCGCCAGCCGAACGCCTCCATCTGCGCCTTGGTCAGCAGCGCCTGCAGGATCAGCGTGACGGCGAGCGACGTAAGCTGACCGCCGATCAGCGTAACGTATTGGAAACTCGACCAGAAACCGCGGTTCTTTCGCGTCGCCATTTCCGACAGATAGGTCGCGCTGGCGCCATATTCGCCGCCGACCGACAGGCCCTGGATCATCCGCGCGAGCAGCAGGACGATCGGCGCGGCTAGCCCGATGCTGCCATAATCGGGCACGAAGGCGATCATCAGCGAGCCTGCGCACATCAGCCCGACCGACACCGCCAGCCCGGCCTTGCGCCCGTGGGAATCGGCGTAGCGGCCCATCACATAGGCCCCGATCGGACGCATGAAGAAGCCGACCGCGAACACCGCCGAGGTGCCGAGCAATTGCGCGGTCGCATCGCCCTTTGGGAAGAAAGAGGCCGCGAAATAGAGTGATAGGGACGTGTAGGCGTACCAATCGTACCATTCGACCAGATTGCCAGCCGACCCGCCGATGATGGCGCGCAACCGTTTCGCTTCGAGTGCCATCGTCATCCCCTTGGGCGCACAAGAGGCGAAATCGCGACGAGGCGCAAGATCGCTCGGGGTCTATCGGTTGAGTAGGGCTGTCCGATGCCGCATACACGCGGCCATGCGCTTTTCCTCTGCCTCGCTCACCGCGTTTGCCGCGATCCTTTTGGTGTCCGGTTGCGTCGGCGCGCCGACCGCGCCGCAGCCTGCGCCGGGACCGATCGCGATGCCGCGCCCCGCCCCGACGCCGGTGCTACCCGTGCCGCAGGGGTCGGACTGGCGTGATTGGACGGTGACGCCGGGGGATTGGTCGTATCGGGGGGACGCGCGTGGTTCGATCGCGACATACGGGCAGGGGGGCGGCGCGGCCTTGCTGACGCTGCGCTGCGATCGTGGTGCGGGCGCGGTAACCTTGTCGCGCAGTGGTGCGGTCGGAGCGCCGCTGACGCTGCGTACGTCGAGCCTTGTGCGGTCGGTTCCGGTGCAGCCGGGCGGCGGTTCCGCAACGGCCGCGCTGAACGCGCGCGATCCCCTGCTCGACGCGATGGCGTTCAGCCGCGGCCGCTTCATCGTCGAACAGCAGGGCGCACCGACGTTGGTCGTGCCCGCCTGGGCCGAGGTCGGTCGCGTGATCGAGGATTGTCGCGGCTGAGGGATAGGATTGTTTCTCCTCGCGTTTTTACCCGCAGAGGAGAGCGACAATGGCCGACAAAAAATGGTCGCAGGACGTGACCGAACATTCCGACGCGATGGACCTGGAAGAGCATATCTTCACGCGTGACGATCCCAAGGAGATCGCGGCGTCGTTGAAACGATCGGCCGAGCATAGCACGCGACGAAAGGGCACGCCGTTCCAATCGGCCATGTCGATGCTGACATTCTATATCAACCGCGCCGGACACGATCTGCCGGCGAAGCAGAAAAAGGTGCTGGAGGCGGCGAAGGACGAGTTGCGCGTGTTGTTCGGAAAGGCCGACTAGCGGGCCGACAGCGGGGTTCGGCTGCACTTTTGGCAGGCGAAAGAGAATTGTCGAAAAGCCGCAACATTACAAGACTTGTTTCGTTAAATTTTATGATTCAAACAGGGGTCGTGTCCAGGCCTGGGCACGTGGTTTTAACCAGCGAAAGGAGGTGATCCGATGTCTCATGGTTCAGCAAAGGGGTCGGTTCAGTTGGCTTGGAGGACGCACCTTTAAGCCCTTTGGAATGACGGCGGGGGGTATCCTTCCCCAATCAACGCCGCCGTTCATCGGGGTTTATCGGTTTCGCATGGTCCTCCAGGCCGGAGCTTCCGGCCGCTGACCATGTCAGGAGGTTGCCGGGGTGGCGAGAGCGCCCCCCGGCAGCCTCTTTTCATTTGGGGCGAAGGCGCGCGCGCCGCGCGCCGGTGCCAAGCGAAGCGAGGCATCGCCCCAAATGGCCGGCGGGTCGCGCGCCAGCGAGAACCCGGCCGACGGCTTTGCCGGCGGCGCGTGGGATGTAGTTCGATCGCGAGAATGTGGCGGTCGCTCGATCTGTGTCAGATCGTTCGTCCCTTGCGCGCACTCGACAGCTGGTGGCACCGTCTTCAGATGAACAGCAAGCTGATCTTCGAATATGTGTTCAGTCGCGACGGTGACGATCTCGGGTGGCTGAAGGCAGAGGTTCACACTCCACGTTTTTCCGGACGTAACGGTGCGTGGGTTCAGTGGCAGGATTTGGCCGACTTCACTGCGTCACTTTCAAGATTTCCCATCGAATCGGGAAGTCCTGCGGTCGGCGAATGGGGCTTCGGCGAGCAAGGGCAATACACAGAGATTACTCAGGTGAGCATTGCCCCGAAAGGATCGACCGGGGGGCTTGTCGCTGACGTCTTACTAGCGGACTGGTACGAGCCCACCCAGCGATGCAGCACGCGATTTGAGACAGACTATCCCTCTCTTGCTCGATTTCAGCAAGAGATCGAGCATATGGTACGGGACCGGCTAGGCAGCGCTGCCCTTCATGGCTTCGCGGATTCTCGCTAGGCCCAATCACCACCTTGTCCTGCAAACTGTTCTCCACAAGAATACACTCCACGCGCCGCCACGAGTGCGTCGATCTTCAAGGGGTTACCGCCATGCGTACCGTCATCCTGTCGTTGCTGCTCGCCTCCACCGTAGCGCCCGCAGCGGCGCAGACCCTGCCTGCGGTGGAGGAGAAATCGATCGACCAATTGCAGGCGATGATGACGGGCGGCACCTCGTCCGAGGCGATCACCCAGGCGTATCTCGCACGGATCGCCAGTATGGACCGCACCGGGCCGACGCTGCGATCGGTGATCGCGGTCAACCCCGATGCGGTGGCTCAGGCACGCGCGGCCGATGCGCGGCGCAAGAGCGGCAAGCCGCTCGGCCCGCTCGACGGCGTGCCGGTGCTGATCAAGGATAATATCGAGACCAAGGATCCGATTGCGACCACGGCGGGGAGTCTGGCGCTGAAAGACAATGTCACGCTGCGCGATGCGCCGCTGGTCGCCAATCTGCGCGCCCAAGGTGCGGTGATCCTGGGCAAGACCAACCTCAGCGAATGGGCCAATATCCGGTCGAACAATTCGATCAGCGGGTGGAGCGCGGTCGGCGGGCTGGTGCGCAATCCCTATGCGCTCGACCGCACGAGTTGCGGCTCGTCGAGCGGATCGGGCGCGGCGGTGGCGGCGAGCTTTGCCGCGGTCGCGGTGGGGACGGAGACTGACGGATCGGTCGTCTGCCCCTCCTCGATGAACGGGCTGGTCGGGCTGAAGCCGACGCTCGGCTGGGTCAGCCGCACCCATGTCGTGCCGATCAGCCATAGCCAGGACACGCCCGGACCGATGGCGCGCAGCGTTCACGATGCTGCGATCCTGTTCGCCGGGATGGTTGGTGTCGATTCGGCCGACGCGGCGACCGCCCGTCAGCCGCGCACGGTGCCGACGAGCTTCGTCGAGGGCCTGAAGACTGCATCGCTGAAGGGCGTGCGCGTCGCGGTGCTGCACCCGGACATGCCGGACATCCTGAAGGCACAGTATGAAGCGGCACTCGGCGTGCTGAAGGCGCAGGGCGCGGTGCTGGTCGATGTCGAACAGCCCAAGCTCACCGGGCTGGGCGAGGCCGAGGGACAGGTGCTGCATGTCGAACTCAAAGCCGACCTGAACGCCTATCTGGCCACGACGCCCAAGGCCGTGAGGGTGCGCACGCTGGCGCAGGCGATTGCCTTCAACGAGGCCAATCGCGCGACGGAAATGCCCTTCTTTGGCCAGGAAACCTTCATCGAGGCGGAAAAGACCGGCGGCCTTGCCAACCCCGAATATCTCGGTGCCCGCGCGAAATCGCTGCGGCTTGCGGGCAAGGAGGGGATCGACGCGATGCTGGCCAAAGCCAATGCGACAATCCTGGTCGAGCCTACGTACGGCATGCCGTGGCTGTCCGACACGGTCTATGGCGACCAGTTCAGCGGTCCCTCGGCGAGCGAGCTGCCCGCGGTGTCCGGCTATCCGCATCTGACCGTGCCGATGGGGCTGGTGCGCGGCGTGCCAGTGGGGCTGTCGTTTATCGCCACCGCCTGGGCGGATCAGGCGGTGCTGAATGCGGGCTATGTGTATGAGCAGGCGGCAAAGGCGCGCGTGGTGCCGACCTATGCCGCGACAAATGACGCCGGGCCGGGGTTGGCGGGCGCGCGGTGATAGTCGTCACCCCGGCCTTGTGCCGGGGCCACCTTGCCGTCTGCGTAATCCTCGATTTTCAAGCGGAAGCGCTCGTCGCCCGCTGGACCCCGACACAAGGTCGGGGTGACGGCGCGGCGCTTACCCCTCCAGCAATTCCTGCCGCACGTGGATCGCCGAGAGCGAAATCCGCACCTCGACCAGGAAGCTGATCAGCGAGGCGATCAGCAGCCCCATCGCCAGGATGAACGACAGCGCCACGACGGTGCCGATATGGAGCTTCACCAACTCCGCGATGAACAGCAGCGCGACGACGAGGCACGTCATCACCGCGCTCGATGTGGCGAGCACCAGCGAGCGGTTGATGACCGACATGCGCCGGTCGAGCAGGCGCAGCTCCCAGACGTGGCGATCATGCTCGGGGCCGCTCGACAGCGGGTGCAAATCCTCCAGCGCGCGCGCACGATCCACGACGCGCGCGAGCCGCCCGACCAGCACGTTGAGCAACGCCCCGATCCCCGCCAGCATGAACACCGGCGAGAGCGATAGCTGAATCGTCTGCGCGATCGTGGTGACGGCGGGAAAGGAATACATCGGCCTCTTTTGCGGCGGGGCGCGGTGCGGCGCAAGCGGGCGTCTCCATAGAATGGTAACCAAGCCGCTCTAAAACCGGCTCAAGATGACTAAGCCAATGTTCCTCGCCGATTTTACGCGCTTGCCGTCGCTGACGCGCGCGGTCGTGCTCGATGGGTTGGCGGGGGCGATCGATACCGTGGCGGAGGGGGCCGCGCCGAGTCACGCATTCCTGCGCTATGGCTGGTTTGCGGCAGCGCTGGCGGCTTATGGCGGGTCGGCGCGCACGATCGTGGTCGAGGATGACGAAGCGCCCGTCATCGCGTTGCCGTTCGTGCGGGTCGGCCCGATCGCGGCCGGGGTGGCGACGGTGCCGGGCAGTTACTGGCCCTTCCGCAGCTTTCCGATGCACGCAGATGCGGGGCCGCGCGCGATCGACGCGTTGCTGGGTGCGCTCGCCGGGTCGGTGACGGCGCTTCGGATCGGGCCGGTGTGCGATGGCGATCCGGCGGTGGCCCCGCTGCTGGCGCGCGCGCGGGCGAAGGGCTGGGCGGTGCTCGATCGCTTCGTCGCCGACAGTTACGTGTTCGATCTGCAGCAAGCCGAATGGCCGCGCGGGTCGAGCCTGCGCAAAAATCGCTTTCACGAAAAGCATCTGGCCGATCACGGCGCGCTGGACTGGAGCTTTCCCGAAGCCACCGCGTGGCCGACGACGTTCGATGCGATGGCGGCGGTCGAACAGAAAAGCTGGATCGCGGCGCGCACCGACGGCAGCGACGCGAAGTTCACCGAGGCCGGGCACGGCGCCTTCTGGCGCGAGGTGGCGCGCGACCCCGTCCTGGCGCGGATGCTGTCGGCGGCGGTGCTAACGGTGGACGGGCAACCGGCGGCCTTCTCCTTCGACATGGACTGCGGCACGACCAAATACGCCATCGCCAACAGCTACGACCCCGTCTTCGCCAAACATTCGCCGGGCAAATTGCTCTATTATCGCAACCTCGTCCGCGCGCGCGCGGCTGGGATCGCGACGGTCGATTGGGGCGCGGGCGACAGCGGCTATAAACAGACGATCGGCGCGGTGCAGGGGCCGGCGCTGCGCGACTGGCTGCTGGTGCGGCCGGGCCTGTCGGCGCTGGTCGGGCGGATGCTCAAGGGCTGGTGGAGCGCGAGCGGCAACCCGGCGTGAGGCCGAAAGCCCGCGCGCCGCGTTGAAGCGGCATGGACGAGATCGAACGCCTGCGCATCGCCATGGAAGCCGCCGCCGAAGCCCTCGATTTCGAGGAAGCGCGGCGCTTGCGCGACCAACTCTCGCTGCTGCGCGGCGGCGCGAGCCCGGCCGAGGCGAAAGCCGCCGACACCAGCGACCTCATCCGCCAGCAGCCGGGCGCGATGGGGCTCGGTAGCAGCCAGCAACGTATGACTCCGCCGCCGGGCTGGCAAAAGCCGAAGAAGCCCGATCCGATGACACGCGGGACCCGGCGGGGTCAGACGCGCACATAGCGGAAGTACCAGACCTCGCGGCCCTGGCGTCGGGCTTTGCGTTCGTAGCGTGTCTCCGGCCAGTCGTCGGGGCGGGTTAGGAAGCCGGCGGGCACTTTCGCGGTCCATTCGAAATCGCGGCGCTGGTTCATGATCATCATCGACCAGCGGCAATAGGTCGGATCGTCGGTGCCGAGCCGGAATTCGGCACCCGGCTTCAGCTTGACGGCGATCAGGTCGAGCGGGCCGTGGTTGATCATGCGGCGCTTGGCGTGGCGCGCCTTCCGCCACGGATCGGGGTGGAGCAGATACACGCGCGACAACGACGCATCGGGCAGGCGTTCGAGCACGTCGAGCGCATCGCCCATGTGCAGCCGGACATTGTCGAGCGCCTCGTCGCGGACATGCGTGAGCGCGCCGACGACCCCGTTGAGGAACGGCTCGCACCCGATGAACCCGGTCTCGCGCCGCGCGGCGGCCTGGCCCGCAAGATGCTCGCCCGCGCCGAACCCGATTTCGACTTCGAGCGGGCGGTCTTCGCCGAACAACGTCGTGGCGTCGATCGGCCCGGTGGTGGGCACGCTGATTTCGGGCAGCAGGCGCTCTACGAGATCGGCCTGGCCGAGGCGCAATTTGTGCCCCTGGCGACGGCCATAGAGGCGGCGGGTGGTCATCGGATCGGTCATCCGCGCTGCCCTAGCGGCTTGTACGCGCGGGTCAAAGCGCCGCGCCGATTTCGCGCCGTTCGACGAGAGCCGGAGCAAATGATACGATTGCGCAACGACAAATGGGAGGAGGATTGCGATGCTGACGACACTGGTGGCGACGATGCTGGCGGCTCGGGCGCTTCCAATGGAGTGCAGCGCGCTGCGCCAGCCGCTGACCGCCACGATCCGGGCGGCGGAGGCCAAGCGGATCGCGCGCGACGCGAAGCAGACGATCAAGCCGGCGGGCGTGACGCTGATCCTCTCGGAGGGGGCATGGCGGCTCGTCTGGGCCACGCCAACCGAGGCGGAGCGGGGGGTCTATTTTTACCGGCGCGGTGCGAAGGGTGCCTATCGCCTGATCGATACATGGGGCGGAGTGATCGCGGCGGACGAGCGCGCGGATACGGTCAAATGGGCACGCGACCGCGCCGGGCATCCCTCGCAGCGTCTGGCCGGGTGCTTCGCCGACGCGCTGATCGCGGAGTATTGAGGGCGGGGCGACGCGCCTTCGGCAGCCGCGCTCCGGCATCTGACCACCACGGATCGAAGAACAGCGCCCGTCGTTACACCCCTTCAACGAACGCAGGGCTTGGCGATGGCGGACACGGAACGGGATGGCGGTGAGACGGGGTCGGTCGAGGATCTGAAGGCGGCCAATGCCATCGAACTGCATCGCGCCGTGCGCGAGGAGGGGGAGGCGGAGCTCGAACGGCCGGCGGGATCGCTGTTCTGGTCAGGGCTGGCGGGCGGCCTTGCAATCAACGCGTCGCTGGTTGCCGAAGGCGCGATCGCGGCGCACAGCGCGCCCGGCCCGGCGCGCCCGCTGATCCTGGCGATGGGCTATCCGATCGGGTTCGTGATCGTGATTCTGGGGCGAATGCAATTGTTTACCGAAAGCACGGTGACGGCGATGCTGCCGCTGGTGAACCGGCCGACGTGGGATGCAGCGGGGCGGACGGCGCGGCTTTGGGGCATCGTGCTGATCGCGAACCTGATCGGCACCGCGCTCGCCGCCGGGGCGTTCGCTGGTCTGGCGCTCGGCGATGACACGCTTCGCGCCGGGATGCTGGAGGTGGCGGGGAAGATCACCGATCACGATGCGATCGGCACGTTCGTCAATGCGGTGCCGGCCGGGTTCCTGATCGCGATCGTCGCGTGGACGCTGCCCAATGCGCGTGAACAGGCGTTCTTCGTGGTGTTCGGGATCGTCTATGTCGTCGCGATCGGCGGGTTCAGCCACTCTGTCGTCGGATCGAGCGAGGCGTTTCTGCTGCTGTTTTCCGGTAAGATCGCGGCTGGACAGGCGTTTGCCTTCATCGTGCCCGCGGTGCTCGGCAATCTGTTCGGCGGTGCCGGGCTGTTCGCCCTCCTCGCGCACGCGCAGGTGCGGGAGGAGGGCGCTTAGTCCAGCTTAGGCCACCGCCGCCTTCAGCGCGTCGACCAGGTCGGTCTTTTCCCAGGTGAAGCCGTCGGCATCGGGCTCGCGGCCGAAATGGCCGTAGGCTGCCGTGCGCTTGTAGATCGGCTGGTTAAGCTTCAGGTGCTCGCGGATGCCCTTGGGGGTCAGGCGGACCAGCTTGGGCAGCACTTCCTCGATCTTGGCTTCGGGAACGGTGCCGGTGCCGTGCAGATCGACATAGAGCGACAGCGGCTCGGCAATGCCGATCGCATAGCTGAGCTGGATCGTGCAGCGGCGTGCAAGGCCCGCCGCGACGACGTTCTTCGCCATGTAGCGGCTGACATAAGCGGCCGAGCGATCGACCTTGGTCGGATCCTTGCCGCTGAACGCGCCGCCGCCGTGCGGGGCTGCACCGCCGTACGTGTCGACGATGATCTTGCGGCCGGTCACGCCCGCATCGCCGTCCGGGCCGCCGATTTCAAAGGCACCGGTCGGGTTGATGTAGATCGCGGTGTCGTCGCTGATGAAGCCCTCAGGGAGTACGTCATGCAGCACGCCGCTAACGTACTTGTGCAGTTCGTCGTAGAGCGCCGGGTTGGCATTGTCGCCCTGCAGGCAATAGCCCGCGGCGTGCTGAGTTGAGACGACGAGCGCGGTCGCGCGGACCGGCTTTTCGTCCTTATATTCCAGCGTGACCTGGCTCTTCGCGTCGGGCTCGAGGAACGGGGCCGCGCCGGAATGGCGATCGGCGGCCATCCGCTCGAGGATCTTGTGGCTGTAATAGAGCGTCGCGGGCATCAGGCCCGGCGTCTCGTCGGTCGCATAGCCGAACATGATGCCCTGGTCGCCAGCGCCTTCATCCTTGTTCGCGCCTTCGTCCACGCCCATCGCGATTTCCGCCGACTGGCCGTGCAGATTGTTGTGGAACGCGAAGGTTTCCCAGTGGAAGCCCGACTGTTCATAGCCGATCTCGCGCACGGTGTTGCGGACCGCCGCCTCGATCTCGGCGAGCGCGCCGTCTGCCCACTGGCCATTCTCATACACGCCCTTGCAGCGGATTTCGCCGGCCAGCACGACGAGGTTGGTGGTCGTCAGCGTCTCGCACGCGATGCGCGCATAGGGGTCCTTGCTCAGGAACAGATCGACGACGGTGTCGCTGATCTGGTCGGCGACCTTGTCGGGATGGCCTTCCGAAACCGATTCGGAGGTGAACAGAAAACTGGAACGCATGTGTTGATCCTCAAATAGTTGAGGAGAGCTTCGGCCGTTGCCATGCCTGATATAAAGCTTTCCTTATATGTGCCCCTATCGTGCGAACCGGCGGAACGCAATCGCGGACAACGCCAGTATCAGGGCGACAAGAAAAGCCATCAGGTTGCCGACGCGCGCGAACAGCGTGGGCGCGGCGGCGGGCGGGATCGGGAGTTCGATCGCTCCGGCTTTCTCGGCTGGGATCGATGCGAGCACGCGCCCTTGCGCATCGATGATTGCGGAAATGCCGGTCGGTGTGGCGCGGATCACAGGCAAGCCTTCCTCGATTGCGCGCATCCGTGCTTGCGCGAGATGTTCGGCGAGGCCCCACGGGCCGTACCAACTGTCGTTCGACGGGTGGAAGATGAAGGCGGGGCGATGCGCCTTGTCGACAACCGCGCCGGAGAAGATGATCTCGTAGCAAATCTGGAACCCCACCGCACCGAACGGCGGGAGCGATAGCGTTTCCGGCCCCTTGCCGGGCGCGAAGTCGAACTCGCCGGGGACGAGGCGCGACAGGCCGATCGCCGACATCAGCGGCCGCGCAGGCAGATATTCACCCCACGGCACCAGATGCGCCTTGTCGTAGCGTGCGCGGATGGTGCCCTTTGCATCGAACACGAAGATCGAGTTGGTCGCGGCGGTGACATTGCCTGCGGGATCGAATTTTAGGGCGTTGCCGCCGGTCATCACGATGTCGTTGGGGCCGAGCAACGCGGCGATCCGCGCGCGGGTAACGGCGGGGGCGCCTTTCCAATAATAGGCCGCGGGGTAGCCATCCTCCGGGAGGAAGCGGAGAGCGCCCTCGGGCCAGACGATCAGGCGCGGGCCGGGGCCGGGGGTGCCGCTGAGTTTCGCGAGGGCTGTGAGGTTGGCCTCGGGATAATCGTCACGCGGGCGTTGTTCCTGGTCGAGATTGGGTTGCACGACGCGGATGCGGGGGGCGTTGGCGATATCCACCGCTGTTGCCGATGCGGAGGGATCGAGCGAGCCGATGACAAGAGCTATGAGCAGGCCTGCGACGAGGGCAGGCAATCGCCAGTCTCGCTGAAGCGCTAGCAAGCCCCCCCGGCGCTCAGGATGGCGATACCGGAAAGTGCGTATGTGCCAATCCATTGAGCCCCGCGAGCCACACCGATCAGCGGCAGCCACATCTCCGACAGCGGGTTCCACGGATAGCCCGTCAGCATCGTGCCGCGCATATATTCGGTGGCGATCCAGGCTGCTGCAAAGATCAGCACGAACGCCGCATCGGGCTGCGCGCGCCGGAAGCGCCACGCGACCGCACCCGCCGCCATCGGAAAGATCGCAAGGTACACCGACAACAACACCGGCGCGACGATCCCCAGCGCCTGCGGCATCGCGTCCTGAAAGGTGAAGGCCTTGGCGATCCAGTAATTGCCGACCGTGAAGTGCCCGAGCCCGAACAGCCACCCGCGCCACAGCACCGCCTTGAGGCTTGGTGCCGCATGGACAATCCCCATCCACGCTGCGAAACAGGCAAGCGTAACCGGCCACCACCCGAGCGGGGCAAACCCCGTCGCGGCGATGCCGCCGAGCAAAAGTGAGAGGATGACAGGGGGCTTGAACATGGTGAAGGCTATCGCGTGGAATGCGCCTGGGGGCAATTCCTTCCCGCCATCCTTGCGGATTGATAGGGACGCACGATGACCCGCCCCTTCCACCTCGCTTTCCCCGTTCACGATCTCGCCGCCGCGCGCGCCTTTTACGGCGGGATGCTCGGCTGTCCGGAGGGACGCAGCGCCGACGCGTGGATCGATTTCGACCTGTTCGGGCATCAGATCGTCGCGCATCTCGATCCCGCCGCGAAACCCGTCGCGGTCACCAATCCGGTCGATGGGGATGCCGTGCCGGTGCCGCACTTTGGCGTCGTGCTGACGATGGACGACTGGCGGGCGCTGAGCGACCGGCTGAAGGCCGCGGGCACGCGCTTTGTCATCGAGCCCCATGTTCGCTTCGTCGATCAGCCCGGCGAGCAGGCAACGATGTTCTTTTGCGACCCTTCCGGCAACGCGCTCGAGTTCAAGGCGTTTGCCGATGATGCGATGTTGTTCGCGAAATGAGGATCGATTGATGAGCGAACCGATTACGCTGGAAATTCCCCACAAACTTGGCCTTGCTGCGTGCAAGGCGCGCGTGGCGGGCGGGATCGACAAGCTTGCGGGCATGTTCCCCGGCGGGGCCGCGGTCGATCACCGCTGGGAGGGTGACACGATGCACTTCACCGTCGCGGCAATGGGCCAGCGCGTGGCGAGCCGGTTGACGGTCGGAGCGGACAAGGTGCGGGCAGAGATCGATCTGCCGCCGTTCCTGGCGCTGTTCGCCGACAAGATCCGTGCGAAACTGGCGAAGGAAGCGCCGAAGATGCTGGAGTAAAGCCATCTGTTCGCCCTGAGCTTGTCGAAGGGCGGGTTGCCACAGGGGACCCTGTGCTTGTGGCACGCTGTGCTTCGACACGCTCGGCACGAACGGACTTGGGATAGCGTAGCTCTTACTTCGCGCTCACTCGCCAGATCGTATTGCCGACATCGTCCGCGACCAGCAGCGCGCCGGTCGCATCGGTGATGACGCCAACGGGGCGACCCTGCGCCTCGCCCTTGGCGTTGAGGAAACCGGTCAGGACGTCCACCGGCTTGGTGCCCTTAACTGGGAAGCCACGGTCGCCGAAGGGCACGTAGACGACTTTATAGCCCGACACCGGCACGCGATTCCACGATCCATGCTCACCGACGAACGCGCCATTTGCGAACTTCGGCCCCAGCTTCGCGTCATTGGCAAAGGCTAACCCAAGTGCCGCGACATGCGGGCCCATCGCGAAGTCTGGACGCTTCGAATATTCCTGCAGTGCGGGGTTTTCCGGCTCGACGCGGAAATCCTGATGCCCGCCCCAATAAAACCACGGCCAGCCGAAATTGTCGCCGATCCCGACGCGGGTGATGTAATCGGGCACGATGTCCGACCCGAGCATGTCACGCTCGTTCACCGCCACCCACAACGCGCCCGATTTCGGCTCGAACGCCATGCCCTGCGGGTTGCGCAGGCCCGCGCCATAGACGCGGAAGGTCTTGGCTTGCGGATCGACTTGCAGGATCGCGGCGCGATATTTCTCTGCCTTCATGCCCTTTTCGGCGATGTTGGTGGCCGATCCGACCCCGACATAGAGATATTTGCCATCAGGATCGGCGAGCAGCGTGCGCGCCCAGTGATTGCCGCCGCCGCTTAGCGCGACGACCTTTTCGGGCTTCGCGTCGATCTTGGTCTGGCCCGGCGTGAAGGGCACGCGGACCAGCGCATCGGTGTTGGCGATGTAGAGGTAGCCGCCCATCAGCGCCATGCCGGTCGGCGAATTGAGCCCGCTCATCAGCACCGTGCGCGTCTCGGCCACGCCGTCGCCATTGGTGTCGCGCAGGAGGGTGACCCGGTTGGGCGAGGGAACGGCCGCGCCGCCCTTCTTCATCAGATAGCCCATCACTATGCCTTCGATGCCAGCATTGTCGCGCGGCGGCGAATTGGTCTCGGCCACCAGAATATCGCCATTGGGCAAGCGGTAGAGCCAGCGCGGATGCTCCAACCCGCTGGCGAACGCGGCGACTTGTAGCCCGGCGGCGGCGACCGGCATCGCGCCATTCTTCCAGCCGACCGCATCGGCGACGGCGACCGTTGGGATCGTCTGCGCGCGCGGCGGCGAAATCTTGGGCCGCTCGCCCTGCACCGCGGTGATCGGTAAGCGCGCGGGGTCGGGCTGCAACGCCCACCACAAGGCTCCGCCGCCCAGGACGATCGCAATCGCCAGGATGATGAGGATATGTTTGCGCATCGCGGTCAGTCGCCTTCGGGCTCGGGCTTTGGGGGGTGCAGCCGCAAGCTCAGCACGCGGCGCGTATTGGCGGCGACGACTTCGAGCGTCCAGCCGCTGTGATGCACGATGCATTCGCCGACTTGCGGGACGTGCCCCGCCAGCACGGCGGCGAGGCCACCGATCGTGTCGATATCGCCATCGACCTCGGCGAGCCGCGGATCGATGATCTCGCCGACATCCTCGAGCTCGGCGCGCGCATCCGCTGCCCAGGCGCCGCCGTCGAGCGGGTTGAGCAGCGCGGTGGTCGCGGCGTCATGCTCGTCCTCGATATCGCCGACGATCTCCTCGATTAGATCCTCAATCGTGACGAGACCCTCGGTCCCGAAATATTCGTCGAGCACGATCGCGAGGTGGACACGCTTGGTGCGCATGTCGGCGAGCAGATCGAGCGCGCCGCGCGACATCGGCACGTAGAGCGGCTCGCGGATCAGGCTCGACCAATCTTCGGGGTAGGGCGCGTCGGTCGCGATGATCTTGAACACGTCGCGCAAGTGAATCATGCCGATGATCGTATCGAGCTCGCCACGATAGACCGGCAGGCGGCTGTGCGTCGCGCTCGCGAAGATCTTCACCAGATCGGCAAAGCTGGTGCGTTCCTCGACCGCGACGATATCGGCGCGGGGCACGCCGACATCGCCCGCATCGCGCTCCCCGAAATGCAGCAGATTGCGCACCATCGTGCGCTCCAACGGGGAAAGGTCGCCCTTATTGTCGGGGGCGGGATCGTCCTCATGCGCGTCGATCGCTTCTTCAAGCGTGGCGCGGAGCGAATCGTCCTGCGCACCGCCCGAAATCCAGCTGCGGAAACTGCGCCAGATGCTGGTTTCACTGTGCTGGGCACCGCCAAGATGGCTGGCGGTGCCGCTGGTACTGTGTCCTTCGGACATGGCGGGCGATCAATCCTCTTCGAGCAAATACGGGTCGGAGAGGCCAAGCGCGGCAAGGGTATCGATTTCGATCGCCTCCATCGCCTCGGCTTCCGTCCCGACCATATGATCATACCCTAGCAAATGCAGCGTGCCATGCACGATCAAATGCGTGGCGTGATCGGCAACGCTGATGTTCTTCTCCGCCGCCTCGCGCGCGCAGGTCTCGTACGCGAGCACGATGTCGCCGAGCAGCACCTCGCCATCGTCGGAATTCTGCCCGACCGTATCGAGAAGATCGGCCTGGATCATGGGGAAGGACAGGACGTTGGTCGGCTTGTCCTTCTGCCGATACTGCGCGTTGAGCGTCTGCACCTCGGCATCGTCGGCCAGGCGGATCGAGATTTCGACGGTGGCGGGGCCCGTGGCGAGTTCGGCGTGCGGGGTGCGCGCGATCGCCGCCATCGCCGCGCGCGTGGCGAGCGTGTCCCAGTCGTGGGCGGGCCAGATCTCTTCGTGGCTGAGTTCGACGAGGATCATGCTAGGTCCGTTTCCGCAAAGTCATTGCCCTTGTACAGCAATCGCGCGCCGTTCGTCTTGGCGCAGGCATAGGAAAAGCAATCGCCCATGTTGAGCCTGGCCGGATGCCCAGTGCCTTTGCCATAACGATGATAGGCTTCGATCGCTGCACGGCTCTCGGTCGGGCCGATCGGGACGAGCCGGACGGCGAAGTCACTTATAAACGAGTCCACTTCTGTGACGATATCGATGACCGGAACCGTCCGCTTGGCGGCGATCGCGCGGGTCGTCTCCCACAGCGAGATGGCCGAGCACAGGACTTCGTCCGCCTCGCCAAAGCGCTGCTCGATGGCAACGGCGTCCGCTTCGTTTGTCATGATCGCGACCATCGCGGATGCGTCAAGGAACGCGATCAATCCTCGTCCTCGTCGTTTAGCGAATTGTAGAACGCCTTGTCGGCTTCGAGCCCGGTCGGCTCGCCCAGCGGATGCGCGGCCCGCCACGCGGCGAAGCGATCGTGAACGCTCTGGGTCCGCTCCGCCTCAAGAGCCCGTTTACGATGCAGCAGCGCGTCATGCACCGCCGCTGTCTTACTGCTTCCGAGCAAAGCGGCAACTTCGCGCGCGAGATCGGCCGTATCGTGATTCTTGATGTAAAGCGACGCCATTGGAGCCTCCGGGATATCCTAAAATTTACCGAAGGATATCCCTGCCGTCAATCGGACTTCCCCTCATATGCCTCGACGATCCGCCCGACGATCGGATGGCGCACCACGTCGGCCGAGCCGAAGCGGCAGATCGACAGGCCTTCGACGCCCTCCAGCCGACCGACCGCGTCGTTCAGGCCGCTCGCGCTCATGCCGCCGGGAAGGTCGGTCTGCTTTGGATCGCCGCACACCACCATGCGGCTGTTCTCGCCGAAGCGGGTGAGGAACATCTTCATCTGCGCCGGCGTGGTGTTCTGCGCCTCGTCCAGGATGATGAAGGCGTCGGACAGCGTGCGTCCGCGCATGAAGGCGATCGGCGCGATTTCGATTTCGCCGCTGGCGATGCGGCGCTCGACTTGCTCGGCTGGCAGGCAGTCGTTGAGCGCGTCGTACAGCGGGCGGAGATAGGGATCGACCTTCTCCTTCATGTCGCCGGGCAGGAACCCCAGCTTCTCGCCCGCCTCCACCGCCGGACGCGACAGGATCAGGCGCTGCACGCTGCCGGTGATGAGTTGCGCGACGGCTTGCGCGACGGCGATGTAGGTCTTGCCCGTGCCCGCCGGCCCGAGCGCGAAGATGATGTCGTTGTTAAGCAATTGCCGCATGTAATGCGCTTGCGCCATCGTGCGCGGGACGATGGTCTTCTTGCGCGTGCGGATCATGATCTGCGGCGCGCCGCCGCCGGTATCGGCCTGGATGATGCCGGCGAGCGTGGGTTCGGCCGACATGGCGATCACCGCCTCGATCAGTCCGGTATCGACCACTTCGCCGCGGCTGATGCGGTTGTACAGGCCGTGCAGCACGTCACGCGCCTGCGCGACCGATTCGGCGGTGCCCTCCAGCCCGACCTTATTGCCGCGCGCGGTGATGTAGACGCCGAGGCGGCTTTCCAGCGCGAGCAGATTCTTGTCGAACTCACCGAACAGCTGCGCCATCAATTGCGGGCGGTCGAACACCAACTCGGTCCGGCTGCGGTCGCCGGATTGCGCAGGGGTGGGCTTGCGACTCATACGGTTCCTTTGCTCGATCGGGTACGCGGAAAGTTGCGAAAGTGCCACTCGGAAGGGTATTGCGGGCGGGCACCGGGGCGGGTGCGGGCGGGCGAACCAGGCAGGGAGACAAAGCGCATCCGGGACCGAGTCTGACAGAGCGCGGGCTTGTAGGACAGGGGAAAGTGCGGTGCGGATGCGATCGGGCGATGCGCGCGCGCGTTCAGCGGCCCAGTCCGATCCGTTCGAGCACGATCCGCGCGCCGGACCACAGGATCATCACCACGCCCACCGCAATATAAACCCACAAACCAATGGGATTGCGCTTCCATTGCGGCGGCACGAGATCGGTCGGGGCGGGTTTGTGCATGATCCTATTGTGGGGATTGTGGGGGGCGATGTCGAGAGCTTTGGCCTCCCAGGGCGGGGAGGATCAGGCTTCCGCTTGCGCCAGCACACCCGCCATCGAATTCGCGCCGGCCTCGGCCAATTTGACCTCAACCAGATCGCCGATCGCGGCGTCGCTGATCAGATGGACCGATTGCAGCCAGGGTGACTTGCCGATCAATTGACCGGGCAACTTGCCCTTCCGTTCGAGCAAGACCTGGCACGTGCGGCCCACCGTTGCCGCGTTGAACGCTGTCTGATCGCGGTTGAGCGCCGCTTGCAGGCGCTGCAGGCGGTCGTCCATCACGTCTTCGGCCACTTGATCGCCCATCGTCGCGGCTGGGGTGCCGGGGCGGGGCGAATATTTGAAGCTGTACGCCTGTGCGTAACCAACCGCATCGACCAGGCTGAGCGTTTCCGCGAAATCGGCCTCGGTTTCGCCCGGAAAGCCGACGATGAAATCGCCCGACAGCGCGATGTCGGGGCGGACGGCGCGGATGCGCTCCAGCAGGCGGAGGTAGGAGTCGCGGCTGTGGCTGCGGTTCATTGCCTTCAGAATGCGGTCGCTGCCTGCCTGTACCGGCAGGTGGAGGAACGGCATCAATTTCTCGATCCGGCCGTGCGCGTCGATCAGGCCTTGCGTCATGTCGTTGGGGTGGCTGGTGGTGTAGCGGATGCGCGCCAGCCCCTCGATCTTGTCGAGTTCGGCGATCAGGTCGTGCAGTCCTTTGCCCGACTCCTCCCACGCATTCACATTCTGACCGAGCAAGGTGATCTCGCGCGCGCCCGCATCGACCAGCGCCTTCGCTTCGTCGACGATCTGGCTCCAGCCGCGTGAGACTTCGGCGCCGCGTGTGTAGGGGACGACGCAATAGGTGCAGAACTTGTCGCATCCCTCCTGCACCGTCAGGAAAGCGCTCGGCGGTACGCGGCGGCGTGCGGGGAGGTGGCCGAACTTCATGTCGATCGGCATGTCGGTATCGAGCGCCGCCTCGCCGCTTGCCGCGCGCGCGACCAGTTGCGGCAGGTTGTGATAGGCCTGCGGGCCGACCACGACATCGACCTTGGCACGGCGCACGATCTCCGCGCCTTCGGCCTGCGCGACGCAGCCGGCGACAGCGATCATCGGCGCGCGGCCCTGCTTGGCGGCGTCTTTGCGCAGGCGACCGATGTCGGAATAGACCTTCTCGGTGGCCTTTTCGCGGATGTGGCAGGTGTTGAGCACCACCAGATCGGCCTCGCCGGGCTCCGCCTGGGTCAGCCCCTGCGCGGCCATCAGCTCGGCCATGCGATCCCCGTCATAGACGTTCATCTGGCAGCCGAACGACTTGACGGCATAGGTTTTGGGCGCGGGTTTCATGATGTGGGCGCTATAGCGGGTGTTGCGGCGGAAAGAACCCTGTCGCGTGAACCCGCACCCGCCGTTCGTTCAAGGCTGCGGATGGCCCGTAAAAGGGACCAGCGGCCGCCCGATCGCGGCAACCAAAGCCTCCTCGATCCGGCGGCGACTTTCCGCGGCGATGGCCTTGCGGCCCGGGAAATCGCGCGGGTGGAAAGGCTCCAGGAAGGTGACGGTCACGCGGAAAGTGCCGGGGCGGGCCAGGATGCGAACCGCATTGTCCTTGCCGGATTCGACCCCCATCCATGCGATTTCCTCGCTGACCGCGCCATAATCGAGCAGCACCGGCTGGACCAGCACGCCCGGCGGTGGCGGTTCGAGCACCTTGAGCATCGGCGTCTTGAACGGGAAGAGCGAGCGGCCGTCGGTGGTGGTGCCCTCCGGGAAAACGGTGACCGACCACGTCTCGGCCAATGCGTCGCGCAGGCGGTTGATTTGCTCGGCGACGCCCAGCCGATCCTCCCGCTCGACGAAAACCGTGCGGTTCAGCGTGGCGAGCCAGCCAACCACCGGTGCATCGCGGATTTCGGCCTTGGCCACGAACGCGGTGCCGCTTGCGCCGGCGATCGCCAGAATATCGACCCAGCTTACATGATTGGAGATGTAGAACACGTCGCGCCGCAGCGCCGTCCCCTTCACCTTCACCCGCGCGCCACAGATCCGCGCGGCCGTGCCGAGATAGTAACGCGGCCAGGGGGAGGAGATGTGCAGGATACGCCACAGGTAATGCGGTGGGACCAGCAGGATCAGCAGCAGGGCCAGCAGCAGAATGCGCGTCCACAACCGGGCGAAAGCAATCCAGCTGAGCTTAGGCGGCGTGCCCGCCGCGGCGGCCGCGCGTTCTTGCGGGCTGATCGTCACGGTTCAGCCTTTGCGGTCGAGCGCGACGCCGTACAGCTCCATTCGGTGATCGACCAGGCGGAAGCCGAGGCGTTCGGCAATTGCCTTTTGCAATTGTTCGAGTTCGGGATCGACGAACTCGATCACCTTGCCCGTCTCCACGTCGATTAAATGATCGTGATGCGCCTCGGGCGCAGGTTCGTAGCGTGCACGGCCATCGCCAAAATCATGACGGTCGAGGATCCCGGCCTCTTCGAACAGGCGGACAGTGCGATAGACGGTGGCGATCGAAATGCCGGGGTCGATCGCGGAAGCGCGTTCATAGACCTTCTCGACGTCGGGATGATCCTCGGCATCGGAGAGGACGCGCGCGATCACCTTGCGCTGATCGGTGATGCGCAGGCCTTTTTCCGCACACAGAGCTTCGAGATCGATCTTTCGCGCCATGAGCCGGGTGTAGGCGCTTTGGGCTTGTTGCGAAAGAGGAGAGTGATTCGCAATAACGCGCTGGCAGCCCCCTCCCCGATCGGGGAGAGGACTGTCGTGCTGGGCTTTAGCGGCCGGTCTTGCGGCGCTTCGTGCCGAGGCCGATTTTCTTGGCCAGCGTACGACGCTGTTCGGCGTAATTCGGGGCGACCATCGGGTAATCGGCGGGGAGGTTCCACTTCGCGCGATATTGCTCGGGGGTCATCTGATAATGCGTCATGAGATGACGCTTCAACATCTTCAATTTCTTGCCGTCTTCCAGGCAAACGATGAAGTCGGGCTTGATCGAGGAACGCACCGAAACTGCGGGTTCCTGCTTGGCAACTTCGACCGGTGCCGGACCACCAAGGCCGCTCAGGGCACCATGAACGTGCGCGATCAAGACCGGAAGATCCGACACCGCAACGCTGTTGTTGCTGACATGGGCGGCGACGATATCTGCGGTCAGCGCGATCAGCGTCTCCTGAAGCTCGTTCATGGTTTCCATAAAAATCCTTTCACTCCAATTCGGACGGCAATTACACACCGCCAGCGCGGTGCCTATCATCTTTTAGAGTGATTTAAGCAATACGTATTATAACAGATGACAAGAGTTTCACGAAAGCGCGCGGCGATAGGTCAAAGCATCGAATGCCTGCCCATCAACACCGCGATAGTAATGGCGACGTTGCCCGACTTTGGCGAAACCTGAAGCGCGGTAGAGTTTGATCGCATCATTGCCGTCGCGCACCTCCAGATGCAGCGTGCGGGCGCCCTGCATTCCGGCATCGCTGATCACGGAACGCAGCAAAGCCGCGCCAACACCGCGACGGCGGAACACCTGCCCGGTCGCAAGCAGTAACAATTCGGCTTCGTCGAGTACGCGGCGCGACAAAGCAAAGCCGGCTGGCGTCCCGTCCACTTCAGCAATAGTTAGCCAGACACCGGGCATCGCCATCAACCCAAGTACTTGATTATGCGTCCAAGCCTCACCGAAGCGCGGCTCGAACGCATCGCGCATCAGGCGATCGACTATCGCCAGATCGGCGACGGCGCCGCTGCGCAAATCGATCCGCACCATCGTGCTCATGCCGCTGCCATCGGTTTGGCATCAGGCGCTCGGCCGTAGAGCGGCTTGGGCTCCAAAACGGTGAAGGCGCTGGGGAGAAATACGGCGTCGGCGGCTTCGGGAAGGCGATCCTGCACCTCCAGCGAAGCGTCGAGACCGGTCAGGTGACGGACCCCGTTGCCCACCGCGATGCGCCCGCCGAGTGCCGCAAGTGCGGCGTCGGGCCGGAGCGAGACGAGGTCCTGGGTCGCACTAAGCGGCATCGCGAAGCTCTGCATAAACACCTCGCCATGCCCCCCTTCCAGTACGACCGCAAGCTCGTCCGCCGTCGCGCCATCGGCAAAGGCCCGCGCGGCGAGCGCGGCGAGCGACGAATAGCCCGCCAAAGTCGCGCCCCAGCCGAGCGCCAGCCCGCGCGCGGCGGCCACGCCGACACGGATGCCGGTAAAGCTGCCCGGCCCGCAATCGACCAGGATGTGCCCAGCCCGGCCGCCATCGGGCAGGCGCGCGATCATCGGGATCAAATGCTCGGCATGGCCGCGCCCGACCGTCTCATGCGCGCGGGCAATCACCACGCCATTCTCGATCAGCGCGACCGAACAGGCGGCCGTCGCGGTTTCGATGACCAAAGTGCGCACGGGAAGGGGGCGCAAACCGGATCAGGCGACGCTGTTGAACTTGTCGAAATCGGGTCGCGGGGAACGCCCGTAGATCGTCGCCGGATCGCCGTGTCCAAGCGTCGAGATGAAGTTCACCGTTACCGACGGCGTATCGGCAAAGAAGGCCGCGTTGACCTTGGCCGCATCGAAGCCCGACATCGGGCCAGTATCCAGCCCGAGCGCACGCGCCGCCATGATGAAATAGGCGCCCTGCAGCGACGAATTGCGCATCGCCAATTCCGCGCGCAGCGCCTCGTTGCCGTCGAACCACGTCTTGGCATTGGCGTGCGGGAAGAGTTCGGGCAGATATTCGTGGAAATCGCGGTCCATGCCGATGATGACCGAAACCGGCGCGTTCAGGATCTTGGGCGCGTTCTGCGCCGAGCAGCAGTCGGCGAGCTTGGCCTTCGCCGCGGCGCTCGTGCACCAGATCAGCCGCGCGGGAAGCTGGTTGGCCGAGGTCGGCCCCCATTTCATCAAATCCCAGATCGCGTGCAGGTCGCTCTCGGCGACGGGCGCATCGGTATAGCCGTTGTAGGTCCGCGCGGTGCGAAAAAGCTGGTCGAGCGATGCGTCGGGCAGGGCGGTCTTCATCAAACGGCTCTCACTTCGGTGACTTCGGGGACATAATATTTCAGGAGCTGTTCGATCCCGTTCTTCAGCGTCGCGCTGGACGACGGGCAACCCGCGCATGCACCCTGCATCGCCAGGAACACCTTGCCCTTGTCGAAGCCGCGATAGACGATGTCGCCGCCGTCATTGGCGACCGCGGGGCGGATGCGCGTTTCGATCAGATCCTTGATCTGCGCGACGATGTCGGCATCGGCGGGATCGTCATTGAAGCTTTCCTCCGGCGCGACCGCGATGCCGCCGGCGCTAGCGGGTTTGAACAGCGGCGTGCCTGCGCTGAAATGATCGACCATCACGCCAAGAATTTCGGGCTTCAAATCGCTCCAGGCGACGCCCGACGCCGCCGTAACCGATACGAAATCGCGCCCGAAAAAGACGCCGGTCACGTCACCCAATGCAAAGAGTGCTTCCGCGAGCGGCGAGGCCTCGGCCTCCTCGGGCGTTACGAAATCGCGCGTGCCGGTCGGCATCACTATGCGATTAGGCAGGAATTTCAGGGTCGCCGGGTTCGGCGTCGTTTCGGTTTCGATCAACATGCACGGCATGTGGCGCTGAGGGCAGGCGAGTGCAAGAGTGATGTGCGTGGCTGGCGGTCCACGGTTTCCGGCGCTATCGTTGCAAATATGACCGTGTTCTTGCGTTCGACGCGCCTCGCCCTCCTGTCCTTTCTCGTCATCGGTGCCGCGCCCGAACAGGCAGCGCCTCCCGCCGCACCCGCGCCAGCCGCCAAGCCGACCGACAGCGCCGATGCCGCGATCGTCAGCCGCGCCGCCTGGCTCTATAAGGGCAGCGACATCACGCCCGATCCGGCATGGCATTTCGGCACGTTGAAGAACGGCGTACGGTACGCGGTGCGCAAGAACGGGGTGCCGCCGGGGCAGATTTCGGTGCGTGTGCGGATGGATGTCGGCTCGCTGATGGAGACCGATCCCGAGCGCGGCTATGCGCATCTGATCGAACATCTCACCTTCCGCGGTTCGGAATATGTCCCTGATGGCGAAGCCAAGCGTGTGTGGCAGCGGATGGGCACCACCTTCGGCTCCGACACCAACGCCCAGACGACGCCGACCCAGACCGTCTACAAACTCGATTTGCCGAGTGCGACCGAGGCCGGGATCGATGAGAGCCTGAAGATCCTGTCGGGCATGGTATCCAAGCCCGCCATCAACGCGACTGCGCTCAATGCCGAGCGTCCCGCCGTGCTCGCCGAACAGCGTGAGGCACCGGGCCCGCAGGTGCGCCTGGGCGATGCGGTCCAATCGACCTTCTTCGCCGGGCAGCCGCTCGCCGACCGTTCGCCGATCGGCCACGTCAAGGAATTGCAGGCCGCGACCGCCGAGAGCGTGCGCGCGTTCCACGATCGCTGGTATCGCCCGGAACGCGCGGTCGTCGTCATCGCCGGTGACTTCGATCCGGCCAAGCTCGAGACGATGATCGCGCGGCACTTCGCCGATTGGAAGGGCGTCGGCCCGGCCCCCGCCGATCCCGATTTCGGCCAGCCAGACCCCAAGCAAACCGCGACCAAGGCGGTCGTCGAACCGAGCATCCCGGCGCTGATCCAGGTCGCTTATGTACGGCCGTGGCATTACAATGACGACACCGTCGTCTTCAACCAGAAGCGCTTGGCCGATTTCATCGCGCTTGCCGTCATCAACCGGAGGCTGGAAACGCGGGCGCGCACCGGTGGCAGCTATCTGCAGGCGGGCGTGCGGCTCGACGATCCGTCGCGCTCGGCCAATGTCACCTCGATTTCGATCCTGCCGGTCGGCACCGCCTGGGAACAGGCGCTGAAGGACGTGCGCGCGGTGATCGCCGATGCGCAGGCCTCCCCGCCGACCAAGGTCGAGATCGAGCGCGAACTGGCCGAGCAACGCGTGCAGTACAAGACGCTCGTCGACACGTACCGCGCGGAGGCGGGGTCAAAGGAAGCCGACGACATGGTCCAGGCGCTCGACATTCGCGAGACGACGACCGCGCCCTATGTCATCCAGAAGGTGTTTGCGGACGCCGAGAAGAAGGGCTTCTTCGCGCCCGACAAGATCCTCGCCTCCACCCGCCGCCTTTTCCAGGGGACGCTGCGCGCGCTGATCTCGACCCCTGCGCCCGAAGCGGGGATCGAGACGAGCCTCGCCACTGCGCTGAAGGCCGATGTGAAGGGCCTGGCGGGCAAGCGCACGTCGCAGGCCAACGTCACCTTCGCCAAGCTGCCCAAGCTCGGGCCGCCCGCCACGATCGTGTCGAACACACCGATCCGCGAATTCGACATGCAGGAATATAATCTGTCGAACGGCATCCGCGTGCTGATCTATCCGACCACGTCGGAGGACAGCCGCGTCTATGTCCGCGTGCGCTTCGGTGGTGGCTACAATGCGCTTCCCGCCGATCGCGAGACTCCGGCCTGGGCAGCGGATGGCACGCTGACCGCAGGCGGCATCGGTACGCTCAAGCAAGGCGATATCGAGGCGCTGGTGCAGGGCCGCCGGATCGGGCTTGATTTCGGGATCGATGAGGATGCGTTCACCTACAACGCGCTGACCTCGCCGACCGATCTGCCCGATCAGTTGCGGCTGATCGCGGCGGCGATCACTGCGCCGGGCTGGGACCCGGCCCCGGTCAATCGCACGCGCGTGGCGGCGCAAGCGGGCTATGCGTCGTTCGATTCCTCGCCGACCGGCGTGCTGAGCCGCGATCTCGAACGCTTGCTGCACGATGGCGACCCGCGCTGGGGCACGCCGAGCCTGAAGGCGATCGAGGCGACCACGCCGGACTCGTTCCGCGCGCTGTGGGAGCCGCTGCTGAAGACCGGCCCGGTCGAGGTGATGGTGTTCGGCGACATCAAGGCTGATGTCGCGATCGCGGCGGTGCAGAAGACGCTCGGCGCGATCCCGCCGCGCACCGCGCCCGCCAATTTTGTGCCGCCGCCGGTGCGCTTCCCCGCGCACAACGCGACGCCGGTAGTGCTGACGCACAACGGCCCGGACAACCAGGCGGCGGCGGTGATCGCCTGGCCGACCGGCGGCGGCGTCGAGGGTGCCACCGAATCGCGGCGTCTCGATGTGCTCGCGGCGATCTTCAGCGACCGCCTGTTTGATCGGCTGCGCTCGCAAGCAGGCGCGAGCTACAGCCCCAACGTCAGCAGCTCCTGGCCTACGGGCATGCCGAGCGGCGGGCGGATGCTGGCGATCGGCCAGGTCGCGCCGGAGAACATCCCGTTGTTCTTCAAACTCTCGCGCGAAATCGCCGCCGAACTGGTCGCGAAGCCAATCGACGATGACGAGCTGAAGCGGACGATCGGCCCGATGCAGCAATCGATCATGCGGCAATCGACCGGCAACCAGTTCTGGATGAACCAGCTCGACGGCGCGGTGTACGATCCGGTGCGGATCGAGGCGTTGAAGCGGCTGTACAGCGACATCACCAACATGACCGCGGCGGAGCTGCAGGAGACGGCGGCGAAGTATCTGCGGCCGGATCGGGATTGGACGCTGGAGGTCGTTCCAAAGGCGAGCGCGGCGAGCGAACCCAAGAAATAGCGGGAGCTATTTCGCGGGCGCGCGTTCGCGCAGCGAGCCCTGACGGCGCGGCTTTGCCGCGACGGGCTCGCGGCTCTTCCTCCCCTCCCTGAAAGGGAGGGGCTGGGGGTGGGTTGCCCTCCGCGCATACTAGCTGCAGTTTGTCGCAAATGGCGCGCATAGCCCCCGAAATGACCCTCCGCGCGCGCGAGTTGCGGAACAATGCTACGCAAGCGGAGCGAATGATCTGGCTAAGGATTTCGTGCTTCAGGCCGCGTTTCACCCGCCAGCTTGTCGTTGGACGATTCATCGTCGATTTGGCCTGTCGAGAAGCAAAGCTCGCCATCGAGTTCGACGGTAGCCAACACATCGATTCAGACTATGACGGACGCCGCACGGCGTTTCTAGAAAGTCTCGGCTGGCGCGTCATAAGGTTCTGGAATTTCGACGTGCTCGATAATCCGGACGGGGTCGCGGAGGCGATTTTGGCAAGCGTTAGCGACCTTTGCGAGCCGACCCACCCCCAAACCCTCCCTTCCAGGGAGGGGAGAAGAAGGCGTGGACGCTAGCGATCCCCCTCAATGCAGCTTCAGTTTCGGCCGCACGATCTGGTTCACATGCCCGATCACGATCAGCGCGACGCCGCGCCACCAGCCGTGGATCGCGATCAGGTGCATGCGGTACAGCGACATATACACCGTCCGCGCGACCCAGCCCTCGACGCGCATCCGGCCGCCGACGAGATTGCCCATCAGGCTGCCGACGGTCGAAAAGCGGCTGAGCGACACCAACGAGCCGTGGTCCTGATAGACGAAGTCCTTGAGCGGCTCCCCGGCCTGGGCGCGGACCAGATTGGTGAACACTAGGCTCGCCATCTGGTGCGCCGATTGCGCGCGCGGCGGGATCGGGCGGTCGCGACCGGGGAGCAGGCAGGAGGCGCAATCGCCCAGCGCGTAGATGCGCTCGTCGGTCACCGATTGCAGCGTCGGGCGCACGACGATCTGGTTGCCGCGGGTGAGCTCCAAATCGCTCATCGTCTTGATTTCCTCGGCGCCCTTCACGCCCGCCGCCCAAACGATAAGATCGGCCTCGATCACGCCGCCGTCGCCGGTGTGCACCGCGCGGTCCTCGAGCCGGACGACTTGCGTGTTGTCGAGCACGCGCACGCCGAGCTTTTCGAGCTCATGCTTGGCGGTCGCGGCGAGCGTCTCATCGAGCGCGGGCAGGATGCGCGGGCCAGCCTCGATCAGCGAGACTTCCAGCTTGCTCTCGTCGAACACCTCGAGGCCGTAATGCCGCAGCGCCTTGGCCGCATTGTAAAGTTCGGCGGCAAGCTCGACGCCGGTCGCGCCGCCGCCGACGATGCTGACGCGGACGCGCGCCGACGGATCACCCGTCTGGTGGGCGTGGTTGGTGCGCAGGCAGGCGTTGAGCAATTTCTGGCGGAAACGGTCGGCCTGCGGGCGGTCCTCCAGAAACATCGCATGTTCGCGCACGCCGGGGACGCCGAAATCGTTCGAGATGCCGCCGATCGCCATGACGAGATAGTCGTAGCGGATGGTATGCCGCCCGATGATCTCGTCGCCGCGTTCGTCGAGCATCGGCACGGTGGTGATCGTCCGGCCCACGCGATCGATGCTCTCGATACTGCCGTTGAAGAAGCGATAGCCCCAGCGCACCGCGTGCCCGCCATAGCCGACCTCGTCGAGATTGGCGTCGAGCGATCCGGCCGCGACCTCGTGCAGCAGCGGTTTCCAGATATGCGTCAGGTTACGGTCGATCAGGATGATGTCATGCCGCTTGCGCCCGTAGCGCGCGCCGAGTTTGCGAACGAGTTCCAGCCCCCCGGCACCGCCGCCCACAACCACGATCTGCGTTTTTTGATTCGGCACCGGCGCGTCCCCCCAGTGCGCCACGGTCCCCGGCGCGGGGACATCATGGCAGAAGGGGCGGCTAACTCAAGGCGGCGAATGGCGCTGGACGCGCCCGTCACAGTTCAGTGAACGACAGTCGCTGCCCGCTGCGGGTTCCTGGGGGCGCGTGCGCCGTAGTAAAGCGATACGGCGTCGATTTCGGCATCGCTCAATCGGCTCGCCGCCCCGCGCATCATGTTGCCGGGCTCATGGCCGCGGATACCCGCGCGGAACAGGCGAAGCTGATCGGCGAGGTAGGTCGGAAACTGTCCGTCCAGCGCGGAGAAGCCCTTTGGCGAGGCGCCTTCCTGACCGTGGCAGCTGGTGCACGCGCCGACGCCGCGCCGCGCGTCGCCCGCGGTCGCGATGCGCGCGCCCAGCGCAAGCTGCGCTGCGGATGCCGTAACCGGCTGCGACTGCCGCTTCGGCTGGCTGGCGTAATAGCGGGCGAGCGCATCGATCTGCGGGTCGGTGAGTTGCACCGCGACCGTCTGCATGAAGCCGCTGTGCCGCACGCCGGACCGATATTTGCGCAGCGCGGTGCGCAGATATTCCGGGGTCAGCAAGGCGATGTTGGGCACCGCGCCCGTGCCGCGCCCGGCCCCATCGGCACCGTGGCACCCGGCGCAACTCGCAATCAGCGACCCGCCCATCGCGAGATCGTCAAACCCTGCGGCAGGCGCGGCGTACAGGCTTTCGAGCGGCGGAGCGTCCTTGTTGGGGAGGGTATAGGGCTTCAGCGGCGCACGGTCGTCCTGCATCTGTGGCGGACCAGCATTGCGCGCGGCAGGATCGCCATAGGCAAGCGTGCGAAACTGCGCGGTCGACATCTTCGGCATCGCTTTCAGGAAGGACACCACCGACCAGACTTCGTCATCGCGATCCTGCACCGGCCATGACGGCATCGCCGAATATTTCACGCCATGCTTGACGATCCAGAACAGCTCGCGCGGCTTGAAGTCCGCAACCTCCTGCGGGAGATACTGCGGCCGCGGGCGCATCGACAAGGCGACCGGGTTTTGACCCAGGCCCGGCCCGCCGTGGCACCGCGCGCAGACCCGGCCGTAATAGCCAGCGCCCTTGGCAATCTGGCTCGGCGATCCGAAATCCTTGGGCGGTACGAAGTTTGCCGAATGATAGGCGGTGGATCGGCGGAACACGCCATGCAGGATCGTCGCCCACCCCGCCGGGTGCGGAATTGAGGCGGACAGGTCCACCCAACCCGCGCCGAGCACGATCACCACCACGACCAGCATCGCCACGCCCGTCGCCGCCAACGGGCCGGTCCACTGGATGATCCTGCGCGGAAAGAGGTATGCCAGTATCGACCGCGTCATCGCCCGCTCCGCCGTGCGTTATCGCGGGGTACAATCGTGCGCGGGGGTAATGGTTCCGGGCAGGGCCGACGCGGTCCGCTACGCCTTGTACAGCGCCTCCAGCCGCGCGCCGTACACCTCTTTCAGCACATGCCGCCGGATCTTCAGCGAGGGGGTCAGCTGTTGATTGTCGATGCCGAACGGTTCGTCCGCCAGCACGAAGCGGCGGATGCGCTCGGTCACCGACAGATCGGCATTGACGCGCTCGACCGCGTGGTTGAGCGCGGCGCGATAGTCGGGGTTTTCGGCGAGTTGCTTGAAATTGCAGCTCGCGCCGCTCTTGGCGCAGAATTCCTGCGTCCATTCGGGATCGGGCACCAGCACCGCGACCATATAGGGCCGCCGGTCGCCGAAGATCATCGCCTGCGCGATCTCGGGCTGGAGGGTCAGCATCCCCTCGACCTTTTGCGGCGCGACATTCTCGCCCTTGTCGTTGACGATGATGTCTTTCTTGCGATCGGTGATCTTGATGCGGCCGGCCGTGTCGATCAGGCCGATGTCGCCGGTGTGCAGCCATCCGTTCTTCAGCACGCGTGCCGTCTCGGCTTCGTTGCGCCAATAGCCTTTCATGACGAGTTCGCCGCGGACCAGGATTTCGCCATCCTCGGCGATCTGCACTTCGGTGTCGGCGAGCGGCGGCCCGACCGTGTCCATCTTCAACCCGACCTTGGGGCGGTTGCAGGAGATGACGGGCGCCGCCTCGGTCTGGCCATAGCCTTGCAGTACGGTGACGCCGATCGCTTCGAAGAAAGTGCCGATCTCAGGCGTCAGCGGCGCGCCACCGGCGACCAGCGCCTTGATCCGCCCGCCAAAGCGTTTGCCGACCTTGGGCCGGAGCGTCGCGCCCAGCAGCAAGTCCATCGGCTTGTCGAGCAGGCCGTCGGTGCCGGCGGCCTTCTTCGCCCCCAGCGTCTGCGCGCGGGCGAGCAGGAAGCGCGAGAGCTTGCCCTGTTTCTCGACCGCCTTGGAAATGCGCGTGCGCAGCACTTCGAACAGGCGCGGCACGACCACCATCAGCGTCGGGCGCACTTCCTCCATATTGCTGGCGAGCTTGTCGAGGCCCTCGCTGTAATAGATTTGTGCGCCAAGCCCGATCGGGAAGAATTGCCCGCCGGTATGTTCATAGGCGTGGCTGAGCGGCAGGAACGACAGGAACACCTCGTCGTCCCAGCCGAAATCTTCCGAAATGACGGTGCAGCAGCCGTTGACGTTGTGCAGGATCGCGCCGTGATGCTGCATCACCCCGCGCGGTGCGCCGCCGGTGCCGCTGGTGTAGATGATGCAGGCGGTGTCGCCGCGCTGCGCGGTCGCGACGATGCTCGACGGCTCGGCGGGATGATCGGCGATCAGCGTGTTCCATTGATGGAATTCGAGCGCACCCGATTGCGTCGCGCGCAAATCCTCGATGCCGATCACGATCTTCGCGCTGCTCGCGCGGATCGCGGCGGGCAGGAGCGTCTTGGCGAGCTTCGCAGTCGAGACGATCACCGCCTTCGCGCCCGAATTCTCGATGATGTGGGTGTGGTCGCGCTCGGTATTGGTGGTGTAGGTCGGCACGGTAATGCACCCCGCCGCCATGATCGCGAGATCGGCGATGCACCATTCGGGGCGGTTTTCGCTGACGAGCATGACGCGGTCGCCGGGTTCGAGGCCGATCGCCTTAAGTGCGGTGGCCATGCTCGCCACCTCGCGCGCCGTCTGCGTCCAGCTGCGCGATACCCACGCGCCGCCCGTCTTGTGCCACAGGAACGGCGCGTCGCCTTTCTCCGCCGCGCGCGTGAGGAACATCGCGACGAGGTTCGGAAAGTCTTCGAGCATGCGAACGGACTTGGTCAACTGTCTCTCCCGGGAAGGCACGTGCCGTTTTCGGCTACGGTTGAAATCATTCGGGCGGGCGGATCGCGATCGAGCGGACGATCTGCGTCGTCTGCCCATCCTGGCGGATCGCCACGCCTTCGCTGCGCGGATCGGCCGCGCCGACCCACTGGCCGTTGACGCGCTCGATCGCATTGGCCTTGAGGCCCAGCGGCGCGCTGACGATCTGTTCGCCCAAGGCTTGCAGCGCAGGCATCATCGCGTCGAGTTGCGTGCCTTTCTCGGCGATGGCGTTGCGCTTCGGCGCGTAAAGCAGGCCGAGGCCGATCGCATCCTGCGCCGACAGTTTCCAGTCGAGTACGCCGACCAGCGCCTTTGCGACCTGCGCGATGATGGTCGACCCGCCCGCCGCACCTATCGCGATGCGGACTTTGCCGTCCGGGCCGTAGACGATCGTCGGCGACATCGAGCTGCGCGGTCGCTTGCCGCCCTCGACCCGGTTGGCAACAAGATAGCCGCCCTTGTCGGGCACGAAATCGAAATCGGTCAGCTGATTGTTGAGCATCGTGCCGTCGACCGACAGGCCGGACCCGAACGAGCTTTCGATCGTGGTGGTGACCTCCGCCACATTGCCGCGCGAATCGACCGCGACCAGATCGGTCGTACCCGGCACATCGGCATTGGGGGCGGGGGTGCGGGCCGGGGCACCGGGGGGTGTTCCCGGCGTGATCGTGGTCATGCTGCGATCGGTCGAAATCAGCGCGGATCGCGATGCGAGATAGGCGGGGTCGAGCAGGCCCTTCACGGGCACCGTCACATGATCGGGATCGCCGAGGTACAGATCGCGATCGGCATAAGCGAGGCGCGAGCTTTCGGCGAACAAATGCCACGCGACCGGCGAATCCTTGCCCAGCGCCGCCATGTCGAAGCGTTCGAGCTGCTTGAGGATCATCAGCACGGCGATGCCGCCCGAGGACGGCGGACCCATGCCGCAGATCTTGTAGACGCGGTACGTCCCGCACACCGGTGCGCGCTCCTTGGCGCGGTAGCTTGCGAGATCGGCGAGCGTCATCTTCGACGGGTTCTTGGTCGCGCCGTTGACGGTCGCGACGATCTTCGCGGCGACCGGGCCGGTGTAGAAGGCGTTCGGGCCCTTGGTCGCAATGAGGCTGAACAGCGCAGCTTGCTCCGGATTCTTCAGGATCGTGCCCGTTGCGACCGCCTTCCCATCGGGGCCGAAGAAATGCGCCTTCGCCCACGGATCGATGTGCGTGCCGTAATTGCCGATCCCGCCGTGCAGCCGTGGGCTGACCGCGAAGCCGTCGCGCGCGAGCTTGATCGCCGGGCCGAACAGCGTCGCCCAAGGCAGCTTCCCATAGCGTTGGTACGCCAGCGCCATCATGCGGATGTTGCCGGGGACGCCGACGCTCCGCCCGCCCGGAATCGCGGTGAAGACGGGGAGCGGCTTGCCGTCGGGGCCGTAGAACCATTTCGGGTCGGCGGCGGCCGGGGCCTGCTCGCGCCCGTCGAAGCTGGCGAGCTTGCCGGTCGTCGCATCGTGATAGACCATGAAGCTGCCGCCGCCGATGCCGCTGCTTTGCGGCTCTACGACGTTCAGCGCGAGCATCGTCGCGATCGCGGCGTCGGTCGCACTGCCGCCCTTGCGCAGGATTTCCACCCCGGCCGCCGCCGCGCGCGGATCGGCGGCGCTGATCATGCCCTGGCTTGCGGTCGCCTTGGGCGGTGTGCGCTTCGCCTCCGCCAGCGTCGGCGCGAGGAAAAGCAGGGGGAGGGCCAGGAGCAGCTTGTTCATATGCCGGAACGGTAACGGTCGGGGCCGCTACGTCAACCGGTGCCGACCGCCTCGGCGACCGTGGCGAAGCCGTCGCGCTCCAGCAGTTCGGCCAGCCCCCTGGCGATCGTCCGCGCGAGACCCGGCCCGCGATAGACCAACGCCGTGTAGAGCTGCACCAGGCTGGCGCCACTCCGAATGCGGGCATAGGCTTCCGCCGCGCCATCGATCCCGCCGACCGAGATCAGCGGGATAGCGCCCCCGGTGGCTGCGCGGAAATCGGTGAGCCGCTGGCGCGCGAGCGCGGCAAGCGGCGCGCCCGACAGGCCGCCGCTTTCCCCGGCATTGGGGGAGCGCAAAGCGGGGCGCGAAATGGTCGTGTTGCTGACGATCAGCGCGTCGATATGGTGATCGGCCGCGGCGCGGGCGATGGCGTCGATCGCTGCGGCATCGAGATCGGGCGCGACCTTCAGGAAAAGCGGGGTCCGAGATCCGCCCATTCGGGCCTCGTCACACGCCGCAAGCAAGTCAATCAGGTCGCTGCCATGCTGCAAGTCGCGCAACCCGGGCGTGTTGGGGGAGCTTATGTTGATCGTGACATAGTCCGCGACGTCCGAAGCGTGGAGCACTCCGGTGCGATAGTCGGCAATACGATCGGTCGTGTCTTTGTTCGCACCGACATTGACCCCGAGCACCCCGCCAAACCGGCGCCGATCGGCGCGGGGCAACGCCGCCGCGAGGCCGCCATTGTTGAAACCCATGCGGTTGATGACGGCCTTGTCCTCGACCAGCCGGAACAGTCGAGGCTTGGCATTGCCGCCCTGGGGCAGGGGCGTGAGCGTGCCGATCTCGACGCTGCCGAAACCGAGCGCGAAGAAGCCATCGATCGCGCGGCCATCCTTGTCGACCCCTGCCGCCAGCCCGACCGGATTGGCGAAATCGAGGCCCGCGACGGTCGTCTGCAAGCTGACGGGTGTGCTCCGGGGTGCGGGCAGCGGTGCCAGCCCGAGCAGAGCGATCGTCAGCCCATGCGCACGCTCCGCATCGAGCGCAAACAGGGCAGGGCGGAGGAGCGAGAACAGCATCGCGCGCGCTGATGGCACCGCCGCCGATCCAGGTCAAAGCCGTTCGACATGCGGTGCGGAGGCAAGGGGCTTGACCCAACTCGCCGGGAGGGCCATTTGCAATCGGACTGATCTGCTCCGATTGGATTCCATGCGTCTTTCCAGCCTTGCCGACTATGCCGTCGTGATGATGTCCGCCGCCGCGCGGCATTGCGGATCGTCGTGCCGGTTGAACGCGACGACGCTGGCCGAGGAAACCGGCCTGCCGCTGCCGACGGTGCAGAAACTGGTCAGCCGTTTGTCGGCGGGCGGGCTGATCGAAAGCACGCGCGGCACTGGCGGTGGCTTTCGCCTGTCGCGCCCGGCCGCCGCGATTTCGCTCGCCGATATCATCGAAGCGGTCGAGGGGCCGATTGCGCTCACCACCTGTGTCGATGAAGGGCGCCACGATTGCGCGCTGGAGGGCGATTGCCGGGTGAAGCCGCATTGGAACGTCGTGAACGGGGCTGTGCGCGGTGCGCTTGGCGGCGTCTCGCTCGCCAGCCTGTCTAGGATACCTGCATGATGGAAGACCTCAAGAATGCTGAAGCCTATGAGGCAGCGAACAAGTCGTATGAATGGGGCTTCCATTCCGACATCGAACAGGAATTCGCGCCCAAGGGGCTGAGCGAGGATACCGTCCGTTTCATCTCCGCCAAGAAGGGCGAGCCGGAATGGATGCTTGACTGGCGGCTGAAGGCGTATCGCCTGTGGCTGACGATGGAGACGCCCGATTGGGCCAAGCTCCAGATGGACCCGATCGACTATCAGGACGCCTATTATTACGCCGAGCCCAAGGCCAAGCCGAAGCTTGGTTCGCTCGACGAGGTCGATCCCGAGATCCTGCGCGTGTATGAGAAGCTCGGTATTCCGATCGCCGAGCAGAAGATGCTTGCGGGCGTCGAGGAACTCGGCGAGGACGGCCAGCCCAAGCGTCGCGTCGCCGTGGATGCGGTGTTCGATTCCGTGTCGGTCGCGACCACCTTCCGCAAGGAGCTGGAAAGCGCGGGCGTCATTTTCCGCAGCATTTCCGAGGCGATCAAGGAATATCCCGATCTGGTGCGCAAGTGGCTCGGCAAGGTCGTGCCGCAGCATGACAATTACTTTGCGGCGCTGAATTGCGCGGTCTTCAGCGACGGGACCTTTGTTTATATCCCGGAGGGCGTGCGCTGCCCGATGGACCTCAGCACCTATTTCCGCATCAATGCCGAAAATACCGGCCAGTTCGAGCGTACGCTGATCGTCGCCGACAAGGGCGCGTACGTGTCGTACCTCGAAGGCTGCACCGCGCCGATGCGCGACGAGAACCAGCTTCATGCCGCCGTGGTCGAGCTGGTCGCGCTGGACGATGCCGAGATCAAATATTCGACCGTGCAGAATTGGTATCCCGGCGACGAGAACGGCAAGGGCGGGATCTATAATTTCGTCACCAAGCGCGCGCTCTGCCAAGGCAAGAACAGCAAGGTCAGTTGGACGCAGGTCGAGACCGGCAGCGCGATCACGTGGAAATATCCGTCCTGCATCCTGAACGGCGAAAACAGCGTCGGCGAATTCTATTCGGTCGCCGTCACCAATAACCGTCAGCAGGCCGATACCGGCACCAAGATGATCCACAACGGCAAGGGCAGCCGTTCGACGATCGTGTCGAAGGGGATTTCGGCCGGGCGCAGCGACAACACCTATCGCGGGCTGGTGCGCGTGGCACCGGGCGCGGAGGGCGTGCGCAACTTTACACAGTGCGATTCGCTGCTGCTCGGCGACCAATGCGGCGCGCATACCGTGCCGTACATCGAAGTGCGCAATCCTAGCGCGCAGATCGAGCATGAGGCGACCACGTCGAAGATCAGCGACGACCAGATGTTCTACGCGATGCAGCGCGGGCTGGATTCGGAGAGCGCGGTGGCGCTGATCGTCAACGGCTTTGCCAAGGAAGTGCTGCAGCAATTGCCGATGGAATTCGCGGTCGAGGCGCAGAAATTGCTGGGGATTTCGCTCGAGGGGAGCGTCGGGTGATCGCAGCCCTTGCCCTGATGGCCGTACCTGCTTCGGAAGCGATGGATTTCGACAGCCTTGTCGCGTCGATCGCCAAATGCGACCGCGTGGCGGTGACCAACACGGTTGCGGCGGCCACCACGCGGCACAGCGATTTCCTGCTCGCGTCTTATAAGGAGCAACGCGCGATTGCTGCAGACCGCGCGGCCCTAGCCGAGCGGCGGCGGGTGTTGCACGCCAAGGAAGCCAAGGTCGATACCGAACAGGGCCTGACGCTCATCTCCGAAAGCCTTGATGATCGAACCCAGGCCCTCGCCGACCAGCGCGCGCTGGATCAGGCGGAGCAGGACATGATGGCCTATTTCCGCACGCAATACCTGCGGCAATGCTCGGGGAAGGCGTCGTGAGGATGGTTCCTTTCATCCGTCACCCCGGCCTTGTGCCGGGGTCCACTGCGCCGCAAGGGATGTCCTTCGTGGCGCGGTGGACCCCCGCACAAGCCCGGGGTGACGGTTGGGTTACGAAGATCGCTTTGGCCTTTGCGTTTGCAGTTTCAGGTTGCGCCGCCGAATCCAAGGGTTCGCTCCCCCATTCGCAGATATTGAAAAGGCGACGTTAGACTACGTCGCCTGTATTGATAGGACCGCGCCAAAGTTTGCCGACGGCCCCGGATCACCGGAGAAAATCGCTCCGCGCGTGATAGCAAGTTGCAGCGATCTTCGCTCGGTCGCGCTGAAACTAAAGAGCGTGCCGGTCATGTATCCTACGGTTGCAGAGTTTGATGCCAATCATCTCGGTTTCGCAAAGCAAGCTATCGAACATACCCGGAAGAAATCTTGATGCTTAAAATCACCGACCTCCACGCCGAAATCGACGGCAAGGAAATCCTCAAGGGCCTCTCGCTCAGCGTGAATGCGGGCGAGGTCCATGCGATCATGGGGCCGAATGGCGCTGGCAAATCGACGCTGGGCTATGTGCTCGGCGGGCGGCCGGGGTATGAGGTTACCGCAGGCTCGGTCGCATTCGACGGCAAGGACCTGCTCGCGCTAGCGCCGCACGAGCGCGCCGCCGCTGGGCTGTTCCTTGGCTTCCAATATCCGGTCGAAATCCCCGGCGTGTCGAACGTGCAGTTCCTGCGCGAGTCGCTCAATTCGCAGCGCCGTGGCCGCGACGAGAAGCCGCTGTCGGGCGCCGAGTTCCTGAAACTCGCCCGCGCGCAGGCCGATGCGCTGAGCATGGATCAGGAAATGCTCAAGCGCCCGGTCAATGTCGGCTTTTCAGGCGGCGAGAAGAAGCGCAACGAGATGGTGCAGATGGGCATCATCGATCCGGCACTCGCTATCCTCGATGAAACCGACTCCGGGCTCGACATCGACGCGCTGCGCGTGGTCGGCGACGGCATCAACCGCATCATGCGCAAGCCCGACAAGGCGGTGATCCTGATCACCCACTATCAGCGCCTGCTCGATTATGTCGCGCCCGATTTCGTGCATGTGCTGGCCGGCGGCCGGATCGTGCGCTCGGGCGGGCCGGAACTGGCGCTCGAGCTGGAGCGCGAGGGATATGCCGGGGTGGCGGCGTGAGCCTTGCTCTCCCTACCCGCCGCGACGAAGCGTGGCGATATAGCGACCTCGACGCCGTCGCTTCGGTGTGGCCCGTCCCGGCGCCCGAGGTGGTCGAGGTTCCCGCCGGCCAGTCGATCGCCCGCGTCATCGTGCAGGACGCGGCGACCGATGCCGTTGCGATCCGTGATTTTCGGGTGATCTTAGGCGAGGGCGCGACCGCGACGTTCCACGTGCTCAACACCGGCGGCAAGCTCGGTCGCGTGACGATCGACGTGACGTGCCACGAAGGCGCGCATTTCGAGCTTGGCGCGGCGATGCTTGGTGGTGGCGAGCAGACTCTCGAGATCGTGACCACGCTCAACCACATCGCGCCCAACGCCACGTCGAGCCAGACGGTGCGTTCGGTGCTCGGCGGGCGGGCGACCGGGTCGTATCTCGGCAAGGTCGCGGTCGCGCGCCATGCGCAGAAGACCGACGCGTCGCAATCGGTAAAGGCGATGCTGCTTAGCCGCACCGCGACCGCCAATGCCAAGCCCGAGCTCGAAATCTATGCCGACGACGTGAAATGCGCGCATGGCGCCACGGTCGGCGAGCTTGATGCGAATGCGCTCTTCTATCTCGCCTCGCGTGGCATCGCCCCCGCCGAGGCCAAGGCAATGCTGCTGCGTGCGTTCATCGGATCGGTGTTCGAAGGGATTGCCGACGAAGCCGAGCGCGACCGCGTCGATACAGCGGCGCAGGCGGCGTTGGAGCGGATGTTGTGAGCGCGGATGGCAGTCCTCCCCTCCCTGGAAGGGAGGGGCTGGGGGTGGGGCGGCCCGTTGAGCAGCCGGACCGTGCCACCCATACCAACCCACCCCCCACCCCTCCCTTCCAGGGAGGGGAGACGCAGCCGCTCGACCACCGCGCCGATTTCCCCGCGATCCCGGCAGGCTGGGCGTATCTTGATACCGCCGCCACCGCGCAGAAGCCGCAAGCCGTAATCGACGCGATCACGCGTGCCTATGACACGACCTACGCCACCGTGCATCGCGGCGTGTACCAACGCTCCGCCGACATGACGCTGGCATACGAGGCTGCCCGGCGCACCGTCGCGCGCTTCATCGGCGCGGGCTCCGAGAACGAAATCATCTTCGTGCGCGGCGCGACCGAGGGGATTAATCTGGTCGCCGAAAGCTGGGCGGGGACGCAGCTCAAGGCGGGCGACCGTATCCTGCTCAGCCAGCTCGAGCATCACAGCAACATCGTGCCGTGGCAGATGGTGGCCGAGCGCGTCGGCGCGCACATCGACGTGATCCCGCTGACTGCCGATCATCGTATCGATCTTGATGCGATGGCGGCGATGATCACGCCCGCGCACAAGCTCGTCGCGCTGGCGCATGTCTCCAACGTGCTGGGTTCGGTGCTCGACGGGCGCCGCGCCGCCGACATCGCGCATTCCGTCGGCGCGAAGATCCTGCTCGATGGCTGCCAGGCCGTGCCGCGTATGGCGGTCGATGTCCCCGCGCTCGATTGCGATTTCTACGTCTTTTCCGCGCACAAACTCTATGGCCCGACCGGAATTGGCGTGCTGTGGGCGCGGCCGGATCTGCTCGACGCGATGCCGCCCTATCAAGGCGGCGGCGCGATGATCGACAAGGTCAGTTTTTCGGGGACCACCTATGCCCCGCCGCCGGGCCGGTTCGAGGCGGGAACGCCGCATATCGTCGGTGCGCTCGGGCTCGCGGCCGGGATCGATTATGTTCAGGCCATCGGGCTCGATCGCATCCACTCGCATGAGACCGCGCTGGTCGAATTGACCCGCGAGGCGTTGTCCCGGATCAACTCCGTAACGCTCTATGGCCCTGAGGATTCTGCCGGAATCGTCAGTTTCAGCATCGCGGGGGTGCATCCGCACGACATCGGCACCATCTTGGACGAAGCCAACGTCGCGGTGCGTGCGGGGCATCACTGCGCACAGCCACTGATGGAATATCTCGGCGTCGACGCGACCGCGCGGGCGAGCTTCGGGGTCTATAACAGTGCCGCCGATGTGGATGCGCTGGTGCGCGGCATAGAACGAGTGACGAGAATTTTTGGATGAGTGGGATTTTCGGATGAGCGACCGGATCGAAATCGAGGAAGTGAGCGCGGTCGAACAGCCGCCGCGCGCGCGCGTGGAGGATGTGGCGGAAGTCCGCGAGCGCAAGCGCGATTATCTCGACGGCTTCCTGTCGCAAAAGCCGCAGGGGCAGCCCGCGGGCGAGCCGGGTGGGGAGTTGTACGAGGCGGTCGTTTCGGCGTTGAAAGAGATTTACGACCCGGAAATCCCGGTCAACATTTACGATCTCGGGCTGATCTACGGCGTCGATGTCACCAATGATGGCCACGCCGTCGTTACGATGACGCTCACCACGCCGCACTGCCCGGTGGCCGAGACGATGCCGACCGAAGTTGAATTGCGCGTCGGCGCGGTGCCGGGAATCGGATCGTCCGAAGTCAATCTGGTGTGGGACCCGGCGTGGGACCCGGCCAAGATGTCCGACGATGCGAAGCTTGAGTTGGGAATGCTGTGATTATTCCCCTCCCGCAAGCGGGAGGGGAGTTTAAGGAAGAGAAGCCGATGACGACCACCACCCGCACCCGTCCCGCAGCCCTCATCCTCACGCCCTCGGCCGAGGCGCGGATTGCCGACCTTATGGCAAAGGCCCCGGCGGACGCGATCGGCGTCAAGCTGTCGACCCCGCGCCGCGGGTGCTCGGGCCTTGCTTACTCGGTCGATTATGTCAGCGAAGCCAAGCCCTTCGACGAACGCATCGACACACCCGGCGGCACGCTGTTCGTTGACGGCGGATCGATTCTGTACCTGATCGGCAGCACGATGAACTGGGTCGAAGACGATTTCGCGGCGGGCTTTGTTTTCGCGAACCCCAATGCCAAGGGGGAATGCGGGTGCGGCGAAAGCTTCACGGTCTGATTTGAGGAACACACGACATGGCGGGACTTTGGTTCGACGAATTGACGGTCGGGCAAACCTTCGACCATGCGATCCGCCGGACCGTGACCGAGACCGACAATCTGCTCTTCTCGACGCTGACGCACAATCCGGCGGCGCTGCACCTCGATGCCGAGGCGATGAAGGGCAGCGATTATGGCCGGATCATCGTCAATTCCACCTTCACGCTGGGGCTGATGGTCGGCGTGTCGGTCGGCGACACCACGCTCGGCACCGCCATCGCCAATCTGGGGTGGGACGAGGTGCGCTTTCCAGCACCCGTGTTCATCGGCGATACGCTGCGGATCGAAACCGAAGTGGCCGATCTGCGCGAATCCAAATCGCGACCCAATGCCGGGATCGTGACCTTCATCCACCGCGCCTATAACCAGCGCGGCGAACTGGTCGCCACGTGCAAGCGCAGCGGGTTGCAGCGGAAGAAACCGGCATGAGCGTGCTGCGGTCCTGGCTGTTCATCCCCGGCGACAGCGAAAAGAAGCTGGGCAAGGCGGATGCGACCGGCGCAGATGCGCTGATCCTCGATCTCGAGGATTCGGTTGCGGCGGAGAATAAGCCGCGTGCGCGAAATCTGGTCGCGGCGTTCCTGCGCGAGCGTCCGAAAGACGCGCGCACGAGCCAGCTTTGGGTGCGCATCAACCCGCTCGACAGCGGTCTGGCGCTAGGCGATCTGGCGGCGGTGGTGGCTGCTGCTCCTGACGGAATCATGCTGCCGAAATGCACTGGCCCGGCCGACATCCTGCGGGTGTCGCACTATCTCGATGCGCTGGAGGCGCAGGCGGGTGTCACTGCAGGTGCAATCCGGATCGTGCCGGTTGCCAGCGAAACTGCCGCTGCGCCCTTTACGCTCGGCGATTATGCAGGCGCGAAGCTCGATCGGTTGCTGGGGTTGACCTGGGGAGCGGAGGATTTGTCGACCGCGCTCGGCGCCAGCACCAATCAGGATCCCGCTGGTGGATGGGCGCTGACCTATCGGCTGGTGCGCTCGCTCACCTTGCTGGGCGCGAAGGCGGCGGGGGTGCAGGCGATCGACACGCTTTACGTCGATTTCCGCAACGAGGCGGGCTTGCGCGACACGTCACGCGCGGCGCGGGCCGAGGGCTTTACCGGACGCCTCGCCATCCACCCGGCGCAAGTCGCGGTTATCAACGAAAGCTTCTTGCCCTCGGCGGAGGAAATCGCGCACGCGCGCCGCGTGGTGGCGGCCTTTGCCGATGCACCCGGCGCGGGCACCGTCGCGATCGACGGGCGGATGACCGATCTGCCGCATCTGAAACAGGCGCAGGCAATATTGGCGCTCACCGGCACCGCCTGACGCACGGGCGGCTTACTCGACCAGTACCTTGCCCATTGCAAGATCGATCTGCGCCTGACAGCGCGGCAGCAGCAGATGCCGGATCATCTCGACATCGTTTTGCAGCGTGACCGGATCGATCCCCTCGGCCCCGCGCAAGGCGTCCTTGACCCACCCGCTCGTGTGCGGGTGATCGAGCACCCAGGTGATCCGCGCTTGCGTGAGTGCGAGCATCAACTCGGGCTCGGCGCGCAGCGTGCTGTGCGGCAGCGGCAGCATCACGACTGAACCAGCGCGTCGCGCGCTTCGGCGGTGGTCGGCGCTGCTGCGCCGACCGCTTCCCACGCCAGATCGCCGGTGTAGCGCCACGCCATTTGCCCGGCATCGTCCAGCGCAAAGAGATGGAGCCAGCGATTGTCGAACAGCGCGCGCACGCCCGGATGCCGCTCCAGGATCGCCGACATCGCCTCGCGCGGGGCTTCGATGCAGACGCTCAGCCGCAACGGTTCATGCGCCAGGTCCTTGCCGTCATACACCGATTGCCACGGCAGACCGGCGCGCAGCGTGCCGCCATTGCCCTCGACCACGCCGATCCCGCCGACGACGTTGTGCAGCAATTTGTTGCCGCCACCGAACAGATCGGGCGCAACGCTCGATCCGTAATATTGCAGGCTGATCCAACTCGCGACGACGACCGGGGCGGTCATGATCAGCTCGAGCACGCCGAAGCCCGCATCGTCCTGCCAAGTGTAATCGTGCAGAAAGGCGCGGCCGTGCAGCGACTTGCCCGTGGTCCGGCTGCGCGGCGCGGCGATGAACGCCTTGCACCCGGCCAGCGCCCATTCCGGCCGCGTTTCCGCCCAGTCGCGGCTGCGCCGGGCAACGTTACTCTCGCTCAGCGCGCGCGGCAGCCGCAAGGCGCGCTCGCCGCGCGTCAGGGCGCCAGCGTCCGCCAGGAAGCCGCGCGCTCGGATGACGTCGGCGCGGTGCGCGGGCGAGGGGTGATCGCCCGCATAGATCAATACCGTGTCGGTGGTCGTGTCGTGCAGCGCCGCCAGGAACAGCGTGCTGCCCGGGATCACGATGCCCAGGGCGCGCAACCCTTCGCGGACGGCGGGATCGTTGAGCAATCCGGCGAGCAGCCGGGCGTTCACCTCGCCCGAGTAACCGCCGCATGCGCCGCAGTGCAGGCCGCTGGCGTGCGGATTGTTCACGACGTTGGCGCCATGCCCGACCAGCAGCACCAGCGGCGCGAAATCGCGCGTCAGCGACATGGCGCGCAGGACCGACGCCGCCATGCCGACCTTGGTCGCGTCGTCCAGCGGGGTATCGGGCTGCGGCGCGGGATCGTTCGGTACGGCATTGGGATGCCGCGCCAGTGCATCGCGCAACAGCTTGCCGATATAGACCGGCCCGGCCGCCTCGACAAAGGCGAAGGAGGATACCGCCGCCAGCTTGAAGCGACCCCACGCCCGCGTTGCCCGCGCCTTGTAGCGCGCCATCGTGTCGGCATCGGTCGCGCCGCCCGCGTGCGAGGTCAGGCCGGGGTTGAGCAGCACGGGGAGGCGATGCTCCGCCACGTCCGATGCGAAGCGGCGATGTGACGCCGTGAGGCCGAAGAAGCCGGCGAAGCCCAGCGTCTGCACGCCCGGATGGACCGATTCCAGCGCCCGCCGGAACACTTCCGATCGAACGTCGATGCAGAAGGCGGCTTGCAGGATCGGCGGTGTGGGGTCGGCAAGGGGATGGGCGGCGGACAGGGTCCGGGCAAGTTCCTGCTGTGCGCCGCGTTCGCACGCTTCCTGCAGGATCGCGTCGACCGCCGCATCCGCGCTCGGCGTGACGGGCTGCGCGTGCGCAAGGCGCGCGTCGTCCCACGCTTCCGCGATCAGCGGCGCATACTGCGCGAACAGCGCCTCTTCCGATACCAGCCGGATCGCCAGGAAATCGGTGATCGTGGCGTCGTCCGCGCCCGCCAGTTGCGCTTGCCAGCGCTTGTAGCGGGCATACTGCGCCCATCCGCCAAGCGTGATCAGCAGGCCGTGGAAATAGGTCCTCGCGGCATCGCGCGGCAGCGCCAGGCGATCAGCGGCGCGGGCGAGAGCATTCTCCGCCGCCTCCGGCGCGTCGGCCACGAAGCTGGCGAAGTCGGTCAGACCCGCGATCTCGGGCGTCAGGTCGTGCGTCGCAACTGCCTGCCACGCGGCATAGGCACTCCGGCATTTCGGTGCGGCCCAAAGCGCCTGCCCCTCATCGAAATAGGCCGCTGCCCAGGCGCCGAAGCGTTCGGCGATGATGCCCGGCCAATCGACGCCCGATACCTTTGCCGCCAGATCGGCAATCGTCGGGACCATCGCGATCGGGGCGCTGGGGCGCTGTGCGGCAGCCTTTAGTGCCGCGACCGAGGCGGGCCGGTGGAGTTCAGGTGCTGCCGCAAGCGCCGCCGCAAGATCGTCGTCGCTCACCGTGCCGCTGGCGATCCGCTCACGATACCAGTCGCGCGGCATCGTGATCGGCGCACCCGCCACCCGCGCGAGCAGTGCACCGGTCTCCGCCAGCGTGCGGTCGGTCTGCCCGAAATAGGGGTTTACCGCGACGCTCGACGCGAGCGGCCACACCGGCGGGATGGCATTGGCCGCCGCATCGGCTGCCGCTGCCAGCGTTTGCGGATCCACGTATTGCTGTTCGACCCCGCCCGACACCGACCTCTCCTCCTTTTCCATTTTCCGCACCGACCGAAGCGCCCAGCCGCCGAGCATCCGATCGAACAAGGCGTTGGCGTACAGGCCGTTGGACAGATGCACGCGCAATCCCGCAGCCGCCGGGTGGTACGCCCACAAAGGGAACATCGCCTGCGCCACCGCGACCAGCGCGAAGCTCAGCACGGCGAGCACCATCAGCGCCCATTCGAGCGGCCCCGGCATCGGCGTCGCGGGTAGCGTTCCGGCGGTCAGCGCGAGCGCGATGGCGTGCAGCGCGAAATAACCGACCGACGCGGCAACCGCATAAACCGCCACGCGGCGGGTGAGTGCGCGCGGTGCGGCATCGGCAAAGCCCTGTGCGAACAGATAGGCGATGCCGAAGATCAGGATCGCGCCGAGCGCCGCACCTTGCGGCGATTGGTGATGGAAACCGAATGCCGCGCCGATCGCGCCATAGATGCCGAGCGCGACCAGGAACGCCCGGCCCACCGCCTTCGCGTCGGGGATCGCAACCGGGCCCGGCCGCCGCGCCAGCGCGATCCGCTCGACAGCGCCGCCCGAGGCGAGGAAGCTGTGCGCCTTGTAGAGCGAATGCGCGACGATGTGCAGCAGCGCGAGCGGGAACAGCGCCAGTCCGCATTGCATGATCATGAAGCCCATCTGCGCGACGGTCGACCAGGCGAGCGAGGTCTTCACCGCGGGCTGCGTCAGCATCACCAGCCCGCCGAACAGTGCGGTAAACCCGCCGATCATCACCAGCACTGCGAGCACGCCGGGCGCGAGAAGCATCACGTCGGCAAAGCGGATCAGGATGAAACCGCCGGCATTGATCACCCCGGCGTGCAGCAGCGCGGACACGGGGGTCGGCGCCTCCATTACTTCGGTCAGCCAGCCATGCAGTGGGAACTGCGCCGATTTGAGCAAGGCCGCGATCGCCAGCAATCCGGCTGCAGCGACCGCGAGGCCGCCCCCTTCGCCGCCGCGCGCCGCCGACAGGATCGCGGCGATGCTGGTCGTCTGGTACGCCAGGCCGAGCAGCAGCGCCGCGCCGATCAGCGCCGCATCCGCCGCCCGCGCCGTGACGAATTTCTTGCGTGCTGCGCGTTGAGCCGCAACACGGTCGGGGTAGAACAGCAGCAGGCGGTGCAGGCCCAGGCTCGTCGCGATCCAAGCCAGCACCAGCTCGATCAGATTGCCCGACAGCACCAGCAGCAGCACCGACGCCAGCGTCACGCACAGCCAGCCGGTGAAGGCGTTGTGGCGCGGCTCGCCGTCGAGATAGGTGGCGGAATAGCGCACCACGATCCACCCGACGAACGACACGAGCAGCCCAAGCGTGACGCTCACCGCGTCGAGCCGCGCGGCGAAACCATTGCCACCCCACCCGATCACGCGCGTGTCGACCGGCCCATGCGTGAGCAGCACGACGGCGGAAATCCCGGCGATGATGATCGCGAGCGCCGCCGCTGCCTCCGCCAGTCGCGCGGCGGTCCGCGCGCGGTTCTGCGGCGCGACGAAGGCCAGGACAGCACTCAGCAGAAGCGCGAGTGGTGCGACAAAGGGCAGCAGGTCGAATGGCATCGGCATATCCCGAATGCGCGAAAGTGCGCTTGGGGACGGTCCATTACGCCGGCGATTTGATCAGATAAAATTCATTGTCTTTACGCTATCGTTCTGTTTTATAGAACGAAGTGAAGCAGCTCAACTTCAACCATCTCCGCTATTTCTGGGCGGTCGCGCACGAGTCCAGCCTCACCCGCGCGGCGGAACGGCTGAACCTCTCGCAATCGGCTTTGTCGGTGCAAATTCAAAAGCTTGAACACCAGATCGGCCATGCGCTGTTCGATCGCGTCGGCAAGAAACTGGTGCTGACCGAGGCGGGCCAGATCGCGCTCGATTATGCCGACACGGTGTTCCAGGCGGGCGACGAAATGCTCAGCACGCTGGAGGGACGCCCGGTGGCCGACCGCCAGATTCTGCGGGTCGGCGCGCTCACCACGCTATCGCGCAACTTCCAGATTCAGTTCCTGCGCCCGCTGGTCGGTCGCGCCGATGTCGAACTGATCGTGCGGTCGGGCACGATCCGCGACCTGCTGGCGCAACTGGAGGCGCATACGATCGACGTGGTCCTGTCGAACAGCGCCGCGCCGCGCGATGCGCGGGCGTCGTTCCGCAACCATCTGCTCGATCAGCAGCCCGTCAGCCTGGTCGGTCGGCCCCGCCCCGGCAAACGCGCCTTCCGCTTTCCCGACGATCTGCGTCACGAACCGATCCTGTTGCCGAGCCTGGACAGCGACATTCGCGTCGGGTTCGATCATGTGCTCGATCTGGCGGGCATCCGGCCGATCATCCTGGCCGAGGTCGACGACATGGCGATGCTGCGTTTGCTGGCGCGCGAACGCGAGGGCGTCACGCTGGTGCCCCCCATCGTCGTGTTCGACGAACTCCAGTCGGGGGTGCTAGTCGAGCATTGCCGCGTGCCGAACCTGACCGAGACATTTTACGCGATCACGCAGAAACGGCGTTTCCCCAACCGCCTGCTGGCCGATCTGCTGGACCGCGCGAACCTCTGATCCGCCGTTACGGAATCGGTACGAATCGCGGAATCGCGCCGGGCTCCGCCGGCCGCCGTGGGGCCGCGCAGTTGCTTATCGATCCAGATTAAGGCTCAATGCTCGCAAAATATACCAGAGGGGATGATTCGCCATGGGGGAAGCGCCTGTCACCGCGGCTGACGTGTCCCCGGCGTATAACCCCGTCCGCACCCGCAGCGATTGGGATGCAATGCGCGCGGCAGTGCTGGCCGACCCGGGCGCTTTTCATGGTGAGATTGCCGGCCGTGCGATGCATTGGTTCGTCGCGGATGTCGGCGCCTCGGGCGCGTGGCTCGCGCGGGGCGAAGATGGCCGCTGGTCCGGCTGGGACGCGGCGAGCGGCGCGGCGATCAGCCCTGACCTGCCCACCGATTTCACCCCCTGGTCGCAGGCGTTCGACGGATCGCAGCCGCCGCATTGGCGCTGGTTCGTCGGCGGGCGCACCAATGCCTGTTTCAGCGAGGTCGACCGCCATGTGCTGAGCGGCCACGGCGATGAAACCGCGCTGATCTTTGAAGGCGACCGGTGGGACATGTCGGCTGCAGGCGGTCAGGGCGCGCCGGTCGATTGCTTTCACGTGTCGCGCAAGCAGTTGCTGCTGGAGGTCGCCAAATGCGCGCTGGCGCTGGAGGCGCTTGGGCTGAAGGCGGGCGACCGCATCGCGCTCAACATGCCGAGCATCGTGCCGCAGATTTACTGGACCGAAGCAGCGAAGCGGCTGGGCATCGTCTACACCGCCGTGTTCGGCGGGTTCAGCGACAAGACGCTGTCAGACCGGATTTGCGACGCCGGTGCGCGCGTCATCGTCACCTCCGACGGCAGCTATCGCAATGCGCAGGTCGCTGCGTTCAAGAACGCCTATACCGACCCGGCGCTCGACAATTATGTGCCGGTGGCGACTGCGCTCGCGATCCTCGCCGAGACCGACCTCGAACTGGCAGAGGCCGAAACCACGACGATCCTCGACACCGTCAAGGCGACGTTGGCGGGCGAAGTGTCGGTCGAACGCTCCGACGTGATGCGCGGCGTCGGGCGCGCGCTGATCACGCTCGGCAATGAAGGCCGCATCAGCAGTGCGGATGCCGCGCGCGTCCGCATCGCCATCGCCTCCAGCCTCGTCACGCTGCCGCCGCGCGTCGAGACGGTGATCGTCGTGCGCCACACCGCGCAGCCCGACGTGATCTGGCGCGAGGAGCGCGACCGATGGAGCCACGATCTGACCGATGCGGCGCTGGCGACCTTGCTTGCCAAGGCGGGTGACGCAGGGTTCGCGGTCGCGAACGAGGCGGAGTTGCTCGCACTGCCCGATGCCGACTTCGTCCGCGCGATCTGGGCGTCGTCCAAGCCGTTGCCGGTCGATGCAGATTACCCGATGTTCTTCATCTATACCTCGGGCTCGACCGGAAAGCCCAAGGGCATCGTTCACGCGCACGGCTATGCCGCGGGCGTCGCCGAGACGATGGCGGTGGCGTTCGACGCGCGCCCCGGCGACACGCTGTTCGTCGTCGCCGATCCGGGCTGGATCACCGGGCAGAGCTATCTGATCTGCGCACCATTGATGACGCGGGTGACCAGCGTGGTGTCGGAAGGGTCGCCGGTCTTCCCGCACGCCGGGCGCTTCGCCTCGATGATCGAACGGCATAATGTCACCATCTTCAAGGCGGGCGTCACCTTCCTCAAATCGGTGATGTCGGACCCGTCGAACCTTGCCGATCTGCAGCGCTATGACATGGGGCGGTTGCGCGTCGCGACCTTTTGCGCGGAGCCGACCAGCCCTTCCGTGCAGGCGTTCGGGATGCAGCATGTCGTGCCGCAATACATCAACAGCTATTGGGCGACCGAGCATGGCGGGATCGCGTGGACGCATTTCTACGGCAATCGCGATTTCCCGCTGAAGCCCGATGCCCATGCCTATCCGCTGCCGTGGATCGTCGGCGATGTGTGGGTCGAGGATGAGGAAGCGAGTGGTGACGCGACGCCGTTCGTGCGCGACGGGGATGCGGGCGTGCCGTGGCGGCGCGCGAAAAAGGGCGAGAAAGGCGAGATCGTCATGGCCGCGCCTTACCCCTATCTCGCCCGCACGATCTGGGGCGATGTCGATCGCTTCCACGTAACGAACGGCAGCGTCGCCGCCGAATGGCGCGGCGATTCCGCGCGCTGGGCGGAGGGCTATTGGAAGCGCTGGCGCGGCAGCTGGGCCTATACCCAGGGCGATTTCGCGATCGCGCACGATGACGGGTCGTTCTCGCTCCACGGGCGCAGCGACGACGTCATCAACGTCTCGGGCCACCGCATGGGCACCGAGGAGATCGAGGGCGCGGTGCTGCGCGACAAGGCGCTCGACCCGGATTCGCCGGTCGGCAACGTCCTGGTGGTTGGCGCGCCGCATCGCGAGAAGGGGCTGACCCCGCTCGCCTTCGTCGTGCCGGTGGCGGGTCGCAAGCTGACGATCGACGACAAACGCCGCCTGTTCGATCTGGTGCGCAGCGAGAAAGGCGCGGTCGCGGTGCCCGCCGATTTTATCGAAGTCTCGCAATTCCCCGAAACGCGCTCGGGCAAGTATATGCGCCGCATGGTGCGCGCGCTGGTGGAAGGCGGCGATGTTGGCGACGTGACGACGCTGCGCAACCCCGAGGCGCTGAGCGAACTCAAAACCGCGATCGACGACTGGCAACGCAAGCAGCGCTTGAGCGAGGAGCAATCGCTGTTCGAGCGCAACCGCTATTTCCTCGTCCAGTACAACAATGTCGCGCCGGGCAAGCGCGTCGCGACGGTCACCGTCACCAACCCCCCGGTCAACGCGCTCAACGAACGCGCGATCGATGAGCTGGTCGTCGTGGTCGATCAACTCGCGCGCAAGGACGATGTCGTGGCGGTGGTGTTCACCGGGCAGGGCACCGCGTCGTTCGTCGCGGGCGCCGACATTCGCCAGATGCTGGAGGAAATCCACACGCTCGACGAAGCGATGGTACTGCCAAACAATGCGCAGCTCGCCTTTCGCAAGATCGAGACGATGGGCAAGCCGTGCATCGCCGCGGTGCAGGGCGTGGCGCTGGGCGGCGGGATGGAATTCGCGCTGGCGTGCCATTATCGCATCGCCGAGCCGACCGCGCGTTTCGGCCAGCCGGAGATCCGCCTTCGCCTGTTGCCCGGTTATGGCGGGACACAGCGTCTGCCGCGTTTGCTCGCCGACCGGAATGGTGCGGAGGGCGTGCGCGATGCACTCGATTTGATCCTGGGCGGGCGCAGCATCGACGCGGCGGCGGCCAGCACGATCGGCCTGGTCGATACTTTGGTGGACGGGGCACAGGACGCGCTGAGCGCTGCCCACGCGGCGGTGCGAGCCTTTGTGAAAGACGGCGAAAGCAGCCCGCTCGGTGCGGCCTATGCCGCGCGGCAGGCGGCGACCAAGGCGTGGGAGACGGCCTCCTCGGTCGATCTCGACGCAGTGTTGGCCGATGATTTCCTGAAGCGGATCCAGCGCCAGCTCGACTGGGCTGGTCGCAGCACCGCGGGCAAGCGCGCGCTGCAAGCGGTGCGCACTGGCCTCGAACATGGCATGAGCGCGGGCCTCGCGCGCGAGGCGGCGCTGTTCGCCGAGGCGATCATCGATCCCGAAGGCGGCAAGACCGGCATCCGGCAATTCATGGACAAGGTCAGCCCGCCGCTGCCTGTCCGGCGCGACGGCGTGTGGCTGGATGAAGAGCACGAACCTCGCGGGAAAGCGCTTGAGGCGGCGGGCGAATTGCTCCCCGTCGGCGCGCCATTCTACCCCGGCGTCACGCGCATCCCGGAGTGGCAATACGCTTTCGGCATCGCCCGCGATGCGGAGACCGGCGCGCCACGCTTCGGCCCGCCCGCCAGCCATGAGCGTGAACTGATCGTGGCGGTGCCCGAGCCAGCGCCGAACGAAGCCTTGCTCTACATGCTGACCAGCGAGGTCAATTTCAACGACATCTGGGCATTGACTGGCATCCCGGTGTCGCCGTTCGATGCCCATGAGCGGGATGTCCAGATCACTGGCTCCGGCGGTATCGCACTCGTAGCCGCACTCGGCAGCGAGACGCGCGCAGAAGGCCGCGTGAAGGTCGGCGATCTCGTCACGGTGTACTCCGGCACCAATGATTTGCTCAGCCCGAATGTCGGCAACGATCCGATGTACGCCGATTTCTCGATCCAGGGCTATGAGACCGAAACCGGCAGCCATGCGCAATTCCTGACGGTGCAGGCGCCGCAAATGCACGCGATCCCGCCCGACCTGACGCTGGAGCAGGCGGGCAGTTATGTCCTCAACCTCGGCACCATCTCGCGCTGCCTGTTCACGACGTTGCAGATCGCGCCGGGGCGGACGCTGTTCGTCGAGGGTGCCGCGACCGGTACCGGGCTCGACGCCTTGCGGTCGTCGGTGCGCACTGGCCTGCAGGTTACCGGCCTTGTGTCCTCGCCAGAGCGCGCGGCGTTCATCACGGAACAGCAAGGCGCAGTCGGCGCGATCGATCGCAAGGACCCGCGCTTCGCCGACCTCTATACGATCGTCCCCGAAGACCCGGAAGCCGCGCGCGCATGGGAGGCCGCAGGCGCACCGCTGATCGCCGAATATGAGGCGCTGAACGGCGGCAAGCGTGCCGATTATGTCGTGAGCCATGCCGGTGAGACCGCCTTCCCGCGCAGCTTCCAATTGCTTGCGGACGGGGGGACGCTGGCGTTCTACGGCGCATCCTCGGGCTATCATTTCAGCTTCATGGGCAAACCCGGCAGCGCATCGCCCGAGGAGATGCTGCGCCGCGCCGCGTTGCGCGGGGGCGAGGCGGTGCTGATCTATTACGGGCCGCGCTCCACCGCCTTGCTCGACGAGACGGGCCTCGAAATGATCGAGGCCGCACGCCGTTTCAACGCGCGCAGCGTCGTCGCCACCACCACCGACGGGCAGCGCGAATTCCTGCAATCGCTGGGGTTGGAGGATGCGATCGAGGGGATCGTCAGCCTCGAATCGATCCGGCGCAAGGAAGGCGCCAATTTCCTATGGCCCGACACGATGCCACGCCTGCCCGATGCCAAGGCCGATATCGAAATCTTCAAGGCGGCGGTGCGCGATTATCAGGACCGCGTGATGAAGCCGTTCGGCTCGGCGATCGGCAAGATCCTGCGCTCCCCCGACAATCCGCGCGGCAGCCCCGATCTGGTGATCGAACGCGCTGCGCAGGATACGCTCGGCGTCTCGACGTCGCTGGTGAAGCCCTTCACCGGGCGTGTCATCTTCGCCGAGGATCTGGCCGGGCAGCGCTTCACCTTCTACGCGCCGCAAGTGTGGACGCGGCAGCGCAAGATCCTGATGCCGACCGCCTCCATCCTCGGCACGCATCTGTGCAACGCGTTCGAAGTGGCGCGCATGAACGACATGATCGCCGCGGGTCTGCTGGAAGTGACCGAGCCGCAGGTGGTGCCATGGGATGGCCTGCCGGAGGCGCATCAGGCGATGTGGGACAACCGCCATTCGGGCGCGACCTATGTCGTCAACCACGCGCTCCCGGAACTGGGCCTGCGCAGCCGCGATGCATTGCTGGAAGCTTGGGCAGCCGGGGAGGCGCAATCGTCGGTCGCTTAATCACGCCGCGACCGCGAAGTCCGGTTGCCGTAGCGGGAATTGGCTGTAAGATCGCGTCCGTCCTCCCCAGGCTCTGAACACGTCAAAGTGCGATCACGAGGTCGCATGTAGTGGAGAGTGGACATGGCGAAGGCAAACACCGCGACCATTGCGACCGGCGCAGGCCGATTGGCTGGCAAGATTGCCGTCGTCACCGGGGCGGCGGGCAATCTCGGCGGCTATATCGTGCGGCACTATCTCGCCGAGGGCGCGAGCGTGGTGATGACCGGCCGCACGCCCGATCGCACCGAAGCCGCCGCCGCCGCGATCCGCACCGAAACCGGCGTCGATGTCGCGCGGCTCGCCACCGTGACGCTCGACGGCGGCGACCCGCAGTCAGTGCGGGCTGCCATCGCCGAGGTCGTGGAGCGCTTCGGGCGGATCGACATCCTCGTCAACAATGCCGGATCGGCCGGACCGAAGCAGCCGATCGAGCAATTGCCGATCGATGCCGAGGAACTCGCCGCGCTGAAAAAGTCCGGCTCGAGCGATGGCGAGACCGTCGGCGACGCGATCCGCAACATCTTCGGCGTCGCGTGGAACGTGTCACGCGCCGCGGCGACCGCGATGGGCGAGGGCGGGTCGATCATCAACGTGTCGACCATCTTCTCACGCACGCCTTATTATGCGCGCACCGCTTATGTCGTGCCGAAGGCGGCGATGAACGCCTTCTCGCGCGAATTGTCGCTGGAGCTTGGCCCGCGCGGGATCCGCGTGAACCTCGTCTTCCCCGGCCCGATCGAAAGCGAGCGGATTCGCAGCGTCTTCGCGACGATGGATACGATGCGCGGCGACGATGCCGGGACAACCGCGAACCAGTTCTTCGACATGATGTCGCTGGAACGCGCGACCGGCGGCAATGCCAAGGCCAAGACCTTCCCGACGCCGACAGACATTGCCACGACCTGCGTGTTCCTCGGCAGCGACGAATCCGCCGCTTACAACGGCCATGATTTCGAAGTGACCCACGGCATGACCGTGCGCAAGGAAGAGCGCGCGACCTATCTGTCGCGCCCGACGATGCGCTCGATGGACGGGGCGGGGCTGGCCGTGCTGATTGCGGCGGGCGACGGCTGGCAGGAGGCTCTCGAGATCGCCAATATCCAGATCGCCTGCGGCGCGCGCGTGCTGCTCGGCCTAACCCGCCAAGCCGATGTCGCGATCGCGCAGGCGCGCGCCAAGGCGGAGGGGGCGGACGACCGACTGACGATCGTGCGCTTCAACCGCAGCGAACCCGCCGCGATGGAAGCCGCGCTCGACGCCTATACGCAGCAACATGCGCCGATCACCGGCGCGGTGTTCATGCCGGTGCTCGGGCCGGGTGAGCTGGTCGGCGATCTGGTGGATGCAAGCGACGAGGATGTCGCGCGGTTTATGGATGTCGAACTCGCGGGCAATATTGCGCTCGCCCGTACGATGAGCCGCTATTGGAAGCGCAACGACACGTTGCTGCAGGAACCGCGCTTCGTGTTCCTCACCAACCCGAGCGACGGCAAGGGCGATGTCTACGCCCAGATGCTGCGCGCCGCGACCGAGCAATTGATCCGCATCTGGCGCGATGAATCCGAAATCGACGTAGCGCATGGCCGCAGGCGGCAGGCCGAATGGGGCAATCAGATCGTCCGCTTCGGCAATAGCGAGGCGGAGAATACGCGCTTCACCGCAGGGCATGCCGCGCGCATCCTGCTGAAGGAAAGCAAGATCCGCGAGGTGACGCTGTACGTCCCCGGCAACATCGGCGAGGCGACGGGTTCGCGCAAAGCCATGCCTGGGTTCAGCGAGAACATCACCGGCCTGCACCTGGGCAAGGTCGCGCTCATCACCGGCGGTTCGGCCGGGATCGGCGGGCAGGTCGCACGCCTGCTCGCGCTCGCCGGAGCCAAGGTAATGATGGTCGCGCGCCGCGAGAGCGAACTCGCGGTCGCCCGCGCGCGCATCGTCAGCGAGCTGGAGGATATCGGGTTCGCGGGCGTCGAACGCCGGGTCCAGACGCTAGGCAATGTCGATGTCAGCAACTTCGATTCGTTGAAGGGGGCGGTCGACGCGACCCTCAAGGCATTCGGGCGGATCGATTATCTGATCAACAATGCCGGTGTCGCAGGCGCCGAGGATATGGTCGTCGATATGAGCGTCGATGCCTGGAACTACACGCTCGACGCCAATCTCATCTCCAATTTCTTCGTCATGCACCATGTCGTGCCGCTGATGAAGGCGCAGGGATCGGGCTATGTGCTCAACGTTTCATCCTATTTCGGCGGCGAGAAATATCTCGCGGTCGCCTATCCCAACCGCGCCGATTACGCCGTGTCGAAATCGGGCCAGCGGGCGATGGTCGAATCGATGGCGCGCTATCTGGGGCCGGAGGTGCAGTTCAACGCCATCGCGCCCGGCCCGGTCGACGGCGATCGCCTCGCGGGAACCGGCGGCAAGCCCGGCCTGTTCGACCGGCGCGGCAAGCTGATCCTCGAAAACAAGCGCTTGAACGCCGTCCACGCGGCGAGCGTCAAGGCGTTGCGCCGCGGCGTGCGGGTCGAGGCGTTGCTCAGCCGCCTGTCGCGCAACGATACAGTGCGCATGTCGCACGACACCAACGTTCCGCGCGAACTCCGCGACCTCGCGCTCGCCTGCGCGCGCGAAGGCGACGGCGTATGCACCTGGGACCAATATCTGCTGACGCCGCAGATCGCGGCGGCGCTCGTCTCGCGCCTGCGTCAGGGCGGCTATTTCCTCGATTCGCCCGAATGGCGCGACCGGCCCGATACGGCAGAGGCGAATGGCGACTGGCTGCTGCGCACGCCGCCCGCAGATGCGCCCTTCCTGCCCGCCGAAAAGATCGCGGTCGAGGCGAAGAAGGTCGGCAGCGGCGTCCTGTCCAAGCTCTACCTCGGCAAGATGCCGACCGAGAGCGACGTGGCGCAGGCGACGGTGTTCTTCCTCGCCGATCGCGCGGTGTCGGGGGAGACCTTCATGCCCTCGGGCGGGCTGTCGGTCGAACGCTCGACCACCGAACGCGAACTGTTCGGCAGCCCGAAGCAGGAACGGCTCGACCAGATGCGCGGCAAGACGGTGTGGATCATCGGCGAGCATCTGGTCGATTACATCGCCGAAACCGCGCGGTCCTTCGTGACCGAGGCGCATGTCGCGCGCGCTGTGCTCATCACCCGCACGGCGGAGGGCGCAGCGACGCTCAAGGACGCCCTATCCGACGTGGCCGATGCGCTCGAGACGATCGTCTGCGGTGATGCCCTCGAAGGCGCGATGGATCAGGCGATGGTCGATTGGGGCCGCCCGACCACTGTGCTCTCCACCCCGTTCGAGGCGCTGCCACAGCGGCTGTTCGAGCGCGACGATCCGCTCGATCCCGATGCCTTCCGCCTGTTGGTCGCGAACAATCTGACCAATCACTTCCGCGTCTCGCGCAAGGCGTCGCTGTACGACGATTGCCAGTTGGTGCTCGCCTCGCCCGACGTGCCGATGGGCGACAAGAGCCCGGCCTTCGCGCTCGCCAATTTCATCAAGACGACGCTGCACGCCTTCACCGCGACGCTGGCGGTGGAGAACGAGCGGCTGGTGCATGACGTGCCGGTCAATCAGATCAACCTGACGCGCCGCGTCCAGTCGGAGGAGCCCCGCAACCTCGACGAGCATCTGGAGGAGGTGAAGCGCTTCGCCCGCGCGGTGCTACTGCTCGGTGCGCCGCTGCCCGATGCGGAGGATTCGCGCTATCGCGCGCGCATCTACCGCGGCATGTCGATGACGGTGTGATGCAGTATCTGGGCTTCGAAAAGCCGATCGAGACGCTCGCCGCGCACGCCGCAGCGCTCCGCCGCAGTGGGGCGGGCGAGGCGGAGGCGGCGATGCTCGATGAACGCGCCGAGCGACAGCTGGTCGATCTCTACGCGCGCCTCACGCCGTGGCAGCGCACGCAAGTTGCACGGCATCCCGATCGCCCGCATTTCCGCCATTTCGTCGAGGGCCTGTTCGACGATTTCATGCCACTCGCAGGCGACCGCGCCTTTGCCGACGATCAGGCGATCATCGGGGGCCTGGCGAAATTCGAGGGTCGATCGGTCATGGTCATCGGACATGTGAAGGGGGAGGACACGGCCACGCGCCTCCACCATAATTTCGGCATGGCGCGGCCCGAGGGCTATCGCAAGGCCATCCGGTTAATGGACCTGGCCGACCGTTTCGGCCTGCCCGTGATCACGCTGGTCGATACGCCGGGCGCCTTTCCCGGCATCGATGCCGAGGCGCGCGGCCAGGCCGAGGCGATCGCGCGCAGCACCGAACGCTGCCTGTCGCTCGGCGTGCCGCTGATCGCGGTGATCGTGGGCGAAGGCGGATCGGGCGGGGCGGTAGCGCTTGCTTCGGCGAACCGCGTCTTGATGTTCGAACATGCGATCTACTCGGTCATCTCGCCCGAGGGGTGCGCCTCGATCCTGTGGCGCGGTGCCGACCGTGCGCCCGATGCGGCGGAGGCGATGAAGGTGACGGCCGCAGATTTGCTGCGCTTGGGCGTCATCCACCGCATCGTGTACGAACCGAAGGGCGGCGCGCATCGCGATCATGCGGGCGCGATCAAGCGGCTCTCGGTTGCGTTGCGGGCCGAGTTGGATGGCCTGAAGACCCTCAGCCCCGCCGAACTCAAGACCGAGCGGCGGAATTTCTTCCTTCAGCTCGGCCGCGCGTCCGCCGCGCCATAACCGCGGCTGATCCAGCGTTCCTCGGTCCTGGTCGCGGCGAACCCCGCGGTGAGGGCCGCTCCCGCAGCCTTCACGTCGTTCGTCGGCCCGCACAGGAAAATGTCGGCGGCGGCATAATCGCGCTCGGGCCAGGTATGGATCGAGATATGCGATTCCGCCAACAGGGCGACGCCGGTGATGCCATGCCCCTCGCCGAAACCGTGGACGTGCAGGTTGAGCAAGGTCGCCCCCGCAGCCTTCACCGAAGCACGCAGCGCCCGCTCCACGCGCGCGATATCGTCGAGCCCGGTGCAGCCGAACAGATCGAGCAGGAGATGCGTCCCGGTAAAATCCACGATGATCCCCTAAGCCAGCAGATCGTCATGAGGAATGTCGAGCTGTGCCATCGCCTGCTGCGCAGCGAGCGTGCCGCGATAATGCGCTTCCTCGAACAGCGACAGTCCGCTCAGATCGGAATGCGCGAAGAACAAGGGCGGTTGCGGCCGGGCGGCGGCTTCGCGGGCACCGTCGAAGAAGAAGCCCGGTATCGGGCGGATCATCGCATGACCCCAACGCCACACGTCGATCCGCCGGATCGCGCCCGCCAGATCGGGATTGGTTTCGATCAGGTCACGCGCCACGACCTTCTGCCATTCGGCGAGCGGGCGATCGAGCATCAACCGCCGCGCCGCCGCCGGGGCCAGGTCGGACAGCGGCATGTACCAGGTCAGCACGCTGGCCCCCGGCACTGCGTCGAGCGACTGGTGCGTCGCGACGACATAGCCGAGCGACTTGCTGGTCCACGACACATTGTCCCACGCCAGCGCCACGCCTTGCCCGCCCGGCGCGCGATCGACCGTCACGTTCGCGACGATCCACGGCGCGTAGCCGAAGCCGGTGGCATCCACACTGCCCTTGGGCGCGACGCGCGCGGCGACGAAGTGCGGCATCGCGAGCACCGCCGCCTTGGCGTGGATGCGCTGCGACACGCCCCGCGTCGCAGCGAAAGCGTCTATCGTCACGCCATCGCCGGCCGGTGCGACCTTATGGACGATCTGCCCGCAGGCGATGTGGTCCTTCAACCGCGCCGCCATCCGTCCCGCGAGGTGCCCATTTCCCTCGGGCCAGGTCAGCACGGTGTCGCCATCGGCATTGGCGGCATGGCCGCGCCGCCCGGCGAAATAATGGATCCCGGCCCAGGCCGAAACATGCTCGGGCTCGGTCCCGTAATCGTCGCGGCAGGCGTAACGGACGTGGCCGCGCAGGATCGGCGAATGCCAGCCTCGCTGATCGAGCCAGGCGGCAAAACTTAGCCGATCGAGCGCGCGCAGGTCCGCGGCGTCCGAACTGAGCGCCATCGGAACCGCGAAGGCCGGTTTGCCATTGTCGACGCGGTCGCGATACGCCGCCATCGCCGCGAAGAAGGCGTTGAGATCGGCGGTATCTCGCGGCGTCAGGCCGACCGTCGGGATCAGCCCCGCCTGCCATTTGCCAAGGTGCAGAAGCCGTTCGTCGGGGTCCGACACGAGCTGATACGGATCGTACACCGGTTTACCGTCCTGCCAGCCGGTGACGATGCCGAGCCGTTCGAGCAGGCGGATGACGCCTCTCGTCTCGGCATTGGGGATCGGGAGATAATGCGCGCCGAGTGGGTAGGCCGAGACGGCGTTGCGGCCCGATCGCGCATTGCCCCCGGCGCGATCCTCAAGCTCGAACAGACGGAAATCGCGATACCCCGCTTCGGCCAGCGTCCAGGCTGCCGACAATCCCGCAATGCCGCCGCCGAGGATGGCGATGCCGGTGTGCGTTTCCGAGGAGGGCGTCGGGAATTTCGCGCCCGTGCGCAAAGCGTGCCCGCGCTTGAAATCCGCCCCGCCGAGCGTCCCCGGCATCGCTGCACCACTCCGCTCCCACGCGACGCCCGCGCCCAGCGCGGCCGCCCCGGCGACCGATCCGGCGATCAGGGTGCGGCGTGAAACGGGCATCAGCTTTCGAACACGCCCCATTCGGCCTCGAACTCGCGCACCAGCGCTTGGTTGTCGAGCCGGTTCACCGGCACCGCGCGGCGCGCCATGTCGGGCGGGAAGGCGAAGGCGAGTTGCTCGGTCACGCCGTTCAAGAAACGCAAACCGGCGGGCAGCGGCCCCGCGGGCGGGATCGCGCGGTTGGAGGCGAGCACGAAGCCCCATTCGCCGAAGCTCGGCACATAGACGTGATAGCCGCGCGTGGCGAACCCTGCTGCCTCCAGCGTCGTCGCGACCGTCCAATAGGCGCGCGGCGCGACCAAGGGCGAGGTACTTTGCACGCTGACCACGGCACCCGGCATCAGCGCGCGCGCGAGCTCCTTGTAGAAGGTCACGGTATAGAGTTTCCCGACCGAGAAATTGGTCGGATCGGGAAAATCGACGATCACCGCGTCGAACCGGCGCGTATTGGTGCGCAGCCACGCGAACGCATCGGCGTTGATCACGCTGACCTTGGGCGAGCGCAGCGATCCGCGATTGAGCGCCGCCAGCATGTCGCTGCCGCGGAACAGCTTGGTCATCGCCGGGTCGAGATCGACCAGCGTTACCGAGGCGACCGGATATTTCAGGATCTCGCGTACCGCCAGCCCGTCGCCGCCGCCCAACACCAGCACATGCGGATGGACCACGCTGCGCGACAGCACCGGATGCACCAGCGCCTCGTGATAGCGATACTCGTCGCGGGAGGAGAATTGCAGATTGCCGTTGAGGTACAGCCGCAAATCCACGCCCTGTTTGGTCAGCACGATGCGCTGATACGGCGTCGATTCGGCAAACAGGATCGGCGCGCCGTAAACCGCAACTTCGGCGGCGCGCTGAAGCCGTTCGGACGCGATGAACCCGGCCGCGAGCGCGACGGCAACCCCGATCGCAACGATCATTTCAGCGCGCAAAGCGCGTGATCTGGGCAGGATCAGCAGCAGCCAGATCGCCACGCCGACATTCGCCAGCCCGAACAGGAAACCGGTGCGGATCAGCCCCAATTGCGGCACCAGCAGCAGCGGGAACAGCAACGACGCGGCCAGCGCGCCGATATAGTCAAAGGTCAGCACCTTGGACACGAGATCGCCGAACTCCAGCCGATCCTTCAGGATGCGCATCAACAGCGGAATTTCGAGGCCGACCAGCGTGCCGATCACCAGCACCAGCCCGTAGAGCGGGATGTGAAAATCCGCGACGCGATCGAACAGCAGGAACAGCAGCGCCGCCGAACTACCTCCGATCGCCGCGATCAGGATCTCGACGCGCACGAACACCGCAAGCTCGCCGGTCGTGACGTAGCGCGAACACCACGACCCGATCCCCATCGCGAACAGATAGGTGCCGATCACAATCGAGAATTGCGTGACGCTGTCGCCGAGCAGATAACTGGCCAGCGTGCCGGCGAGCAGTTCGTAGATCAGTCCGCACGTTGCGACGACGAAGGCGGAGACGAGCAATGCCCCGCCCAATCGTGATGTCGCCAAAGTCTTCTCCGCGCCGTCACCGGTACGCGGATCAGCCATGAATGGCCGAACCGATGATGATCGCGATCGCAATCGCAATGCCCGCCGCGAGGTTCCCCAAGGCGACGTTCTGGTTCTTGCAGATTTCGCCCCACAGATCGACCGGGGTCAGCCGATCCCACAGCCAGAAACCGAGCACGAAGATCGCAAGGCCGATACCGGCGTAGAGCAAGGTCGCGAGCAGGACGGTGGTCGACAGCATGATGCCTGGTTCCTTATTTGTGGTTGGGGCCGACGGCGGTGTGGATGATGCCGCGCCTGCCGCCATCGGCAAAGGGCGAGAAACCGTCGCGCAACGCAAAGGTGAACAGCGTGATCACGCCGAGCACGAACACCGCATAGACCATCGAAATCCGCGTCATGCGTCATCCTCCGTTACCGGCGCCATGCGGCGTTGCTCGAAGCTCATATGCAGCAGCACGATGATCGCGGGCCACAGCAGCAACACGAAGAAGGCCAGGAAGAAATTGCCGATGAACACCCCGCCGCGTTCGACCGCGATCGTCACGGGCGTCGTGTCGCTGGCGCTCCCCGCGAACGCTGTCGGGAACGTCGTGTTCGACCACAAATGCCCGGTCGCCTCGATCACCAGATCATATTGGCCGGCGGGGATGCTCGATAGCTTCACGCCCGGCGTGCTGTCGCCCTCGCGCCAGGATTCGCCGTCGGTCACGCCGTGATATTCCTCGGCCGTGGCATAGGCGTCGAAGCTTTCCTGCGTCGCACGATTGACCAGGCTGTAATCGAGATCGACCCAGCCATTGTCGATCCGGTCGGCACGCGCGGCGATCCGCACCGCGCTCAACCGAGCGGGTAGGTCGAGTTGCCGAATGACTTGCGTCTTGGTCACGCCGTCGAGCGGAACGTCGAAGGTTTCCGCGGCGATCCGGCTGCTTTGGCCGCCCATCATCATGATCACGATCAGCGTGACCACCGCGACCAGGCCGATGATCAGCGCTTCCTTCATCAGATTGCCATAGGGCGATGGCTCATGCGGGGCGGGGGTGCCGCCATAGGATTTCCGGCGCTTGGCGATGCCGAACGCGGCTTCCGCCTCGCCGAAATCGAGCAAGTCGAGCTTGGTCCACGTCCGTTCGTCGTCGGTTTCTTCGCAACTCAGCATCGTGCCGGGGCGCACGAAATCGGTGATCATCACATGTTCGCCAACCGCGACCCGCCAGTAGAATTCGCCGACGACGAATTTGACCCAGGCGCCATAGCGCGACCCGAAGCGGGTGTAGCCGAGATCGTCCACCGTGATCGAACCGCCGGTATAGCCGGGTAGCTGCGTCATCAGCACACCCAGGCTGAAGCGCCGCCCGTCATCGACCAGAAAGGCATAGCCTTGATACGGGTTGAACAGCAGATATTCCGCCCAGGTGACATAACTGTCGCTGCGTTCGAGATAGCCTACCACCTCCCATTGCACCCCGCGCAAGGTCCCGCGCGTGCCCAGCGGTATTTCCGGGCGCTGCATCGCGGCCTGCGCTTGCGCGATCGGCGCGAGACCGGGGCTGGTCGCGTCCAGTGTCGTGCCGCAATGTTCGCAGATAATGCTGACGGTGTTGCCAGCAGCACGCAGCGCGATCGTCCCGCCGCAATTGCTGCAGTTGAGCGCGCGGACGGTGTCGAGCGGCGCGGTCATGCCGCGAACGACGGCAGCGGCCAGCCGTCAAAGGCGCGCAAGTTCGTCGCGGCGATCTCGGCCAGCGTGACATAGCGTCCGGCATAGACCGACACTTCACCACGATCCTTCTGGATGCTGGCGCAGAGGCCGTCCCGCGCCATCAGATCGACGCTGCGGATCGGCGTGTCGGCGGGGGTGCTAAAGGGGAGTTCGCCCTCGCTGCCGACGAACGTCGCATCCTTCACGTCGTTCACGCGGTATTTCACGCTGGCAATGGTCGCCTCGGCCCCTATCGCTACGGGCTGGTCATCGCGCACCGATCGCACCGCGCCGGTGCGCATCCCGCCATCCGCGATGGCGTACAGCAGCATGAAGCGCCCCATCGCTTCGCTCAGCCAGCCGGTCGATCCGTCGTCGAACAGCGCGAGCCATTCGTTCCATCCGCCGCCCGACCAGCGCATCCGGATTCGTCCGATCAGTTCGAAGCCCATGCCATCCTTGCCGCGCGTGCCGATCTGCAGCGGACTGACATCCTCGGGCACTTCGGCGACCTTGCCCATCGCCTGCAACGCGTCGCCGCTGCGCACCAAGGTGGTGCGGCAATAGTCACAGATCTTCACCGGCAAGGCGGGGGTGCGAAAATGCACCGCCGCCCCGCAATTCGGGCAAGTGGCGTCGATCATTGGCTGGCGGTCAGCCGATCTTCGCCAGCAATGCCGTCTTCTTGGCGTCGAACTCTTCCTGCGTGATCGCGCCCGCCGTCATCAGCCCGTGGAGCTTCTGGATCATCGCATAAGGGTCTTCGGCCGGTGCCGCAGCGCCGCCCGTCCCCATCATGCTCTGGCCGATCGCCAGGCCCGCGGCGGCCCCGGCACCGATGCCGGCGACCCCGCCCGATTGCGCCGCGGCAACCGGGATCGCCTCCGCGGTCTGGAACCGGACATATTTGTCGAGATCGCCAAGGACACGCATCGAGCTGCCCTTGTCGAGATACTTCTGCACCTCTTCGGGCAGCGACAGGCTCTCGACGAAGAAGCTGCACGGCGTCAGGCCCCACGCCTCGAACGCGGGCTTCACCGCATCGAGCAGACGCGCCGACATGGCGGCCTGGTCACCTGCGAGATCGACGAACGCGGTTTGGCCGCCACCCAATCCGGTGGCGAGCGCGGTGGTGATCGCGCCGCGCAGTTGCGGTTCGACATCGGCGACGGTGAGCTTCTCCAGCGTGCCCATCAGCTTGGCGGCGAACACCGGCACATTGTCGATCCGGAACGAATAGCTGCCGAAGGCGCGGATGCGCAGCGGCCCGAATTCCTTGTCGCGCACCGTGATCGGCTGCGGCGTGCCCCATTTCAGCCCGGCCTGTTCCTTTGTGGTGAAGAAATAGAGGTCCGATTTGAACGGCGATTTGAACGCCTTGTCCCAATTCTGCAGCGCTGTGAGCAGCGGCAGATTGGCGGTGTCGAGCGTGTGCAGCCCCGCATCGAACACATCGGCGATGCGGCCCTGGTCGTAGAAGAACGCCTTTTGCCCTTCACGGACCGTCAATTGCGCGCCGTTCTGAATCTCGCGGTCCGCGAGCGGATAGCGGATTGCCAGGTCGCCGGGCTGCTCCACCCAATCGATGACATCGACGAACTGCTTCGACAGAAAATCCAAGATACCCATGATGATCCTCCCGACTGCACCAAGCATAAAGGGGTTTCCGGGCGGTACGAAGCGAAATCGGTTACTCGCCGATTACGTCCGCATAGTTTTGGTCGCGCTCCAGCGCACGCGCTTCGTCGGCGTGCGCCCCGCGGATATTGCCGTTGGCGCGCCGGAGCCGTGCGCGATTGTAATAGCTGCGCGCCGAAGGGGCATAGCGAACCGCGAGATCGAGATCGGCGGCGGCGCGTGCCGTGTCGCCCGACCGCCAATAGGCCAGCCCTCGATTGAGATAGGCGGCCCCAAGCTTCGGTTCGCGCGCGATTGCCGCGTCGAAGGCCGCGATTGCCGCCCCCCAATCGCCTTGCCATGCCTTGGTCAGACCATCGGAAATTGCCGCTCCGCACCCGCGCAGGCGCTGCGTTGGATCATCGACGGTGCAGGCGTTCCAATCTCCGCGCGGGGCCGCCCGGATGCGCGATCCGCTCACGACGATCTCTTGGGATGCCGTGTCGTCCGCCGCGCGGCGCGCCGCGAGCGCGACGGGCGCCGCCTTTGCTTGTGGCGCGGCGGCATAGGCCGCAGACGCGGGCGGTGGTGGTGGAGGTGGTGGGGGCGGTGCCGGCATCGCCTCCGCGACTGGGGCGGGTGCCGCCATTACGGGGGCTGGCGGGGGAGGTACGTCCGCCGCGGTATTGCTCACGACGGGTGCTGGCGACGACATCGCGCGCTGTTCCGACCGGGTTTCGACCGCTGCAGCATCGACAGGCGGCGGCGCCACCTGCGCCACCCGTGCCGGTGGTCGCGCGGGCACTGGCGCGGGTTGGGCCGAAGTTTCGAGCCTGACGGCTACGGGAGGACCGGCCACACGGTCGTTGGGCTTGAGCAAGACCAGCGGAACGGCGACGAGCGCGACCACCACCATCGAAGCAAATGCAGCCGCCGGGCCGCGACTGATCTGCCAACGCGGGGCGCGTACCGGCGCAGCTTTGGCGGGAGCCTCCACGCCATCGAATTTCGCCATTGCTGCCGCGATCGTCGCGGTGCGCGCCGCCGGGCGTGGCGGTGGAGGATCGGGAAGCTGGCGGGCGAGGTCGTCCATTCAAGCGGCCCGGCCTGTGGCATGAGGAAAAGCGAGAGCGGACATCGCATCCTCTATAGCGACAATCGCGCGCGCGTCGAAAGCGCGATTGCGGGCGGGCAAGGGGCGGCGTCGTGCCCGTGCGACGCCGCCCGTCACCTCAACGCTCCAGCGCCGCCATCGCACGCGCCGATTTCGCGGCGCGGACGAGCTGGATGAACTCGGCGCGGTAGCCGAACGGGTCTTCGCCGCGAGCGGCCAAAGCGACGCGCAGCACGTCGTCATAGCCGAGCGATCCGACATATCTGCCGCCGCGCAGCAGCTCGGCAAAGCCCGCCACGGCGGTCGCGAAGCGGGCATCGCGCGGTGCATCCTCGAACCGCGCGACCCGCGTGGCGGCACCGATCGGCGCAGTGATCAACCGGCTGGTATCGGCCTTGGGCAATTTGTAGCGGATCTTGACGAAGCCAAGCTCGCCCGTGCCCGGCGCGGCCCGTCGCTGGGCAGGCGTTCCGTAGCGCAGATCGTCGATCAGTCCCGGCGCGCCGGTCGGCACGACATCGTACAGCGCGGTCACCGTCTGGCCCGATCCGACATCGCCCGCGTCGACCTTGTCATTGTTGAAATCGTCGCGGTTGAGCAGGCGGGTTTCATAGCCGATCAAGCGATATTCGGCGACGGCGGCGGGGTTGAACTCGACCTGCACCTTCACGTCCTTAGCGATCGGGAACAGCGTCGAGCTGGCCTCCTCGACCAAAGTCTTACGCGCTTCGTTGATCGTGTCGATATAGGCCGCCGCGCCATTGCCGTTCTGCGCCAGCGTCTGCATCAGCGCGTCGTTATAATTGCCCATGCCAAAACCGAGCACCGACAGGAACACGCCTTTGTCGCGTTCGCGCTCGATATAGCCTTTCAGCTCCTCCTGGTTGGTGATGCCGACGTTGAAGTCGCCATCGGTCGCGAGCAGCACGCGGTTGACGCCCTTCGGATCGAAATTCGCCTCGGCCAGCGCATAGGCCTGGCGAATACCCTCTGCCCCGGCGGTGCTGCCCCCTGCGCCCAGCCGATCGAGCGCGGCGAGGATCGCGGGCTTCTCGCTTGCCGCCGTCGGCGCGAGCACGGTCCCAGCGCTCCCGGCATAAGTGACGATCGCGACGCGGTCCTGTGGGCCGAGTTGATCGAGCAGCAGGCCGAGCGATTGCTTGACCAGCGGCAGTTTGTTGGGCTGGCTCATCGATCCCGAGGTATCGATCAGGAAGACGAGGTTCGCGCGCGGGCGCGTGGCGCGCGGCAGTTCATAGCCCTTCACCGCGACGCGCACGAGCAGATGGCCTGCCGTCCAGGGGTTGGGGAAGGTCGCGATATGCGTGCTGAACGGTTCGGCCGCGCTGCGTGCGGGGGCGTAGTCGTACGGGAAGTAATTGACCATTTCCTCGGTCCGCACCGCAGCGGGCTGCGGCAGGACGTTGTTGTTCAGCGAGGCGCGCACGAAGGAATAGGACGCGGTATCGACATCGAGCGACAGCGTGGAGACGGGCTCTTCGCGCACTAGCTTGAAGGGGTTTTCCTTGGTGGCGGTGAAACGGTCGCGGCCGACATCGCGGTACGGCGGCGGCCCGACCACGTCATAGGATCGGGCCATCGGTGCACTCATCATCCCGACGACGGGCGCGGGCGGCGGCGGTGGCGCGGGCATCACGCCGAACTCCCCCGGCCCGGCACGCGCGATCCGGTGACGACCACATCGTTTGCCGCGACTTCGGCAGGGGCGGTTTTCCCTTGCGCTTCCGGCGCGACGGGCGTGGCGATGGTGTCGGGATTCGTGCTGGCGCAGCCGGCGACCAACGCAATGGCAACCCCCGCGACCAGAATCGGTGAAAGCGAACGCATGATTGTCTCCTCGGCTTCAAAGCGGGCGTCTTTCGTCCGCTTGAACCTTGGACGCGGCAGCGCGGGGGATCCTTGGGGCCGGGTTGAAAAAAGTTCAGTCGTCTTCGCCCAGGCGCCGTCGCGCCTCGTGCATCCGCCAGGATACGGTCAATTCCGTCACCCCCAGAATGACCGCAGCCTCGGCATGGGTGAGCTGCTGCCCCGCCACCAGCACCACCGTATCGCGGTACACCGGCGGCAGCTTCGCGACGGCGCTGCGCACCCACATCGCATCATGCAGATCGCGGCCATCCGGACCCTTGGCCAGCCCGGCGAGCACCGACAGCCGCTCGCCCAGCCCGAGGAAGGAGCGGCGACGGCGCTTCAGGTCGCGGCAGGCGTTGTAGACGATCCCGCACAGCCAGGTGGTGAATTTCGCCTCGCCGCGAAAGCTGCCGATCCGCTCGACCAAAACGCAGCACACGTCCTGTGCGACATCCTCCGCGTCGCTGCGTGATCCGGTGATCTGCCAGGCAAGACCGTGGATACGGTCGTAATGCCGTTCGAGCAGCGCCGCGAAGGCGTCGCGGTCACCCGCCACCGCCGCCGCGACCAGCGTGGTATCGGACTCGGCATCGAAGGCGCGCGGAGCCATCGCTCAGCCGCCGAGCGCCGTCACGCCGCGGCCGCCGCAGATTCGCCGTGACCGATGCAACGCCGCTTTCCCCGCCATCCCCGCTCTGTGCCCGATTGCGCCGCGCGACGCCACCGCGCGCATTCCGCCCGATCGCCCGCGCGTTTCGGCGCATGTGTCCTAAAATACAGGGCTGACAGCGCGTTTCGATCTCTGCAGGGGAGATCGGGCTGCCGGGGGAGCGCGCGACCGCAAAATGGCGTCGCGGATGATCGGATGCGCGTGGACGGAGTGACGAGAATGCGGCGGGTGTGGTGGCTGGTGGCGGGGCTGATCCTGATCGTAGTCGCCACCGCGGCGCTGTTCGACTTTCGCGCACCCAAGCCACCGCGCATCACGAAGGCCGTCTCCGCGCTGATCACCGAGCCGGTACGTGATACCCGGCCCTCCAACGTCGATTATGGCCGCCTTCAACAGCGCATCGCCAGGTTGATGCAGGATCGCGACATGGTCGGGCTCGCGGTCGGCACGGTCGAACATGGCCGCCTTCGCTTTCTCCGCGGGTTCGGTACCACGATTGCGGGGGGCAACGAAGCGGTGACGCCCGACACGGTGTTCCGCTGGGCTTCGCTATCGAAAAGCGTTGCGTCGGCGCTGGTCGTCGGGCTGGCGGCGGATGGCAAACTGTCGCTCGACGCGCCCATATCGACTTTCCGTACCACGCTGACGCTGCCTGGCGATATCAGCCGCGTTACGGTTGCCGACGTGCTTTCGCACCGCGTCGGACTGGTGCGCAACGCGTGGGATGAGCGGCTGGAGGCGGGGGAGGACCCGAAGCAGCTTCGCGCTACGCTCGGCACGCTCGCGCCCTTCTGTGCGCCGGGCACCTGCTATTCGTACCAGAACATCGCCTATGACACGGCCTCGGAGATCGTCGAGCGCGTCACCGGGCAGGGCTATGCCACCGTGGCGCGGGCGCGGCTGTTCGGGCCGCTCGGCATGAGCAACGCCAGCATCGGGTCGACCGGTCTGGAACATGCCGCGCGCTGGGCGCGACCGCATCATCGCGGGCGCGTGCCGGTGGCGGTGCAGGAGGCCTATTATCGCGTCCCCGCGGCGGGCGGGGTCAATTCGTCGATTCGCGATCTCACCCGCTGGATGCTGGCGCAGATGGGCCGTGCGCCGCGTGTCCTCTCGGCGCAGATGCTGGAGACGATGCACCACCCGCGCGTGCGCACGCCGCCGCACGGGCCGCGCGGTGCGATGGACCGGGCGCTGAAGGATGCGTCCTACGGTCTTGGCTGGCGCAGCCTGAACTATGCCGGCCATGCCTTGGTCGGGCATCGCGGCGCAGTGGACGGCTATGGCTCGCTGATCCTGTTCGACCCGGCCGAACAGAGCGGCATCGTGATGCTGTGGAACAGCAACCAGAGCAAGGCAGCGCGGCTGCAGCTCGAATTCTTCGACATGCTCTACGGCTTGCCGCGTACCGATTGGCTGGAGGTCGACAAAGCCGGGGAAGATGCCGAGGGCGGCTCGGGCGATGCCGGACGCGGCTTGCGACGGTGATGCGGGCTTAGTCGATAACGACTGCGGCACATCCGGGGATTCCACCGATGTCTCGACCGCGCGCTGCGATCAGCGGGACCGCTGCGGCATCGCAACTGGCAAGAATACGGCGATGGGCGCGGTTGGCATCGGCAAGGTTCGTCGAGTGGGCAATAGCGACGCCACGCGCCGCCCATAGTTCGCGATACCCCAACAGGACCGGGGTATAGTTCGGCTGACCCTGCGAAAAGCCGGGATCGACGACCAGGATCGGGCGATCGGCGAGCGGCACGATCCGGTCGAACAGCGCGCCATACTGGCCCGACCGCGCACCTTCGGGCACGGCCCGCACATAATAGCGCCGCGCTACCGCCCCGGTGACGCCCATCGCGACCGGTACGAGCGCCACGAGCAGCAGCGCCGCGGCCACCAAGCGGGCATAGCGGGCGTCGGTCGCGAGCACGGCACGCGCCTGGGCGATGGCAAGCTGACAGGTGACGGCGGCGGCGACCGCCATGAACGGGACGGCCGGCAGAATATAATGGTCAAGCTTCGATGCGGCACAGGTGAAGACAGCCAGCGTCGCCGCGACGATGCAGAGCGAGAACAGCAGCACCTGTCGAACCGGTCCGCGCGCGACGAACAATGCGACGGGTGCCAGCAAAAGCAGTGGTCCCGCAGCGAAAAAGCCGGCGCGGAGCAATTCCAGATAGAACCAGCGCGGCTTCGCCAGCACCAGCGCCGACCCGAACCGACCGCGAACATCATTGAACCACGCCGCGTGCAGATATCCTGGCGCTTGCCACTCGCGCGCAGCCAGGAACAGCAGCACCGTCCCGGCGACGCCTAGGGCCATCGCCGCATAGCGCGGGTTCGTGATCACCCGGTGCCATCGCCTGGCAACCGTCACGTACAGGACGACGCCCACACCCGGAACCAACGCCGCCACGCTCTTGGTCAGAAAGGCGCAACAGATTGCGGCACCGATCAGCGCGAGCAGCGGCGGGGCGGGGCGCTCGCGTTCCAAGGCCAGATACAGCAGGCACAGATAGGTCGTGACGAAGAACAGCAGCAGCGCGTCATAATCGGCCGTCCGTGCGCTATGTTCGCCGAAGAACGCCGGGCTCAGCACCAGCAGAGCAGCCGCCAGCATGGCGGTGAGGCGCGATCCGGTCGTCCGCCGCACGAACCAGAACAGCAATGCGATCGTCGCCAGCGCGGCGACCATGCTCGGCAGCCGCAGCGCCCAGGTCTCCGGCCCGAACAAAGCGACGCTTCCGGCCATCAGCCAGATCAGCAGCGGCGGCTTGGTGTTCCACAGGTCGGGCGCACCGCCGTACGTGGTGACGAGCGAAAACCCCCGTGCGTGCATCTCAAGCGCGTTCACGATGTTGCGCGATTCATCCCACAATTGAATCGGCATCGCCGCCCGATCGACGAACAGAAAAAAAGTGGCCGAGAAGAACAAGGCAAATACCGCGCCAGCACCAACCCGGGCTCGCATCTGTGGCTTCGCGATGGTGGCATGACGGAGAACGGCAAGCGCGCGCAGCATTTGGTGTCGGTAGCACGCAAAGCTGAAAGAGGTGATAAGCGTAGCATCACCATCGTCGGCGACGGCGAGCGGACCCGTCCGCATCTTGCGACGTCTGCCGGCAGGTTCGGGATGCCGGCTGGCACCCCGAACACCACACGTCGGGTGATCAAAAAGTCTTTCTGATCCCGGCGAAAAAGCCCCGGCGCGCGCCATATTGCGGCGCGCCGACACCAACGCCCGAGCCATCACGGATTTCGTAGATTTTGTCCCCGACGTTCACGACGTCGAAGCGGATCGACAGCCCCTTCATGAAGCCAAGGCCATCGAAATTCTGCGCGATGCCGAAATTGGCCGTCAGGTAGGACGGCAATTTCCCGCCGTTCGGAACGATCCCGGCGGGATCGTCGGCCCGCAAGCCGTCGCCGTACAGGAAGTCGACGGTCGGCACGAGCTTGCCCAAACTGTTCGGAATCGTGACGCTGCCGCCCCCCGACACCGTCCAGAACTGACTGTGGTCGGTGAAGATGTAGTGATTGCTGATATAATCCAGCTCGTCCTGCGCGAAGAAATATTGCGCCGAAACGATGTTCTTGCCCTTTTCCTGTCCGCGCGCGACGTTCGCATACAGGTCGAACGGTCCATGTTCGTAATTGGCGCGCAGTTCCACGCCCCAGGCATAGCCCTTGGCGTAGTTGAAGGGTGACAGCACGAGCGACGATCCGAACTGGCCTTCGTCGAGCAAATTCTTCTTGACCTTATAATACGCATCGACGCCGACGGTCAGGCCCGGCAGCACTGTTTGCTGCACGCCGCCGTCGAAATAATGTTCGCGTTCGGCGCGGACCGGATCGCCGAATTTGATCTCCGATTCCTTGGTGGTGCCGTTGAACTGCACGACGCTTGCGGTTGCGACGAGCTCCTGCGGAGGTGGCGTGAAATTCCGCGCATAGCCCAGATGGAAGGTAGTTCCCGGTGCCGGCTTCCACACGAGGTTGGCGCGCGGGCTGATCTGTTGCTCGTTAGTGTAAGCGCGCACGGCGTCGAACCGCGCACCGACGTTGAAGGTGAGCGTCGGGGTGAGAAGCCATTCGTCCTGCAGATAGAGGCCGTAGAGCTGGCCGACCTTGCGGCTGCTGTCGGTCAGGCTGCTTGGCTGATCGGTGGCCTGAACCGTGTTCCCGTTGAGATCGGTCGTCGTCGGAAAGAATTGCGACGTGACTGAGGATCGGGTGCGTTCGTTCTGGAAGAACAGGCCGAAGCGGATCGTGTGCGCATCGGAAAGCTTGTACCCGCCGTCGGCCTGTACGCCGAGCACGAGGCTGGACAGCGTCGACCGGTCGTTGAAGCCGGTGAAGATGACGTCGCCGCCTTGCGGATCGGGCCGGTATCGCGTTTCCGAATAGCGCACGAAGGGCGCGATCTGGAAGTTGAGGTCACCCCCCGCATATTGATACGCCGCGACGCCGTAGTGCGTGTTTTCGATCTGGTTCTGGTCGAGCGCTGCGGAATCGAAGGTGGACCGGCCGTTGAGCACGAACTGCGGATCCTGTCCCGGATTGTTCGGGATCTGGAATTTCCCGATCGCGGTGCCGCCAAATACGGAAATTCTGCTGGTGTCCGACAGAATGTCCGACACATAGCCGAACAGGCGATATTGCCGCGTGCGGTCGTGAATTGCGTCCAGCGCCGGGGTGGGGTTCTCGACGCCGAGATCGTTCTGCAGATAGCTGCCCGAGACGAAGTAATTGATCCGCCCGGTACTGCCATGCAGCGTTGCGCTCGGCTGGAGCGTCAGGCGACTGCCGCCGTAAAAGCCGACATCCCCGCCATTGTCGAACGCGCCGCTGCGCGTCGTCAGGTTGACGACGCCCGAGGTGCGATAGCCATATTGCGCGGGCAGCGTGCCGGTGATGAGCGAAATCGAGTCGGCGATGCGGGGGTCGAAGGTCTGCCCGAACCCTGAGATGCTTTCGGGCACGATCACGCCGTTCAGGCGATATTGCACGTTGGCATGTTCGTTGCGGACGTGAATGGCGCCGTAGCTGTCGAGCGTGACGCCCGGAGCCTGGGTCAGCACCTGCGTCAGATTGCGATCGGCGCCGCCCGGCTGATTATCCAGTGCTTTCCGAGTGAAGATGTAGTCGCTGGCACCGAGCGCCGGGAGAATGGCATCGCGCGCCTGATCGAGCTTGCGCGCGGTCACGACGATGTCGGTGTCGCCGCTCGCGGTCGGCGCTGGCGTCTGCGCAGCGCCGCCCGAGGATGGCGCGGGGGAGGGCGGTGGTGCCGACTGGGCTTGCGCGCAGGCGGGAAGCAGGGCGGCGAAGGCCGCGCCCGTCAAAAGCAGATTTCGCATGTAGTATAGCTCCAAGAACCTTAGAGGTGCCGCTGTTTCGCAGGCACCAAAGCGGGGCGCCTTACGGCCCCCGTCGCGACGATCGTGAAGGTTACGCGAGCGTCGGCGGTCCTCGACTGTTCCAGGAATGAGACCGTTGCGGCGGCATCCGCTGCCAAAGGGGCGTGGCGGAGTACCAGGCGGCGACGTCCAACGGGCGGTGGAGTTCGAAACGCGTCGCCGGAACCATCGCATCGGCGAGCGCCATGCCTTCGCAAATCGGACAGGAGTCCGGCGTCTCCGCAGGCGTGCGGTGATGTTGCGCGGCGTGGAAGGTGCCGTTGTCTTTGCTCGACGCGGTGATGCGTACGTCGAAATGCGAGTGCTGATGTGCGCTGAACAACGTACCCGGCGCCGCCAATGCCAAGGCGATCAGGCCGAGGAGCGCGAGCCGGAAATTGAGTGGCCGACCCGCCATCAACCGTGCCGCATAGGCACCGATGGACCTCCAGCCGCGCTGCACCACTCGGCCGCTGCTGCAATTCGGCACGCTTCGACCGATCTGCTTGGGGGCGGAAGAACCCACTCTTACAGGCCGGTGCGGCATTCTGGTCGGCGTCGAGTTGGCGACATGATACATCATCTCGCACGTGCAGCGAAATTGTAAAGGTTTTTGATCTGCCGCAGCCGAGATGCTGTGATTGTGTGGCGATTCAGCACCACCCCGCCCGGTTCCGTCATTTCTCGTTTGACGATGGTGACCCCTACGAGAATCGAACTCGTGCTTACGCCGTGAGAGGGCGTCGTCCTAACCGCTAGACGAAGGGGCCATGCGTGGGAGGACTGGCCTTACGCACCGGTCGCGGCCGCGTCAAGGTGAGGGCGGAACTTGCGCGACGGGTCGGCGTTTTTTGAAGGCTGCGGCCCGAACAGGCGGTCCGTGCGTGAAATCTTGGGAATTTCAAATGCTTTGGACCATCGTCGTAGTTCTGCTCGTGCTCTGGGCACTGGGTTTCGCTGTTCATATTGGCGGTGGGTTGATTCACCTGTTGCTGGTCATCGCGTTGATCGTCGTGGTCGTGCGGCTTGTGCAGGGCCGTCGCGTCGTCTGACCCCGGCAGCGCGCGGCGGTTCAAGCCGCTGCGCGCCGCCGCTCGGCCATTTCGACGTTAAGCATTTCGGCCAGCAGGAAGGCGAGTTCGAGCGATTGCCCCGCATTCAATCGCGGATCGCAATGCGTGTGATACCGGTCGGCCAGCGATTGCTCGGTGACGTCCACCGCGCCACCCGTGCACTCGGTGACGTTCTGTCCGGTCATCTCCGCATGAATGCCCCCGGCGATCGAACCCTCAGCCCGATGGACGGCGAAGAAGCCACGCACTTCGGCCAGGATGCGATCGAACGGGCGCGTTTTATAGCCGTTTGCCGCCTTGACGACGTTGCCGTGCATCGGATCGCAGCTCCACACGACCGGATGTCCCTCGCGCAAGACCGCGCGGACCAGCTTGGGCAGGCCGGCCTCAATTTTGTCGTGGCCGTAGCGTGTGATCAGCGTGATGCGCCCAGGGACGCGGTTGGGGTTGAGCGTATCGAGCAGGCGCAGCAGCGCGTCGGGTTCCAGGCTCGGGCCGCATTTCATGCCAATCGGATTGCCGATGCCGCGCAGATATTCGACGTGCGCGCTGCCTTCGAAGCGCGTGCGATCCCCAATCCATAGGAAATGCGCCGACGTGTCATACCAGTCTCCGGTCAGCGAATCCTGCCGCGTTAGAGCCTGTTCGTAGCGCAGCAGGAGCGCTTCGTGGCTGGTGTAGAAGCTGGTCTGTGCCAGTTGCGGCACAGTTTCGGGGCTGATCCCGCACGCGGCCATGAACTCCAGCGCCTCACCGATGCGGTCGGCGGTCTCGGCATATTTCTTCGCCCAGGGGCTGCGGCCCATATAGTCGTGCGTCCAGCGATGGACTTGCGCGAGGTTGGCATAGCCGCCGCCCGCGAAGGCGCGCAGCAGGTTGAGCGTCGCCGCGGACTGGCTGTACGCGCGGATCATCCGCTGGGGATCGGGCTCGCGGCCCTCGGCGGTGAAGTCGATATCGTTGACGATGTCGCCGCGGTACGCAGGCAGGGTAACGTCACCCTGAGTCTCGGTATCGGCCGATCGTGGCTTGGCGAATTGACCCGCCATGCGGCCGAGTTTCACTGTCGGCAGCTTCGACGCGAAGGTGAGCACCACCGCCATCTGCAAGATGACGCGGAAGGTGTCGCGGATGTTGTTGGCGCTGTGCTCGGCGAAGCTCTCGGCGCAATCGCCGCCCTGCAGCAGGAACGCCTTGCCCTCGGCCACGCGCGCAAGGTCGGCGGTCAGGTTGCGCGCTTCGCCTGCGAAGACGAGCGGAGGGAAGGAGGCGAGCTGATCGGTCGCGGCGTCGAGCGCGGCGGCGTCGGAATAGGTCGGCATCTGCCGCGCATCGGCGCGCATCCAGCTATCGGGGGTCCAGCGGCTCATGTCCTGCTCCGTACGCATCTGAATATACCAATCGGCATGGGTGGCGATTCCGTTGGCGGCGATCTGATTGACGACCGGGCCGCTCGCGCGTTTGCCGTCTTCTTCCCAACCCTGGACGGTCGAGCCGGGCGCGCCGTACCATGCGCCGAACGCCGCACGGGTAAGCGCACGTTCTTCGCGAAAACGCCGGATCTTGATGCCTGCCATCGTCGTCATGCGCGGCCATTACCCAGCGAGGGTAAGGCGGGCAAGCAGAAATTTCCCAGACGGGGTAATTCAGTAGCCGGCGGTCAGATCCACGACATTTTCCATCGGCCGCCCGGCGCGGAAGGCGTCGAGGTTGCGCAGGAACAGAGCGGCGGCGCGCTGAAACATCTTGGTCTGGCTGCGGCCGGACAAATGCATCGTGTGGATCAGGTTGGGGGCGGTCCACAAAGGATCCTCCGCGGGCAGCGGTTCGGGCGTGACGGTGTCTAGGCACGCGCCGCCGATGCGCTGCGCCTTGAGGGCGGCGATCAGCGCGTCCTGATCGACCATGTCGCCGCGGCCGAGGTTGAACAGCCACGCGCCGGGCTTCATCGCCGCGAGTTCCGCCGCGCCGATCATCGCGTGCGTCGCGTCGGTCGAGGGAGCGGCAAGGATGACCCAGTCGAAGTCGCCGAGCTTCGCCTTCCACGCGTCTGGAGTCAGCGTGCCGTCGCGCCCGGAGCGGGTGACGCCCGTGACCGCGACGCCGAAAGCCGCCAACCGCTCGCCGATCAACTTGCCGATCGCGCCATAGCCGACGACCAGCGCGCTGGTTTCGAACAGTTCGATCCGCCCCGGCGCATAATCGGGCCAGGCGCGGCGATCGGCGATGCGCACGACCTCGTCATAGCGTTTGGCGGCGACCAGCACGCTCATCACGGCATATTCGGCGACGGCGATCGCGTTGATCCCGGTGCCGTTGGTAACGACCGTCCCGTCCCGCGCGAGCTTCGCCATGTCGAGCGAATCGATTCCCGCGATCGCGGTGAACAGCCATTTCAGCGATGTCGCCGCCGCCACTGCCTCGGGTGTCAGGCCATGCGGGAAAAGATCGACCCAGCCGATATCGGCATCGACCATCGCCGCCGTTGCTTCCTCGCGCGTGGTGACCCAGGCGATATCGAGATCGGCGGGCAAATGCGCTTCGAGCAAGCCACGGGCGAGGGCGGGGAGGACGGCTTTCATACAGTGAGTTTCCAATCCCAACCAAGCGAATCACCGTCCATCACCTCGACTCCGGCGGCGGTGAGCGTATCGCGGATCCTGTCGGACGCCGCGAAATCCTTTGCCGCGCGCGCGTCCCGGCGGGCGGTCAAATGGGCGTCGATTTCGGCTTCGGTAAGCGTTGCGGTAGCTGGGCGAAGGCGGAGGTCGGCGCGGTTCAGCGTTTCGAGCTTGAGGCCCAGCACGGCGTCGAAATCGCCAAGTGCGCGCAGCCGCGTCGCCGGCGACAGGCGTTTGTCGGCGAGAAGTTCGTCGAGCACGGTCAGCGCGCGCGGCGTGGCCAGGTCGTCGGCGACCGCTTCCTCCAGCCGCGCGAAGTACGGTTCAGCATCGCCTTTCAGCACATAATCGTCGCGCGCGCGCAACGCGTCGCGCGCGATCACCAGCCGCTTCAGCCGCGTGAACGCTGCCGCCAGATTCTCCCAGGTAAATTCCAGCTCGCTGCGATAATGCGCCTGCAGGCACATCATGCGATAGGCGAGCGGGTGGAAGCCAGCGTCGATCAGCGTCTGGAGCCGGAGAAACTCACCGGTCGATTTCGACATCTTGCCGCCGCGATCCACCAGGAAGTTGTTGTGCATCCAGATCCGTGCACCGCTGTCGTTGCAGCCGCAGAACGACTGATTCTGCGCGATTTCATTGGGGTGGTGGATTTCGCGGTGGTCGATTCCCCCGGTGTGGATGTCGAACGGATGGCCGAGATGCTGGCGGCTCATCACCGAGCATTCGAGATGCCAGCCCGGCGCACCCTTGCCCCAAGGGGAATCCCACTCCATCTGGCGCTGCTCGCCGGGGGGTGAGCGCCGCCAGATCGCGAAATCGGCTGCATTGCGCTTGCCCGAGACCGGGTCGATCCGGCTCTCGCCCGCGTCCGACACGGCACGCGCGAGTGCGCCGTAGTGCGGCACGCGTGTCGTATCGAAGTACAGCCCGCCCTCGATCAGGTAGCAGTCCTTCTCGATCGCCTGCGCGAATTCGATCATCTGCGGGATATGGTCGGTCGCGACGGTCCATTCGGCCGGAGGATCGATGTTGAGGCGCGCTACATCCTCTTTGAACGCGGCGGTATAATGCGCGGCGATTTCCCAGATCGACTTGGCCTGCGCCGCGGCGGCCTTTTCCATCTTGTCGTCGCCCGCATCGGCATCGCTGGTCAGGTGGCCGACATCGGTGATGTTGATGATGTGCTTGGTCGGATAGCCCTTCCAGCGCAGCACGCGGCCGAGCGTGTCGGCGAACAGAAAGGCGCGCATGTTGCCAATGTGCTGATAGTTATAGACCGTCGGCCCGCAGGTGTAGATCCGCACCAACGCGGGATCGATCGGCGCGAACGGCTCTGTCGTGCGCGTGAGGCTGTTATAGAAGGTGAGGGGGGTACCGGTCATCCCGCCGCTGTAGCGGCGAGATGCCTGCACCGCAAAGGGGCCGCGGTTCCTATCGCGCGAGGCCGATCAGGGCCGACGCCGTATAGCCCGTGGTTGCCGCGGCGAAGGTAGGCGTTTGCTGGGCGATTTGCGCGGCTGTATTGTCGCTGAAGACATTGTCGTTGGCGAGGGTCACCTGCGCCAGGTTGGTCCTGCTCGAGGGATAGGTCGCAGTATCGGCATAGACCGTCGCATTGAGTGCTGTTGGCATAGCGAGTTGTGACGTCAAAAGCGCATTCCGCCCGCTGGTCGCCGACGACAGGCTGGAAAAAACCTCGAAGTGCATGTGCGGCCAGCGACCCGAATAGCAGCCCGGATAAATGGTGGTGAAGGTCACCTGGCCGTTGGCATCGGTAACCTGAACGCCGCGCAGATAGCTTTCGGTCGGCGCGGTATAGAGCGAATAATTGCCGAGGCGGTCGCAATGCCACAGATAGATCGCATAGCCGGCCAGCGGCGCACACGCCGCATTCACATTGACCAGCGTCAGCGTAAGGACGACTTGCACGCCGGTGGCGACGGTGGTGGTGCTGATGAAGCTCGGGCGAATGTCGCTGCGCACGATGCCGTTGATGTTGAGCGAATTGCTGGTCGATCCGGATGATGTGTTGGTGCCGTCGGCCGGATATGGTCCTGCGGTCTCGCTCGGGTCCGCGATGCAGCTACCGGTGGTCGTCGCCGTGGGCGTCGGTGTCGGCGTGACGGTTGGGGTCGGCGTCGGCGTCGCCGTGACGACGGAGACGGTGCTATTTCCGCTCGTTCCGGACCCGCCGGAGCAACCAGCGATCAGCGCGGCGGTACCTGCCCCGGCGAACCAGCGCAGTGCCTGACGCCGTTCGAACTGTTGCTGCATGATCTGCAGATCATGGCAAAGACCAAGGTCATGATCTTCGTTATCGTGTTGCACGAGCTTGCTCCCGAATGGTGACGGGAGCGTTTTTGACGACGTAGTGCGCGACGATATTTCACCAGCGTCGCTTCCTGTTGCAAAATGTTTCAGCGCTGCAACCGCGGGAGGACGACGCGCACGCGCCCACCCCCGGCATGGTTTTCCAGCGTCACGACCCCGCGATGCGCCTCGACGATCGCGCGCACGATCGCGAGACCAAGGCCGGTGCCGCCGGTGTCGCGGTTGCGCGAGGGGTCGCCACGAACGAACGGTTCGAAAAGGCGCAGGCTGTGGCCCGCATCGAAGCCCGGACCGTGATCGTCGATCGTGACCGTCACGGTGTCCAGATCCAGCACCCAACCAACCGCGGCGGTGTTGCCGTAGCGCACGGCATTTTCGACCAGATTGCCAAACATGCGCCGCAAAGCCGCCGGGTCGCCGCGTACGATCACGCGCGCACCGGGCGTGAGCGCAACTGGCGCACCCGTTGCCGCCATGTCTTCGCAGAGACTGTCGAGCAGGCTGCCCAGATCAAGCCGCTGATCTGCGCGCTCGCTGGCTTCATCGCGGGCAAAGCGTAGCGCCGCCGCCAGCATCGCCCGCATTTCCTCAATGTCGGCGAGCGCGCGGGTCCGCGAATTGTCGGGAAGTTGTTCGATTCGGAAGGCGAGACGCGAAAGTGGCGTTCCCACGTCATGCGCGATGGCGGCGAGCATGGTGGTGCGCCCTTGCGCATCCTGGGTCAGCCGGTGGTGCATCGCGGCCACCGCACGCGACAGGTCCCGGACCTCGCTGGCACCGCCTTCCGGAATTGTGCCGAGCGGAACCCCGGCGCGGGCGTGGATGGCGGTGTCGGCAAGTTGGCGCAGCGGGCGCGACAAGGCGCGAGCGATCCGCCAGGTCGGCACGGCGAGCAGGAGGACCAGTCCGAGCATCGCGCCGAGCGTTACCAAATGCCACCGCGTGATCAGCGCGCGTGGCGGATTTGACACGATACGCCATGTTGCCCCGCGCCGCAGCCCGGCGGCAAAGTCACCGACGAACGCCGATCCGATATCGTCGGGTTGTGGTTCAGCGAAGATTTTCACCCTGTCGGCCGAGACGCCCAGGATCGTCGCCAGCCGCACCTCCCCGGCGTGCGCTCGGTTTTGCCCCGTGGGGGCGGTCGGGCGGTCGGAAATACTAAGCGGCGGTCCCGGGTCGTGGGGCGGCGTGCCGGTTCTCAAGGCGGAGGCGATACTCTCAAGGCTTCGCGGCGGGTCCTTTGGCGGTGGTCCGTTGAAGGTGACGAGAAAAAAGGCGACCATCGCCGCGATCAACGCCGCCAGCACGAGCGCGAAGATCGAGACCGCGATGGAGGGTGCCGATCCCGAGGGGGAGCGATCAGCGTGCGACATCGGCCACGAACAGATAGCCTTCGTTGCGGACCGTCCGGATGAGGTCTTCGCACCCTTCGCGGGCGAGTTTGCGGCGCAGGCGGCTGACTTGTACATCGATCGCGCGGTCGAAATGTTCGGCCTGTGTGCCGCGCGACAGATCGAGCAATTGATCGCGACTGAGCACGCGGCGCGGGCGTTCGACCAAGGCGAGTAACAAACGGAATTCGCCGTCGGAGAGATCGATGACCGTATCGTCGGGATCGATCAGTTCGCGGCCGACCGGATCCAGTCGCCATCCCGCAAAGCGCCACCAGGCACGCCCGCCGGTCGCGGACGTCGCCATCGGCGCCTCCTGTCGTCGGCGCAGCACCGCACGGATTCGCGCGAGCAATTCGCGTGGATTGGCCGGTTTGGGGATATAATCGTCCGCCCCCATTTCCAGCCCGACGATTCGGTCGATATCGGTGCCGATCGCCGACAGCATCACGACAGCGGGTGCGGTCGCGCGGTCGAGCGATCGCAATACCGACAGACCGTCCTCACCCGGCATCATGACGTCCAGCACTACCAGCGCATACGTGTTGGCGCGCATCGCGGCACGCATCGTCGGCGCGTCCGCAGCGGTATCGACCAGATAACCGTGCTGCCCCAGAAAGGCGGCGGTCAAATCGCGAATGCCGGGATCGTCATCGACAACAAGGATACGGGTGGTCAGGTCCATGACGGGCGCGTGCTGCAACATCCTTACGTGTTTGGCCCACCTGCGTACCGGGCGCATTGCAGCGCTGCAATGAATCGCCTTCGCACCGACAGTGTGGCATCCAGGCAACAGGTGTTTCGCCTTGAAAAGCGCAATGGCTGCTGTTAGGGCGCACGCCTTGCGACGCGGACCTCATGTTCGCGGCGGCGCTTTTCTATCAATTCGGAGCTGTTCGGGTTTATGCAAATCATCGTACGCGACAACAATGTCGACCAGGCGCTGCGCGCGCTCAAGAAGAAGCTGCAGCGCGAGGGCGTCTATCGCGAGATGAAGCTGCGCCGGCACTACGAAAAGCCGAGCGAGAAGCGTGCACGTGAGCGTGCCGCTGCCGTCCGCCGCGCTCGCAAGCTGGAGCGCAAGCGGATGGAACGCGACGGGGTTCGGTAAGATACCCTTTGGGCCGGTGCCGATCGCGCGCCGGCCGTTCGTTCTGACGTAAAACTTCGACCCCCGCCCGGGAGCCACCATGTCGATCACCGCTGTCCCGCTGAAGCCCGTAAAGCGGAGCATTCTGGTGTATATCTGGCTGTTCATCGCGCTGGCGGTGGTCGCTGCTGCGGCGCTGGCGATGCAGACGCCAATCGACCCGACGACCGCGTTTCTCGCGAAGAATGCGCGTGCGAAGGGCGTGGTGACGACCGCGTCCGGCCTGCAGTACCTTGTGCTGACGCCGGGCAAGGGCCCGCACCCGACGGACGAAGACATCGGCCTGATTAATTACGAAGGCCGTCTGGTGGATGGCACGGTTTTCGACAAATCGCCCCAGCCCACGCCGATTCCGGTCGTGGCCAGCAATCCCGAGACCGGCCGCCAGGGCGTCATCGCTGGCTTCTCCGAAGCGCTGAAGCTGATGTCGAAGGGCGCGAAATACCGTGTCTGGATCAAGCCGAGCCTCGGTTATGGCGAAAAAGACCAAGGCGTCATCCCGCCGCATTCGACGCTGGTGTTCGATCTCGAACTGCTCGAATTCATCCCCGAATCGACCTATCGCCAGATTCAGCAGCAACAGCAGATGATGCAGCAGCAGATGCAGCAGCGCGGTGGTGCTGGTGCGGTTCCCCCGGTGCGCAGCCGCAGGGTGGTGAAGGTCAGCCCGGCGGGCGCTGATGCTCCGGCGGCCTGGTAGAGTTTCCTGACGCGCTTGAAGAAGACAGCGCTCCGACAGGCTCAGGGCGAACGGGGTCTTTGGTCAAGTCGCCGACGATCTGTCACGCATCCTCTATAACGCTAATGCGTTTGCGTGTGGCGGCAACAGTGTCGCTTGCACGCTGCGCACTTGCCGCTCGCGTCAAGCGGGCGCAAGGGAGCCGCGAGAGGTAGCTACGACATGTTCGACGGCATCGACCCGATTATTCTCGCTCGCGCGCAATTCGCCTTTACGGTCAGTTTCCACTTTATTTTTCCGGCCTTCTCGATCGGCTTGGCGAGCTATCTTGCGGTCCTCGAAGGGCTCTGGCTGCGCACCGGAAAACAGCTTTATCTCGATATTTTCCGCTTCTGGCTGAAGATTTTCGCAGTCGCCTTTGCGATGGGAGTCGTCTCCGGAATCGTGATGTCTTATCAGTTCGGCACCAATTGGGCGGTGTTCTCCGACAAGACCGGGCCGATTCTCGGGCCGCTGATGGCCTATGAAGTTCTGACCGCCTTCTTCCTCGAAGCGGGCTTCCTTGGCGTGATGCTGTTCGGCATGAAGAAGGTCGGCAAGCGACTGCATTTCACCGCCACCTGCATGGTTGCGGTCGGGACTGCGATCTCGGCGTTCTGGATCCTGTCGGCGAACAGCTGGATGCACACGCCGCAAGGCTATGCGATCAACGCGCAAGGGCAGTTCGTGATGGCGGGATCCTGGTCGAAGGTCATCTTCAACCCCAGCTTCCCATACCGCTTCGTTCATACCGTCATCGCCGCGTATCTGACCACCTCGCTGGTCGTTGGTGCCACCGGTGCCTGGCATTTGCTCAAGAACCCGAGCGAACCGCACGCGCGCAAGATTTTCAGCATGGCGATGTGGATGGCAGCGATTGTCGCGCCGATTCAAATCCTGGCAGGCGACGCCCACGGTCTCAACACGCTCGAGCATCAGCCGGCCAAGGTGATGGCCATGGAAGGGCATTATGACAGCCATCCAAACGGCGCACCGCTGATCCTGTTCGGTATCCCGAATGCCGAAAAGAAGCGGATGGATTATGCGATCGAGATTCCAAAGGCTTCCTCGCTGATCCTGAAGCACGATTTGAATGCGCCGCTGAAGGGCCTGGACTCGGTGCCGCAGGATAAACAGCCGCCGGTCGCCATCCTGTTCTGGTCGTTCCGCGTGATGGTCGGTCTTGGCTTTGCAATCTTCGGGCTGGGCCTGTGGAGCCTGGTCGCGCGCTGGCGCGGCAAGCTGTACGATTGGAAGTGGCTGCACCGCGCCGGCGTGCTGATGGGCCCGGCCGGGTTCGTCGCGGTTATTGCCGGGTGGATCACGACCGAGACCGGGCGCCAGCCCTATACGGTCTATGGTCTGCTGCGCACGGCCGATAGCGCATCGCCGCTCGCTGCGCCCGCCGTTGGGGCGTCGCTGGTCGCCTTCGTGCTGGTCTATTTCGCGGTGTTCGGCGTCGGCACCTGGTATATCCTGCGCCTGATCGGCAAGGGCGTCGAAACCGGTGAGACCGAGATCGATGATGCGCCGATCCGCACCGCCGGCGTCACACCGTCGCCGGCGCACCATCCGGAAGGACAGCCGGCATGATCAACGCCGATCTTGCGACCGTTTGGGCCTTCATCATCGCGTTTGCGGTTTTCGGATACGTGGTGCTCGACGGCTTCGATCTGGGCATCGGTATCCTGTTCCCCGCCTTCAAGGTCGGCGCGGACCGCGATGCGGCGATGAATGCGATCGCGCCGGTGTGGGACGGGAACGAGACGTGGCTGGTGCTCGGCGGCGGCGGCCTGTTTGCGGCCTTTCCGCTGGCGTACGCGATCCTGATGCCGGCAATGTATCCGCCCATCATCGCGATGCTGCTGGGCCTGGTATTCCGTGGGGTGGCGTTCGAGTATCGCTGGCGCGATCCGGCGCATCGGAGGTGGTGGGATATTGGTTTCACCGCCGGATCGGTCACCGCCGCCTTTGCGCAAGGCGTCGTTCTGGGGGCATTGTTGCAGGGCGTTAAGGTGTCGGGTCGCGGCTATGGGGGGGCTTGGCTCGACTGGCTCACGCCGTTCAGCGTGCTGACCGGGGTGAGCGTCGTAATCGGCTATGCCCTGCTCGGCGCGACCTGGCTAATCGCCAAGACAGAGGGCCGCACTGCCGAACAGGCGCTCGGCTTCGCACGCTGGCTCGGCGCGGCGACCTTGGTCGCGGTGGCGGCGGTGAGCCTCGCGACGCCGTTCCTCAATCACGATTATTACAGCCGCTGGTTCCGGATGCCGGGTTTATTGCTGACCGCGCCCGTGCCGATCCTGGTCGCGACGATCGCGTTCTTGTTCTGGCGGTCGCTCGGCCGCGGCGGACAGATTCTGCCGTTCGTGCTGACGATCGCGATGTTCTTCCTGTGCTTCGTCGGGCTTGGCATCAGCATGTACCCGTACATCGTGCCGGCGAGCGTGACGATCTGGCAGGCGGCAGCACCCGAATCGGCCCAAATCTTCATGCTCATCGGGGTCGGCATCATGCTGCCGCTGATCATCGGCTATACCGCTTGGGGCTATTGGGTGTTCCGCGGCAAGGTCGGCGAGGGCTATCATTGATGACCGAACAGCCGCTTGCTCCGCTGTGGAAGCGCCTCGCCTGGATGGCCGGCATCTGGGCGGCTAGCGTGGCCGCGCTCGGTGTGGTGGCATATGGCCTGAAAGTGTGGTTACGGGCCTGATCTCTCCGGCTTAAAGGCGCGCACATCGTGGATTGGGGCATTTTCAAACGCCAGATGGGCGAGCAATTGCACATCAGCGACGATGCGCTGCACGTGCATGCCGGTATGGCGATCCTGATCCTGGTCGCCCTCGTGCTGCGTCGTCCGCCGTGGAATTGGCGCCCTCTGCTCGTGGTCGCCGTGATCGAGGCAGTGAACGAGATTTACGACATGCGTTCGCTCGGCGTGCGGCCAAATAACGAAAGCGCGCTTCCCGATAGCATCCACGATTTCGTGCTGACGATGCTGTGGCCAGTGGTCATAGCGATCACTTGGCCGCTGTTCCGCCGCTTCCTCGCCGAACGAGGCAAATAGCAGCGTCTTTCCTTAGACCTGTGCGCGCGCTAACGCGGCCAATACGCGAATCATCGGGGTGAAGGATTCCCATGCAAATCAAGCCGTTGCGCAAGGCCGTGTTTCCCGTGGGGGGCTTGGGGACTCGTTTTCTGCCGGCGACCAAGGCCATGCCGAAGGAAATGCTGCCCGTGGTGGATCGCCCCTTGATCCAATATGCGGTCGATGAAGCGATCGAAGCCGGGATCGAGCAGATGATCTTCGTCACCGGACGCGGCAAATCTGCGATCGAGGACCATTTCGACATCGCCTACGAACTCGAATCGACGATGTCGGCGCGCGGCAAGTCGCTCGAGGTACTCGATCAGACGCGGCTTGCGCCCGGTGCGGTCGCCTATGTCCGGCAGCAGGAGCCGATGGGCCTTGGCCATGCCGTGTGGTGCGCGCGCGATATCGTCGGCGATGAACCGTTCGCCGTGCTGTTGGCTGACGATTTCATGGTCGGGAAACCTGGCTGCCTCCGCCAGATGGTCGACGCTTATATGAAGGTCGGCGGCAACATGATCTGCGCGCAGGAAGTACCGGAAGATCAGACGCACATGTACGGCGTGATCACGCCCGGCACGCGCGACGGCGCGCTGACGGAAGTGAAGGGGCTGGTGGAAAAGCCCGCCAAGGGCACCGCGCCGTCGAACCTGTCGGTGATCGGTCGCTACATTCTTCAGCCCGAAGTGATGCGTGTGCTTGAGAACCAGGGCAAAGGTGCCGGCGGGGAAATCCAGCTGACCGATGCGATGGCGCGGATGATCGGCGATCAGCCGTTCCACGGCCTGACGTTCGATGGCAAACGCTACGATTGCGGCGACAAGGCTGGCTATGTCACCGCCAATTTGGCGGTTGCCGTCAGCCGCGAGGACATTGGTGAGACGATTCGCGCCTTTGCCGTTGACCTGCTGAAGTGACGCCGCGACGCCCCGCCAGAGACCTTTAACCAATTCGCGCTAGACCGGGCTCGATTAGCAACGGGTCCGAGAACGCATGAAGGGTATCATTCTGGCCGGGGGCGCGGGAACGCGGCTATATCCGGCGACACTCGCGCTGTCGAAGCAGCTCTTGCCGGTGTTCGACAAGCCGATGATCTATTACCCGCTCTCGGTGCTGATGCTCGCGGGGATTCGTGATATCCTGATCATCTCGACCCCGCGCGACCTGCCAATGTTCCGCCTGTTGCTCGGCGATGGCTCGGCGCTTGGCGTCAACCTGTCCTATTGCGAACAGCCCACCCCGGGGGGATTGCCGCAAGCCTTTGTGCTGGGCGCGGAGTTTCTGGACGGCGAGGCGTGCGCGCTGATCCTGGGCGACAACATCTTTCATGGCGATGCGCTGGGTGCCAAGTGCCGCGCGGCGGCGGTGGCGGCGGAGCAGGGCGGGGCGACGGTGTTTGCGTATCAGGTCGACGATCCCGAGCGCTATGGCGTCGTATCGTTCGATTCGATTAGCGGGCGCGCGACGGGGATCGAGGAAAAGCCAGCCGAACCAGAATCGAACTGGGCGGTGACCGGCCTCTATTTCTGCGACGCGGGCGTGGTCGATATCGCGCGCAGCCTCAAGCCGTCAGCGCGTGGCGAGACCGAGATCGTCGATGTGCTAAAGGACTATCTGGCACGCGACGCCTTGTCGGTCGGACGGCTGGGGCGCGGCTATGCCTGGCTCGACACCGGCACGCATGATTCGCTCCACGACGCTTCCTCCTTCGTTCGCACGATCGAGCGGCGGCAGGGGATCAAGATCGCCTGTCCCGAGGAAATCGCGCTCGATCTCGGCTGGCTCGATGCAGCGCAGGTTAGCGCACGCGCCGACACAATGGGCAAGACCGAATATGCGCGCTATTTGCACGCGCGCGCCCGAGCTGCGGCATGAGCGCCGTAATCCCGCTCAACGCTAGCCCAGATCGCTGCGTGCTCGTCACCGGCGGGGCGGGCTTCATCGGCTCCGCGGTGTGCCGTCACCTCGTTCGAGGCGGGCGAACCCGTGTCATCAATCTCGATAAGCTGACCTATGCGGGATCGCTTGCGTCATTGGAAGACGTCGCCGGCGCACGCAATTACCGCTTCGTCCAGGGGGATATCGCAAACCGCGCATTGGTATCGCAGCTGCTGGCCGAGGAGCGCGTCGATGCGGTGATGCATCTGGCGGCGGAGAGCCACGTCGATCGCTCGATCGACGGCCCGGCGGTGTTCATCGAAACGAATATTACCGGGACATTCCATCTGCTGGAGGCCGCGCTCGACCATTGGCGCGGCCTGGAAGGGGAGGCCAAGGCCCGCTTTCGTTTCCACCATATCTCGACCGACGAAGTCTTTGGCGATCTGCCGTTCGATTCATCGAAATTCGACGAGCAATCGCCCTACTGCCCGTCATCGCCCTATTCGGCTTCAAAGGCAGCATCGGATCATTTGGTTCGTGCCTGGCACCATACCTTCGGGTTGCCGGTCGTGTTGTCGAACTGCAGCAACAATTACGGTCCGCATCAATTCCCCGAAAAGCTGATCCCGTTGACGATCACGCGTGCGGCGGCGGGGCTGAGTCTGCCCGTTTACGGCACTGGGGAGAATGTGCGCGATTGGCTGCACGTCGAGGACCATGCCCGCGCCTTGGACGCGGTTATGACCCGCGGTGCGGTAGGTCAGACCTATGTCATCGGCGGGCGAGCGGAACATAGCAACATCGCGGTAGTGGCGATGATCTGCGACCTGCTTGATGCAAAGATCCCGTTAGCGAATGGCAAACGCCGCCGATCCTTGATCCAGTTTGTCACCGACCGCCCCGGACATGATCGACGCTATGCGATCGATCCGAGCCTGATTGAGCGGGAATTGGGTTGGCGCGCCGAAGTCGCCTTTACCGACGGATTGGCGGCAACGATCGACTGGTATCTGGCCGATCAGGCCCGGCGGGTGTCAGCGGTGCCACAGGTCGGCTAAGCGGACCGGGCCTTGGCGTAACGGCGATTGCCGACGGCCGCGCCGCGTTTCAGTATTTGACGTTGATGGAAGGTCCGCGGGGTGGCGGTCCATACGATACGCTGCGCGTGACTGCCACTCGAAGAGACTGGCTGGAAATTCATCCCGCCAAAAACAAAAGGGGCCGAACTTACGTTCGACCCCCGAAATTGTAGACAGAAAACCCAGAGACTAGGGGCTAACTGCTTTCGTGCTGGTGTTGCTGGTAGCTGCGGCAACACCGCCACCAATCGCCAGAAGTGCCAGACCGCCAACGATGTAGCCGGTCGAGCTACCACCGGCGGCTGCACCACCAGTAGCTGCGTCGTCCTGCGTAGCAGCGAACGACTGCGGCGCGGCGCAAGCCGAGGTGCCGACCGACAGGATCGACGTCGGCTTCAGCGCAACGTTGCAGCCCTGCATAGCGACCTTTGCCGACGAACCGCGCGTAATCACGCGATCACCAACGAACAGCGTCTGCCCAGCGCGCGCCGGAAGAAGCTTACCGTCACGGGCGATAACAGTGCCCTGCGAAGCTGCGGTCAGCGTACCGACCGATTGCTCGGAAGCCGCAAACAGCGGTGCCGAAAGGCTCGCCATTACGATGGCGGCGGTTACCCGCGAAAATTTCATCTCAGTCTCCCTTGAACCCGTTTAGCGGTGCTCGAAGATCGGAATACCCACGAGGACCGAATTTGTCCACCCTCAAATCGTTCGCGCTCGCACAAAAAACCCGAGTGAGATGCTGAAACGCCACACCTGTGTTTAGGTTGCGCGCAAGCCTCTGGGCGGTCGAAAAAACCTTATCGAACCGCGGTCAGGAATTTGCGGTCGCTGCCCTCGAGACAGAGCGCGGTAAGGACGCCAGTTGCATAGGCGCCCGTGTCTATCCCGATGCGATTGGGCCGTTCGTCCGGACCATCGCTGATCGTGTGGCCGTGCACGATCATGAAGGGATGAGTGGCGGTACTTTCTAGGAAATCCTCGCGAATCCAGCGCAGGTCGGCAATCTTCTGCTGTTCGAGCGGGATACCCGGGCGTACGCCTGCGTGAACGAACAGATAGTCGCCGAAGCGAAAGCTATCCACAAACGATTCGACGAAGGCTACGTCCGCAGGGGGCATCGCCGCGCGAATCTCGGCAGCCGCAGCCTTCGCCGAAAGCGTCGCGAGACGGCCAACCTCCACACCGTAGCTCTGCGCGAATTCATAACCGCCAAAGCTCATCCAGTCCCATATCCGCTCGGGATCGTCGCCGAGCACGCGCAGCAGCATCTCCTCGTGGTTGCCCATCAGGAAGATCGGATTCGGAAGATTCGGGCGGATTTCCTGCAGCAGTTGCAACACCCCGCGAGAATCGGGTCCGCGGTCAATCAAATCGCCTAGGAATATGACGAATTCCCGCTCGCATGGCCGCGCCTGGCTGTCGGCATCGATCTGGTCCAGCAAATCGCGCAGCAGATCGATCTGCCCGTGCACGTCGCCAATCGCGTAAGCACGGGTTCGTGGAGGGCCACTGGGCGCCGGGGCCGGTTTCGGTGTTTTTCTGAAGAGTCCCACGGTTGTTTCCAAATCGTCCGGCACTCGGTCGGGCGCGAGTGCGCTTATTGCGCTGCGGTATCCCCGCTCGCTGCGTCGAGCAAGTGCAGCCACCGCTGAAACGCATGAGTCCGGGTGTAGCCCCCGTCAAGCAGCGCGCGCGCTGCCCGACCCATGCTTGCCGTTCTCGGTCGGTCTGCCGCAAGAGCCTCGATCGCCTGCGCAAGGGCGGCGGAGTCACCGGGCGCGACCGCGACACCGGCGCCGGCCGGGACGATCAGCCGGGGCAATTCTCCGTCCGGTGCGCACACCGCAACGACGGCACGCCCGGCGGCGCATACACCGAACACCTTGCTCGGCACGATCAACCCTTCGAATTCGGGTCGCAGCGAGATCCAGTGTGCATTCCCGGTGGCGAGCGATTCGGACAGCTTCTCGCGCGGCTGATAAGGCACGAAGCGGAAATTGGTGAGCTTGCGGGCGGCAACCTCTGCGGCAAGTTGCTGCGACATGTGCCCGCCGCCGACAAACAGGAAGACGATGTCGCTGCGTGCGCGCAGCGCCGTTGCCGCGCCCAGCAACGTATCATATTCGTGCGCGCGCCCCAGGTTTCCGGAATAGGCCAGGACGAAGGCATCGCCCGGAATGTCCCATGCCGCGCGAAGGCCCGGCGAATGCGCGACGAGGGGCACGATCTCGGCATCGTTCGACCAGTTGGGAATGACGGCAATGCGATCGCGCGGGATTCCCGCGCGTGCTACGCGATCCGCCATCAGATTGCCGATTGCGACCACGCGCGTTGCTCGACGCAATGACATGTCCCGCAAGCGCATGAGCACGTGGCCGATCGGCCCGCGGGCAATCCCCATCCCATAAGCGACCGCCACTTCGGGGTAAAGATCTTGGAGCCACGGAATCAGAACGGCACCGCGCATTCGGGCCACCAGGGCAAGGGGCACTGACAGCAACGGCGGGTCGGTCTTGACCACCAGAATGGTCCCGCGCCGCGCGATCCGCGCGGCGGCGATCGGCGCGAACAACAGGTAGAAGAGGTAGGCCGCAATTCGACCAGCCATACCGCGCCGCGTTGCGGGAGTAGGCACCCGGCGTACCTTCACCCCGTCAAGCGTCTCGGCGCTCGGCAGCAATCCCTGGTCCTGTCCATAAATCGCACGGCTGGCGATCACCGTGACGTCATGTCCCTGCGCCGCCAGATCGACGGCGAGATCGGTCAGAATCTGCGCCGTGGCCGAATGATCGGGGGCGTAAAAGCGATTGAGGAACAGGATCGGAGCAGGCATTTTGATGGACGTTCTCGCGGCGCGGCACTGCGACGGCCAAAGCACGATGCCATTGCGCTGATCAACCGCATAGTTTTGCGCGTCGATCCGGCGCGGGCGCTCAGCGCCGACCACTTTTATGCGCGGTTTGGCGGATTCCATTGAACTTGGCGTCACCGCGTGCCATCAGCCGACCCGGTTTTTTGCAGTGCAACGCAGAGAGTGTGTGACTGGACCGGATTGGTCCCGCGCAGTATCGACGCGGCGCGAGTTGCGGACGGATTAGGGGATTTCGCAATGCTGCAAGCGCGTTTGCGAAGCAGGGATGGCCAACGGCGCGTTGGCGTACAGCGCTATCGCTATCAACTGCTGGTGGGGCTGCTGGTGGCCGTGGTGCTGCCGTCGTTGATCCGCGGTCTCTTCGATTCGCGCGACCTTGCCTATTTCAGCAGCACGATTCTGGAATATGAAAACAGCCGCAATTCGCTTTTGGCGTCGATTGTCGGGCTGATCCTGGGGGTGTCGCTGTTTCGGCGGCTGTGCAACTTCCCGGGCGTCCGCTCCTACGAATATGTGCTGCCGTCGTTTTTTACGTCCTACGGCATTGTGACGGCGGCGCTGCTGATGTTCCGGCTGGAATATATCGTCTCCGTGGTGGTGACGAGCTTTGCTTTAGCGATGATGACGTTCTTCGTCATTTGCTATCTGAACCAGCGGCACACCGCCTATCTGTTCCATGTCGTACCGTGCGGCGATATGTCACGGCTGCAGGGTATTCGGCACGTCGACTGGGAGTATCTGCGCGAGCCGGTGCTGCCCGAAGTTCCGGGGTCGGGCATCGTCGTCGATCTTCGGGCCGAAATCGGCGACGAATGGGAACGTTTGCTGGCGCAAGCCGCGCTCGCTGGCGTGCCCGTGTACCATTCGAAGCAGCTGCTGGAATCGATCACCGGCCAGGTCGAGATCGAACATATTTCGGAAAATAATCTGGGCTCGCTGAACCCGAACGACGGTTATGGTCGGGTGAAGCAGTTTGCGGATCTGGTCATCGCGCTGATTGCTTTGCCGCTATTTTCGCCCTTCCTGCTATTGATCGCCCTGGCAATCCGGCTCGATTCACCTGGGCCAGTGCTGTTTCGGCAATTGCGCATGGGTTTTCGCGGCAGGCCGTTCGAAGTTTACAAATTTCGCACGATGCGCCCGGTGGCCGCGCCCGGCACGCATGACGATGCGCGTCGCGCCGCCATCACGCACAGCGATGACGACCGCATCACCCGCATCGGACGCATCCTGCGCCGCACCCGCATCGATGAAATTCCCCAGATTCTCAATATTCTGCGCGGAGAGATGAGTTGGATCGGGCCGCGCCCCGAGGCAATGGCACTCTCCGCATGGTATCAAAGTGAAATTTCGTTCTACAGCTATCGTCATGTGGTGAAACCAGGAATAACGGGCTGGGCTCAAGTCAATCAGGGTCATGTGGCAGAGATACATGACGTTCATTACAAGCTATGCTACGATTTTTACTATATCAAATATCTTTCGGCTTGGCTTGATGCTCTGATTGTATTCCGGACAATTCGAACTGTCCTGACGGGTTCTGGCGCAAAATAGGATCGTTTGATCGATGTGCTCGCCAAGGGATGCGTTAAGCTCTCGTTAGGCCGAGCGGGTGTCGGGTTGATTTCGACGCCTCCAATGCTAAAGCGCGCATTGGGCAAAGGGCCATGCCGCCACCTGATTTATGGAGACCACTTTGACCACTCACGCCGAAGCCGCGAATCGATCGCCCGTGGTGTCGCCCGTGGTGTCGATTGCCTCGGCCTATCGCACTGTGTTGGCACTTGGGCTGCTGTGCATGGCTGCCCTGCTTGCGCTGGGCGGGTGCGCCAACTCGCGGGGTGGCTCGATTCCCTATGGTGTCCAGAAGTTCAACGCCCCGGATCCGATTACCGCGATTTCGGCCGAAAATGCCTATCGCACCGGTCCCGGCGATACGGTGACGATTGCGGTAATGCGCGTGCCAGATTTGTCCGGTGACGCCGTCATCGATCCGACGGGCGATATCACGATGCCGCTGATCGGAAAGGTTCCGGCGATCGGCAAAACCACCGACGAACTGGCCACTGACATTGCGGGCCGTCTGAGCGCGAAATATCTTCAGAACCCGGAAGTTCGGGTCGCGCTGAAGGCTTCATCGAGCCAACGGATCACCGTCGATGGTTCGGTAAACGGCCCCGGCATCTATCCGATCGCGGGTTCGACCACCTTGCTTCAGGCGATCGCGCTGGCAAAGGGCACGTCGGCGGATGCAAATTCGCGCAAGGTCGCGGTATTTCGCGTCATTGGCGGGCAGCGACAGGCAGCGGCCTTCGACTTGACGGATATCCGGCGCGGCAAAGCTCCAGACCCCGAGATCTTCGGCAATGATGTCATCGTGGTCGATGGTTCGGCATCGAAGGCAGCGCTCAAGAACGTGTTGCAGACGATCCCGCTGATTTCGCTTTTCCGTCCCTTCTGACGCAGGCACTTAGTGCCGCCCCGTATGATTTTGTTAGGCGACCATAGCTGATGAATAAGGAAACCAACGAGATCGTGGCGGCGGGGGCGAGCGGTCAGTCGCGCGGCCTGCAAAACGCGATGGCGGCGCCGATTTTTGGCGCTGCTGAAGTGCAGCAAGAAAGCGGCAATCAGATCAGCGCACGCGAGGCGTTGCGCATTTTTGGCAAGTGGCGGTGGCTCATCGCCGCAATCGTCGCTGCGGCGCTGATCACTGGCATCGTCGCGACGATGCTGACCAGCAAGCGTTATCGCGCGACTGCGCAGGTCGAGCTGGCGCTGCAGGAGATCAATCTCGGGCCAGGCAAGGACGGCACCGGTGCCGAGTCGCAGGTGATGCGCGATCCGCAGTTCATGGGAACGCAAATCGGGCTGCTGCGCAGTCGCGATCTGGCCGAGCGTGTTGCGCGGAGTCTCGACGCTGGTTCGCGCGCCAAGATCGCGCCAAATGCCGTCAATCCTGCCGCCCAGATCAAACAGGTGACCGGTGCGGTGGCCGGGGGGCTGCGGATCGACGTCGTTCAAGGCAGTCGCCTGATCAACATCACTTACGAAAGTCGCGACCCGGGGGTGGCGGCGGCCGTCGCCAATTCGGTTGCGGACAATTACATCGCGTCGAACCTCGAACGGAAATACGAATCCTCCGCGTTTGCCCGTAAGTTCCTAGAGCAGCGGCTGACCCAGACAAAGGCAGCGCTCGAGAAGTCTGAACGGGATCTGGTTGAATATGCCGGACGCGAGAAAATCGTGATGGTCGGCGGCGGTGCGGACCAAGGTGGCGGCAAAGATGGCGGCGGCGAATCACTCGAGGGCAGCACGCTCACCTCTCTCAACGCTGCGCTCGCCACCGCGCAGGCCGAGCGTATCGCTGCTGAGCAGAAATTCCGGAGCGAGGGGGCATCTGCCGGCCAGTCGGCGGCCATCAACAGCACAGCTGTGGGCGGTCTAAAAGCCGAGCGTGCCAAGCTGCAAGTCGATTTCCAGGAGAAGCTCGGTACGTTCAAACCAGACTATCCTGAAATGGTCGCGCTGAAGACGCGAATCCGCGAGCTCGATCAGCAAATCGCTCGCGCGCAGGGCGAAATTTCTGGTTCGGTCAGTAACAACTATGCGGGCGAATATCGCGCCGCACTTGGCCGCGAGCAGCAACTGCGTGCCCGCGTCGCACAACTGACCTCGGGGGTGCTCAACCTGCGCAACCGTCAGATCCAGTACAACATCCTGTCGCGCGAGGTTGATACCAACCGCTCGCTCTATGATGGTCTGTTGCAGCGCTTCAAACAGGTCAGCGTCGCTGGCGGCGTCGGGGCGAGCCAGGTCTCGATCGTTGATCGCGCGTTGGTGCCGGGCGGGCCATTTGCGCCGAACCTGCGCAATAACCTTCTTATCTCCCTGCTGATCGGCTTGATTATCGGTGCCGGTGTAGCGTTTGCGATCGAGTTCATCGACGACACGATCAAGAACCCGGACGACGTTCGCAATCGCCTGCATCTGACCTTGCTTGGCGTCGTCCCATCGGTCGCGAAGGGCATGACCATGCTCGACGCGCTCGACGATCCAAGCTCGGCGCAGTCCGAAGCGTATCTGTCGACCCGCACGGCGATCAAGTTCACGACCGCGGGCGGCGCGCCTAAATCGCTGGTCGTGACCAGCTCCCAGGCGGCCGAAGGCAAATCGAGCAGCTGCTTCGCCATCGCGCGTGGCTTTGCGCGCTTGGGCAAATCCGTCCTGTTGATCGACGCCGACATGCGGAAACCTTCATTCTCGGTTCCGGCCGGTTCGGAAGGGGCGGGCCTGTCGTCGCTGCTCGCCTCGACCGACGATTTGCGCAACCACATTACGCCGACGTCGATCCCCAATCTCTTCCTGGTGCCGAGCGGACCGATTCCGCCGAACCCGGTCGAGCTTTTGGGCGGCATGCGCTTGCGCGAAGTGCTTGCCGAGGCTGAGGGCATGTTCGACATCGTGATCTTCGATTCGCCGCCGGTGATGGGCCTTGCCGACGCGCCGATCCTGTCGTCGGTCGTCGATGCGACGATCTTCGTGGTACAGGCGGGGCGAATCCGTCGCCCCGCGGCGCTGCGTGCGCTGAGCCGCCTCGAGCAGGCTGGCGCGCGGATTGTTGGAGGCGTCATAACCAAGTTCGACCTGAAGGGTGCGAGCTACGGCTATGGCTATGGCTATGGTTACGGATATAGCTACGGTCAAAAGCAGATCAAAAATGCAGAGGCCGGTGCGCGGCGCCAGATTTCGATCGAGAAAGAATGACGACCAAGCGCGGTTCCTGGACGCGGCGTTCGGTCGCGTTCATCGGTGCATTGACCTTTGTCGGGATCATCACGGTTTCGACTGAACAGGCTCGTCCAGCCGCGACGAAGCTGGGCCAACTAATCGGCGTTGTGCCGACCGATCAGCGGTTGGCATCGATTGCGGACGCCATTGCGGTTTCGCGGCGGCTGCCCTCCGCGAAGGATATTGCGTTCGCGTATCAAGCCGCGCAGCGCCAACCGCTTTCGGCGCCCCCGTTTTTTATCGTCGCCGCAACTCGCGCACCGGCCGCTGTGGTCAACGCGCGGACGTTGAACGCGCTGGCATTGCGGCGTGATCCACGGTTGGCGCCGGCATGGGCGTGGCAGGTGGCGGACCGGGCAAAAGCTAATGATGCGGCCGCTGCAACGCGGGCGCTGATCCGCCTCGCCGTGCTCAATCGCGAATCTAGCGCGATTTGGCAGGCAATCGCGCAGGTCAGTGCCGACCCTGTGGCGCGTAAGGAAATAAAGGCAGAGATCGCGCGGGGTGCGGCGTGGCGTGACACCTATTTGACCGCGCTCAGTAGTTCCAATGTCGATCGCGCGATCGTCTTCGAGATGCTTGAGTCTTCGGGTAAGCACGCGCCGGTAACCAACATCGCGCCTCCTGGCGCGCCGGACGACCGACGTGCCTTTCTCGCCCAAATGATCAGGCAGCGCGATTATGAACGGGCGTATCTCGCCTGGATACAGTGGTTGCCCGATGCGTCGCAAAAGGCCGTCGGCCGTGTGTTCGACGGCGCTTTCACCGGGGCTGCGGCGCTTCCCCCCTTCGCGTGGGAACTGGCTGATGGTGCAGGAGGCACGACCAGCATGACGGCCGGGGCCGGCTTGACGGTCGATTACTCTGGTAGCGACGGATCGATCCTAGCCAAGCAGATGCTGTTGCTGCCGCCGGGGCGCTATCGCATCGTCACGCAGGCGAAATTCGATCCGGTTTCCAACGAGAATGGTGCGGCGCCGCTGATTTGGGCGGTGACATGCGCATCCGGTGGCACCGCCTTGAACGAACTCCCCGTGCCGCTCGACGGCACTGCGCGTCGCGTCTCGGGTACGCCCTTTGCGGTGGCCGCCGGATGCGAGGCGCAAACATTGTCGCTGAAGGTCAATTCCGCAGATTTCGCGAAGCACCTGTCGGGCGCGATCCGCTCGGTCGCAATCGAGGCGGTCCAGTGACGCGTAACCAACCTCAATCCATCCTTCCCTCGCTCGACCTGCGCGGAACCGCGCTATGGCAAGCGGTGGCTGTTGGCGGCTTCTTGCTGCTGGCGGTGACGCTGGGCGGATGGAGCGTGGCCGGGGGCACGGCCAATGCGGTACTGCAAGTTGCATCTGTGATCGCGATCGCGGCGACGTTCGCGCGGTCGAAGCCCACGCCGCGCGCGGGCGGGGAGCGACAATTGCTCCTTCTCGTCGGGTTGTTCGGCGCTTTATTCGTTCTGCAACTGATACCGTTACCGCCTGTGCTGTGGAGCAGTCTGCCGGGCCGACGTCTCGTCGTCGAAGGATTGGCGGCACTGGGATTGCCGTTGCCGTGGATGCCGCTCTCGCTTGCGCCGGAGAAGACGGTGCAGTCGGGTTTGTCGCTGCTTCCGCCGCTCGCGATGATCGTAATGATCGGCGCGTTCCGGCGGCCGGTTGCTCGCGCTGCGGTGTTGTCGCTGATCGCGCTGATGATTTTGTCGGTGTTGCTTGGTGTGGCGCAGGTCGCAGGAAACGAGCATCTCTATTTTTACAGCTTTACCAACGGCGGCAGTGCAGTTGGCTTCTTCGCCAACTCGAACCATTTCGCGACGTTGATGTGCCTGACCCTACCGCTTGCGGCGGGCCTGGTCGCGCGCTGGCGCGGCGAGGCCGATGGGGCGGGGGGCGTGTCGCGCATATTCGCCGCGGCAGTGCTGCTTGCAGTCGTTCTGCTCGGCTTGCTGGGCGTCACAATGACGAAGTCGGTGGCGGGCGTGGGACTGGCGCTGCTGTCGCTGGCGGGCAGCGCTGCTATTGTGCTCTCGGGTCTGCCGCGCAGCTTGCGGCTGGGTTTCGTTGGTGGGGTCGTATTGGTTGTGCTCATCGCCATGGTGGTCGCGATCAATAGCGGAATCGGGGATCTCACGACGACGGACCTTGGCGGCGGCGATCTCAGCCGCATGAGCATGTGGCACCTGGCGATCAAGGCAATCGGCGATTTCGGAACGGTTGGTTCGGGTTTCGGTAGCTTTCCGCAGGTGTTCCACCTGTTCGAGAATCCGGAACGTGTCATTTCTGTTTTTGCCAACCACGCGCATAACGACCTGCTCGAATTCGTCCTGGAATCCGGCTTACCGGGTACAGTGCTGCTGCTGGCGTTTCTGGTCTGGTTTGTGCTCCGCATCGGATCAGTGTGGCTGATCGACCGTCAGCGCGATCCGCTGGCGCAGGGCGCCTCTGTTGCCGCGCTGATCGTATTGCTGCACAGTCTGGCGGACTATCCGCTACGAACCGGCGCGATAGCCGCCGTATTCGGACTGTGCCTCGCGCTGCTCGCGCGCGATCCGGCGGGCCGGTCGAGCGACGAAAACCAGGCAGCCACGCAGCCGGGGCGCCACCTTTCGGCGTAGGGCCCCATCGACGTGGGGCGTTCCCGCACCGGATACGATTCCCCGCGCTACTGCTGGGCGTGCTCGTCGATCTTAAGCTTTATGTCGTGAAAATAGGCGAATTTCATCAGGGCGTAGTGCAGCCCTGCCGCGCCATCCAGAAATCCCCGCTTGGCGATATAAGTGCCGAGGAAATACGCGGACGCGAACCACCATTTGTCAAGCGCCCGGTATTTCGTCTTCTGCCGCTTCGTTAGCCGGGCCCAGGCACCGGCAGTATCGGCCATCAATTGGGCACGACGATGTACTTCCCAGGTCGAATAGCTATTATGCCGCGCGATAAAATGTTCGATTCCGCGAAAATCGAGATGGTCGATCCGCGCGGCAATTTCGCCAATGCGTCCGTCGAGCTGGGGATGCTCGTGCACTTCCATGTCGAGCTTGCTCCAGCCGGGGTCTTCGATCCGTTCATAAAGCCCGGCTCCTACCCGGAATAGCGCAAGCTTTCGCTGCGGCAGGCCGTGCTTCAGCACCTTGCCCATGAAATGGGTGGTGTAATTCAGCCAGAACCCAACCTTGTCGGTGTTGGCCAATGCACTCGCCAACTCGTTGATAAATTCGCGCGAGACTTGCTCGTCGCCGTCCAGAAACAATACCCACGGCGTTTCGAAGCGCTCGTTCAGCAACACCCAATTGCGCTTTTTCGGGTATCCGCCGGTCCAGGTGAAAGCGATCACCCGTGCACCATGGTCGCGGGCGATCTGTTGCGTGCCATCGCTACTACCTGAATCCACCACCCAGACCTGTGCGAAATCGCTTAGGCGCGACAGGCATTGGGGGAGGTTCTTGGCTTCGTTCTTGGTAGGTATGACGACGGTAACGGGCAAAAGGCTCATGTCGATGGTCCGGTTTCGGGCGAAGCTGCTTCGGGGTCAAGGGAGGGCAGCAGCGGTGCGGTCGCCATGAAACGCTGCGGCGGAGACCAGTCGAGCGCGGCCAGCAGATTGGTGATGTCGGCTTCCAGCTTTTCCTCATCCACGACGGATCGCGGCATTGCGCCGAAGTGCAGGCGCGATGCGGTAATCTCTGCTTCTCGCGCTATCCGCTCGACCGCCATGCGCACGCTGACCGCGTGTCCCGTGCCCACATTGTAGACCGGTTGCAGCGGCATCGGCAGCGCGATCAACCGCACGATCGCCGTGCACACATCATCGACATGGATGAAATCGCGCAACTGGCTACCGTCGCTCAGATCGATCGGTCGGTCGTGATATCGGGCCGCTAGAATTTGCGGGAACAGGCGGCGTTCATTTTCTCCCGGGCCATAGGCACCGAAGATGCGGGCTACCGTGGCATCGATCCCACTTGCCGCACAGGCCTCTAGCACTGCCAGGCTCGCAGCAAGCTTCGCGCGACCGTACACGCTGACCGGGCGGCACGGGGCATCCTCGGCATGGCGCCCGCTATAGCCGTATTCGGCCATGCTACCCGCCTGAACGAAACGCGTGCCCGGTCGGACTGCGGCCGTCAACGCCAAGGCAACCCGCAGCTCGCGCTGCTTCGCGTCTTCGGCCTCCGCGGCCGTCGATGCCCGAACATAGGCCATTGCGGGAGATGCGAGGTTGATGACGACGTCGGGACCGCACGTATCGACGAAACGGGCCACCGCAGCAGGATCTTCCAGATCGAGTGTCGCGCGCGGCGGTGCCTCGACGCGATACCCGGCGGCATACAGGTGCCGCGCCAAGTGCGCACCGATGAAGCCGCTTCCACCGGTCAATAGAACCGTCTGGGGTGCCGTCATCGCGGCGACCGGCCGCTGTGGTAGAGTGCTTCCAATTGTCCGGCGATCACCGGCCAACCATAGTGTCGCTCTACCGCGTTCCGCGCCTTCTCCCCCATGTTGGCGAGCGTCGCGGCCGGCAGCGACAGCAGCCGCTCAAGCCCGGCTTTAACACCATCGACCGTATCGGGGACGACCGCGCCTGCTTCCCACGCTTCTATCTCCGGCAAATGGCATTTGTCCGTGATGAGAACCGGGAGCCCGGCGGCCATCGCTTCCAAGATGGCGATCGAGAAGCCTTCCTGATGCGACGGCAGCACGAACAGGTGCGCCGCGCCCAAGGCACCGATTGCGACCGGCCCGATCAGATCGGTCGTCAACGTGATCCGGTCCCGCAACGGCGATTCCGCAATCCTGCTGCGCATCGCTTGCAACAGGCCGTCGTCCTGCGGAATGCCGGCGATCAGCAGCCCCACGTCATCGAAGCGGGCATCCAGCGCGAGCCGCGCCTCGACGAGCTGGTCCACGCCCTTTTTGGGATGTAGGCGGCTGAGATACACGATTGTACGCGGCCATATCGAAAGGCCCGGCACCTTGCTCCGCACACCGTCGAGTCCGGCCTCGACGGCTGCTTCGGTCGCGGCAATGTCGATGCCGTTAGCCACGATCGCACGCGGCGTCTTTGGGTGAAGGGCACTGGCTTCCGCCGCTTCTTCGTCGGTTGCGAAGACGATGGCGGTGGCCCGCGAAAGCAAGCTCCCGGTCCACAAGCGCAGTGCGACCGCTTTGTTGAGCCTGGACTGCGCCATCGACCAGCGATCGAGCATACCATGCGCAGAGACGATCACCGGTTTTCCTGCCGCACGGAAGACTGCAGCGAGATCGGCAGCACCGGCTTCCCAGATCGCATGGACATGCAGCGCGTCGAAGTCTGCGATTCGGCGCTGCGCCGCCTGCCGCATTGCGCGACTACGGCCTATCCTGGCTGGACGGTCGGCGGGGAAGCAGCAGATTTCAACCCCAGGCGAAGCGAGCGCCGCGACCGCCAGGGTGAAAATCGTGACGGTGTGGCCACGCGCGACGAGCGCTTGGGCACTTCCCAGAACGACGCGGGGCGGGCCGCCTGCCGAAGGGCGTAGGTCGGGCGTGAAGAGCGCGATCCGCAGCGGACGGGTCATGCCGTTGCCCAGGCGATGCCCTGTGCTGTGCCGGCTGCTTCATATTCCGCGATCGTCGCGAGCGTCAGCGCGGAGAGATCAACCCCGCCATCGGCCCAATCGCGATACCAGGAGACAGTCTGCCGGATCGATTGTTCGAAACCCCAAGCCGGTTGCCATTTCATGAGATGGTGCGCCTTGTCGCAGTTCAGCGCGAGCGCGAACGCCTCGTGCGGCGCGTCGTGCGCGTTTGCCATTTCCCAGGTGCCGCCGCCCCATGCCGCAATCGCTTGTGCCACGACGTTCTCGACGGGCTGTACGCTTGCCACCGAAGGACCGAAGTTCCAGCCACTTGCCAATGTCGTCGCGTCATCGGCGGTTGCGAGCCGCGCACCGAGCCAAAGATAGCCGCTCAGCGGTTCCAGCACATGTTGCCACGGCCGGGTCGCGAGAGGATTGCGGATTTCGATCGGACGACCCGCGACCAGTGCCGCGATGCAGTCGGTCATCAACCGATCCGCCGCCCAATCGCCGCCGCCAATCACGTTACCGGCGCGTCCGCTCGCCAGCCGGACCTGCGATGCTGGCCCGGAAAAGAAGCTGCTCCGCCAACTGTCGACCACCAGCTCGGCGGCGCCCTTGCTCATGCTGTAGGGATCGTGACCGCCCATCGGATCGATCTCGCGATAGCCCCAAATCGATCCGGTATTGGCGTAGCATTTGTCCGAGGTGACGACGATAACCGTCGTGGCGCGCCCTGTCGCGCGTACTGCCTCGAGGACGTTGGCGGTTCCGACCACGTTCGTCGCCAGCGTTTCGACCGGGCGTTCGTAGGACAGCCGCACCAACGGTTGCGCGGCGAGATGAAAGACGATCTCGGCCTCGCTCTCCGCTACCACGCGGTTGAGTTCCGCTACATCCAGGATGTCGCCAATATGGTGATCCACCACGTCTTCAACGCCGGCGAGTTCGAACAGTGACGGCACGGTCGGGATGTCGATCGAATAGCCCGTGACCTCTGCACCGAGCCGTTGCAGCCAGAGCGCGAGCCAGCTTCCCTTGAAACCCGTATGGCCGGTGATGAGGACCTTGCGTCCGCGATAATAACCCTGAAACACGCTCAGCGCACCGCCCAGGGCGCCTTGCCAGCGGACCACAGATCGTTGAGGTACGTCCAGTCCCGGGCGGTATCCATGCACTGCCAAAAGCCGTCATGGCGATACAGCATCAGTTCGCCCGCGGCGGTCGCCTCGATCAGCGGTTCGCGTTCGAGCATCACGTCATCATCCTTGTCGGCGACGAAGCGGTTGAGGAACTCGGGGTTCATCACCATGAAGCCGCCATTGATGAAGCGATCGGTGACGTTGGGCTTTTCGGCCCAATCGACGACCTGATTGCCTTCCAATTGCAGCTCGCCGAACCGCCCGGGAGGTACCACTCCAGTCATCGTGACGAGCTTGCCGTGGGCACGGTGAAATGTCGCAAGCGCCGTAAGATCGACATCCGATACGCCATCGCCATACGTCAGCATGAAGGGTTCACCCGGCGTGAGGTGCCGCGCCACGCGGCGCAAGCGGCCCGCCGTTGCGGTTTCCGCGCCGGTTTCTGCGATGGTGACGGTCCAATCGTCGCCGTCGAGCTCGTGCGGATGGTACTCCGTGACTGGTTGTTCGCCGAGCCGCACGGTCACATCGCACCGCTGCGCATGGTAATTGAGAAAATAGCTCTTGATCGACCAGCTAAGGTGCCCAGCGCACAGCACGAATTCCTTGAAGCCGTGTCGGGCGTAGCTGCGCATGATGTGAAGCAGGATCGGATCCCCGCCGACCAGCGCCATGGGCTTCGGGACCGCGTTGCCGGTAACCTCGCCCAGGCGCGTTCCCTTGCCACCGCACAGAATGACGACTTTCAACAGGCTTCCCCCAAGGCGGAACAGCCTCCGCACGACACCGCCGCGATTAACGGCTCGGCTGTTGCCTTACAACTCCATCGTGACATTTACCGCAGATCGCGGCGCCCGGTTACCGGCGTGCGACCCCCGATAATGCGATTCGATCAACTATCGTCGGGTGCTGCAGCCGCGAGACGCCGTGGTCGAGCGCCTGCGCGATCCCACTGCCAAACCGCTCTGGCCCCCATTGATAGACACGCGCGCGGCCCGCGGCCGCCAGTGTCGCGGCGCGCGAACGATCCGTCAGCGTCTCCAGCGCGTGGGTGATGCCGGCGGTATCAAGGGGATCGAACAGCAGCCCCGTGACGCCATCGTCGACCAACACTTCGGCGCATCCACAGCGTTTGGAGATCGCAACCGGCAGGCCGCTGGCCATCGCTTCGTTGACGACCAGCCCCCATTGTTCGGTGGTGGAGGCGTGGACGAAGGCGCCGGCGGATCCGTAAAAGCGAGGCAACTCGTCAATTTGGCGGAACCCCGGCATCAATACGTGCTCGGTTAGACCGAGCGCCGCGCGCTGCGCTTCCAATGCGCCACGCAATTCGCCGTCACCGAGCAGCACCAGCGGCCAATCTGTTGGATCGTCGCTGCGCCCGCGTCGGAAGGCGGCATAGGCATCGAGCAGGCGCGCCAAATTTTTCTTCTCGATAAAGCGGTTCGAGGTGAGAAAATACCGCCCGCGGATTGCCTCGGACAGGCCATCCGGCATCGCGGCGGCAGCAGCCGCACGCGAAAAATAGGCATTGTCGACCGCGTTATAGCCACGGAAGATCGCCGCCTCCGCCAGACCGAGATCGACCAGATAGCGCTCTTGCGAGTCGCTTGTGACGAGGCCGGCACTGTAATGCGCCACGATACGGCGCTTGACCCATTCGGCCACGGGCTTGCGTTCAAAATCCCAAGCGTTGGTTTCTGACATCAGGATTGCCGGAATGGCCCGTTGTCGTGCCCAGATCAGGCTTGCAAAGGCCGCGCGTGACGACCACCCCGGCAAGGCGATCGCAGCGATGTCGAGCGGGGCCAGCTTGGCCTCGAGTTCGGCGACGATGTCGCGCACGGTGCCCGATTTGGCCAGCGGCAGATAGTGCAGCGGGGCAGGGACGGTCGGCTTGTCCCAGGCATATTCCGTGCCGCGCGGTGTCGCCTCGACCGCCACGACATCGAGGTGCGCACTCGCGCCGAGCATCCGGGCGATGTGGTACGGCCCGAAATTGTCGAACAGGATGGCGAGGCGAGTCATTGCGATGCGCCTGATGTGACGGCAGCGTCCGCCGCTTGATGGGTCTGCTCCAGCCGCCGGTATACGGCATCTACGCCGCGTGCCATCGTGGCGATGTCGAATCGTGTTGCCACGGTCGCCCGATCCAGTGCCAGCGATGCTGTAGCGGTCACGCTCGCTTCGGCCAGATCGCGGACGATGTTCGCAGCGGCCGCAATGTCGCCCGCTTGTACGCGATATGCGCTGCGCAATACCGCTGCCACCTCGCTGCCGCCCGAATTGTTCGCGTAGCTGATCGATGGGACGCCGCGCTGGACCGCTTCCAGAAACACCAGTCCGAAGGGTTCGCGATGCGAGAAGATTGCTACAAGATCGAGCGTGTCCCACGCTGCAGCGATATCTTCGACATAGCCGTGGAACACGACCCGGTCGGCGATGCCGAGCGCTGCGGCACGCGCACGCGCCTCGGCAAGGTCGCTGCCGTCGCCATAGACCGCGAAAGTCATACGCGAATCGGATGCCAGTGCAGCCGCGAGCTCGAGAAAATCGAAGATGCCCTTTTCGGCGACGACGCGCCCCACGAACCCCACCGTCAGCGGGCCCGCGGCCGATCGCCCGGACGGTGCTGCACGGGTATCGTCGGCGACGCCGTTATACACCACTGCGAGCGCATCTGGGCGAGCGATACCGGTCGCGATCACCGCGCGACCGATCGAGTGCGAGATCGCGATATGGTGGGCGGCGAGACGCTGCAGCCGTCGCGAAAGGCGCTTCTTCCACGTCAGGTCGTCATCGGGATAGACATGGGCGTGTTCGATCCAGCGCGACGTACCGCTGAGCGCGATCAGGCCTGCGGTCCAAATTGGCTCGCAATGGGTGTGAATGATCGCATTACGCGTGGCAAGCAACGTCAGCATCAACCGGAGCGGCGCCAATGGGCCCGAGATGCTGCGGGTCACCGCGCCGAGACCGTATTGCGTCGCCACCGTCCGCACCCGCTCGCCCCGTCCAAGGCAAAGCAGCGTCACTTGCCGCCCCTGCGCGACCTGCTCGCGCGCCAGCATCGGGACGAGCGCCTGGATCCCGCCCCACGGCTCGGACGGCACGATATGCAGGATGGGGCGGTTAGAAGACATCGGATACCGCGGCGATGAAGCGCGCTTCCCACGCCGCCATCGAATAGGCTTCCGCTTCGTGTGTCGCTCCGGCGGAAAGTGCCGCGCGCAAAGCCCGGTCCTCGACGATCCGCACGACGGCGTCCGCGATTGCCTCCGGGTCGCGCGGCGGCAGCACGATGCCGCTGACGCCGTCCGTAAAATCCACCCCGCCTTCGCGCGTCGCGACGATCGGCAAGCCGCTCGCCATCGCCTCAAGGACCGTTCCGGCCGCACCCTCCGCTAACGACGGGAACAGGAACAAATCGGCGCGTGCGAACTCGCGTAGCAAATCTGCCTTGCCGAGATGGCCGAGCAATTCAGTGTTCGGCGCGGCCAGCTTGACCCGCGTCGTCGCACTCCCGCTGCCCGCAAACACGAAACGGATGTGTGGATGGCTATCGCGCAACATGTCGGCGGCTGCGCGAATGTACTGCACGCCCTTGCGCAAGTGCAGCGATCCGCAAAACAGGATGCGACCGGGCTCGGGCGTCCCCACCCCTGCGTGCAAGCTGGCGCCATAGGGCACCAGTCGGCATTTGCTGGCAAACCGAGCGCCGTGCCTGGCGACGTCGTCGATTACCGCCTGCGACGGGCAGAAGAGAATGTCGGATTGCTCGAACATTGCGAGCGAATGCGTGTCGTAACGACGGCCAAGTTCGGGACTGGTCGGCGCCTCGCCCCAATCCGGAAAGTCTGCGACTTCGCGGTCGACCGCGCGATAGGCACTCGGCACGATGAATACGTCGGAAATGATCGGCTTGCGCGGGGCCCGCGCTCGGAGCTCTGCGCCATCGGTAAAATATTGCAGGTAGAAGCCATCGCTTTCTGCGACATCTCGTGCGCTCGGGCGGCGGAGCGTGCGCCGCCCCCCTCCAGGTACCGCGACATTTACCCCCGAACGGACTTTGCGCGCCGGCACCGCATCGGTGGCACGACGATTTAGCCTGGCTTTGACATTCGCCGGGAGCGGCAGATGCGAAAGTCCGCGCAAGGGATGTCCCGTGCCGAGTGCGAAATCGGTGTAGAGTCGCTGCAGCATGCCGTGCTGGTTCAGGAAGCGCGCCAGTGCGTAGTTATGCCGCGCGCCGGGCTGGACGAGCATGACGCGTGACACGGAGGGTGGCTTTCCTTCGTCAAATGCCCGAACCAACAGGGCAGGTGTAGTACCGGTCGCGCACGGACCTGTGATCCGGTGCTTCTATTGGGGAAAGCCGAACCCGGCAACCGGGCTTTCCTGCAGCGCAACGACGCGGTGGTCCCACGTCTCGATCCGCTGGACCCGGCCCATTTTCAGCGTTTCGAGAGCGGAGCCAACCAGCTGCGGCACCGCCGGAATCTCGCCGGTCAACACTTCGGGGCGTGTGGCGATCTGGTCGCAATGCGGCGTGGCAATGATCGGCTGTCCGATCGCGAGATGATCGTACAACCGCATCGGCGAGCAGAAATGATTGAACGGTGTTGCGGCATAGGGGATCACTGCCACATCGAACGACGCCATCCACCGCGGCATGTCTTCGTGCGGTTGCGCCCCAAAGAAATGGACTTTCGGGTCTGCGCGTAGGCGCTCGAGCGTAGGGTTGTCCTCGAGCGCGGCCTCGACCGGTCCTACCAAGGCAAGCGACCCGACGCGCGAGTCGGCGGCTACGGCGGCGAGGAAATCGAGGTCGATCCGCGTGTTGAGGACACCCGCCGCGCCGAAGATGGGGCTGGGGAGGGCCGCGATACCGGGCGGTTTCGCAGATGGCACGGCAAAGCGCGGCTCGGTCGCATTCGGGGACACGCACGTCTTCGCCGGATCGAGCGCATATTCGCTGACGGCGCGCGCGCGCAATGCTTCGCTCACGAAGATCGACAATCGCGCGATCCGGCACAGTGCGGCTTCATCGCGCGCCATCCGCCTCGCGTCCCATCCGGCATAAGACCGGTAATCGTCGGAGCAATAATAGACGATCGCGCTCCGACCGGCAGCACGGCGGGCGAGCGGCAAGTAATGCGGGGTGGTGACAACGATCGTGGCCGCGCCGCCATCAGAATCGGCCAGCTGCGCGATACGCCGCAGCAGTATCGGCATCCCGATCCACGACAACACGCCCGCCCATCCCTTTGGCACGCGAACGGGTATTACTGCAGGGTCCGACCGGGTGATGGCTCCCGAAGATGGCGCGAGCAGAAACGCCGCGCTGGACCGTCGGCGCAGCGCTTCCGCAAACTTGTGGCGCCAGATAGTGTTGACGTCCAGAAACGCAATCACGCCCCCGAACCTCTTGCGCTCAGGAGGCACGACGCTGCACAGCACCTGGCAGGAGCTTGGCTCCCACCTTTCTCGGACGCCGTGCGTAGCGGAAAACGGCATAAGTAGAGCCGAACATTAGCGGCAACACGCCAAAGAAAATACTCGTCGATTCGGTGAAGACCTTCAGACCAGCTGCAAGCAAAATGATGTAATAAAGTTGGGATAGAACATCACCAGAATTTGCCCGCTTCCATAAAACTCCCATGAAGTAGGAAATTCCAAAAAATATAATACATCCAAAATAGTGAAATGCCTGGAAGGAGTCGGCAAATCCGGTTCGCGTCGCACCGCTTGCAAAATACTTGGAATAGGCACCAGCAGATTCGTCTTCGTCGGCTTTTAAGCTGTCTTTTAGATCGTGGCCAATAATAAATGCAGGAACATAAAGCTGGATGATCGTGTTATAATAGGGGGTTAGGAAGCTATAGCGATCAGACCAGGATGTAATCGCAATGTCTGAAACGCCGCTTGCCATTTCGTCATAGTTATTTTTATTACGCGATTTGTCCTCAAGATCATCTGCGGAAAGCGCGCCTATCAGGGTCGAATTCTCTTTGGCGATATAACCGCGGATCGCGCCCGCTTGGTTAACAAGAATGGCACCGACAAACACTAGCGGTATCAAAAGTACGCGGCTGATCGCTTTCTTTTTGACAAACCAAAGGCCTAAAAAAATGATCGAAACAACGGTAAAGCTCAATTCTCGCCGCGCCGCCAACAAAATCGTCGGGACGGTAACGACCAGCCCGATCAAGGCCAGCACAAGGGCCCTTTTATCACCCGTATACAGGTACAATAGCCAACCAAGACTGGCACCGTAAATCAAAAGCGCAGTCATCATAACGTAGAATGCAACCGCGCCGGTAAACAAATCACCCGCCTGCATCGTCGCAACTTCGCGTTCCAGCAAAATCTGCGCGATGCCGCCGATCACGGCAAGAGCCATGGCGCCCTTCAGGAGCTTGTCGAAATCGTATCGCTCCCTGAGCGAGGCCAGATCGTTGCGCCCTGCAATTGCAGCGCGGATACCGCCCGCCCAAAAGCCTACCGCCGTCATGATCATGCAAAGGATCATGTAGCTCCACGTCAGCGTCGGCTCGAAATCGTTCAAATCGCCGCTGGATTCGATGCGCCAGGCCTGGGGCAGCAGGAACACCCACATCAGCAGCGAACCCGCCACCGGATAGGCGAACAGCGTGGCTGGGCGCAGCACGGCGAGCAGAGCGAGCAGGGCGATCAGCCCTGTGAGAATGGTCAATTCAACGGACATGCGGCACCGATCGTCAGGACTTTCTAACGCCTAGCGAAAAAGCGCTTCGGCGGCGAGGCTTAGTTTGCGCGGATCGCCGCCAGATCGGCATTGACCATCAGCCGCACGAGCGCGGCCACATCGGTCTGCGCGCGCCATCCGATTGCGGCGGCCGCCCGGCTGGCATCGCCGACTAACGCAGCCGCGTCGGCTGGGCGCAGGAACCGCTCGTCGACCTCGACATGCGCGCGCCAGTCGAGCCCCACATGGTCAAAGGCGTGCGCCAAAAACGCACCGACCGAAGTGGAAACGCCTGTCGCGAGCACCAGATCTTGCGGCGTCTGTGCGTTCATCATGCGCCACATCGCCTCGACATATTCGGGCGCGTAGCCCCAATCTCGGGTCGCCGAGAGCGCGCCTAGTTGCAGTTTCGGGCCCCCGGCGGTCGCAATGCGCGCGGCGGCCTTGGTGATCTTGCGAGTGACGAAGCTCTCACCGCGCCGCGGCGATTCGTGATTGTAGCAAATGGCGTTGACACAGAAGAGCCCGAACGCCTGACGATAGACGCGCACCATATCGACCGCAAAGGCCTTCGCGACGCCGTACGGCGTGATCGGGCGGAACGGCGTGTCCTCATTTTGCGGGCTGTGTGCCGCATTGCCGAACAGTTCGCTCGACCCGACGTTCAGGAAACGCGGCGGCGCCGGCAGATCGCGCACGATTTCCAGGATTTGCAACGTGCCCATTGCGGTGAACTGGCACGTCGATTCGGGTATTTCGAAACTGAGTCCGACATGGCTTTGCCCGGCCAAGTGATAGAGTTCGGTCGGCTGGATCGACAGCAGCAGACGGCGCAGCGTGGTTACATCGTCGAGATCGCAATAATGCAGAAACAGCCGCTGGTTATAGACCGCGACATCGCCGGTCAGATGATCAAGCCGTGGGCGCTGGATCAGGCTGGCGCGGCGCACGATGCCGTGCACCTCATAGCCCTTTTGTAGCAGCAGTTCGGCCAGATACGAGCCGTCCTGGCCGGTGATGCCGGTAATGACGGCCTTGGTCATGCGCGTGTCTCCCCGACCAGATCCAGCAGAAATGCCTCCCACCGATCGCAGAGGGCCTTGTAGGAGAAATGTTCGAGATAGTGGCGCTGCAATCGCGCGTGGTCGATCTCATCCGCATACAGCGCATTCGCCAACGATCGCAACGCGGGCAGAAACTCGTCGAGATTGCCGCTGGTGATGCGGCAGTCCATGTTGCCGTAATCCGGAATTCCGCCGACCCCGTTTGCGACGAACGGTACGCCGCACGCCATCGCCTCGAGCAGTACTAGCGGTGCGCCTTCGGCTCCATAGGTAGGAAGGATTTCGAGATCATAGGTGTGCAATAAGGCCGCATAGTCCGCGCCGCCGGGGAAGCGACCGCACAAGCGGATTCGCCCGTCCAATCCGCGTTCAGCGATCATCGCGCGAAGCTCGGCGTCTTGCGGTCCGCTGCCCCAGATATCGAGGGTCGCGATGTCCTGTCCGACAATGTCCCAGCGCTCGATCAGCCAGCCGAGACCCTTGTGCGGCGCCAGACGTCCGAAATAGCAGGCCTTCAGACTGCCGGGGGCACGCGCGGTTTTTGGCAGCAACGTGAGATCGGCGACAAGTTCGAGCGGGTCGGAGAGCGCAGGGATGGTGATGCTTGGGCCAGTCCAGCCGAAGCTCTTCTTAAACAGCGCTTCGACCGGCCGCCCTTGGCCGACGAGCGCGTCATAGCCGTAATGAACCAGCATCCGCGGATCGATCTTTCCGTTGCGGGCGCCGCTCATCACCTCAAAAAAGACGCGCTTTTTGATACGTCGATTTAGCAGCGGTCCGAGCATCGACTTCCAGCCGGTTCCAACCACCACTGCGCAATCGAAGGCTTCCGGCGTTCCGGTTGGGTAACCGCGCACAACCTGACCGATCGTTTCGACATTGACGATCCGCACCGAGTCTTCCTGTGGCAGGTCGTATGGTTCGGTCCCGATCGGCCCAGGCGTCGCCACGGTCACGGTATGTCCGCGCGCGGCCAGCCCGCGGGCCAGCCATAGCGTGTGGTTCTTCACCCCGCCTTCACTGTGGAGATAGCCGACCAGCAAAAGCTTCATGATGCGCTTGCCGCTCCGTCGGCACGGCCTACGCCGGTAAAGAGGTCGAAATAGGTCTGCAGAATATGATCCGTGCGATAGGAGCGGCGATAATCGTCCGCAACCGCGGCGGGGACCCAAGCGCCCGCGCGCCACTCGCCGATCGTCTGGTTGATGACAGCAGCTGCGGCAGCCGGATCGTCCAGCGGCAGCACTGCGCCGAACCGGCCGCGCGCCAGGATTTGCGGGATCGCGCCGACGGCGGAGGCGAGGAACGGACGGCCGCGGCTCAGGACCTCGAGTGCGACGAGACATTGCCCCTCGCTAACCGACGGATTGAGGAAGATGTCGCACGAATCGATCGCATCCGCTACGGCTTCGCGCGGCACCGCCCCGTGAAAGATCACCGGCAGACCGCGCGCCGCGACATCCGAGCGCAGTCGTACGTCATGCTCGCCCTCGCCAAACATGTGCAGCTCAATCTTCGTGCCCAACAGCGCCGCGATGATGTCGAGCAGATAGAACAGATTCTTCTGCGGCACGAACCGCCCGAGGAAGCCGAGCCGACACATGCGGTCCGCTGGGGGCTCATACGCAGGGGTTATCGGGGCCATCGGCGGGAGATACGGCACTTCGACGATCCGTCCTGCAAAGCCCATGGCGCGCAAGTCGGCGGTGAAATCGGGGCTCTGCACGATCATCGTGTCGACGCAGTCGGCAATAAAGCCGGGCAGGGTGGCGCCCCACATTTCAGACGGGCGGTAAGCGGTGATATACTGCACCTCCGCGCGCCGACTCCGGTTGCGACCGCCGATCGCGCGCATCCGTCGCAGCGTCGCGGGCGGCGGAAACTTGCCGAGCACGATCGTATCCATGTCCTTCAATTTCGCGCCGTGCCGCCAGAACAAAGCCTGATCGGGCACGCGCCATTGTGACCCGCGGCGCAGGCCACTGCGATACACCGTTACCCCGCTCTGCGCGATCGTCTGCAATTGCGACAGATCCGTCGCCCAGGCGAAGAGCGCGAGATCGACCGGTTGCTTGGCCAACGCGATAGCAAGGTCCTGAAAGCACGCCTCGATCCCGCCGATTGCTTCGAAGCCACCGACGTAGAGCGCGACGGCTGGTGTGAGTGCGGCCGCTCTCACAGACTGGTATCCGGGTTGCGCTGGAAGCGGCCGGGGATCATGCCCAGCGCCATGTCCTTGAGATCGTGCGGACGCGTCCACAGGCACGCGATCAGCGAAAGCAGCGCCGCGATGACCGCGACCGCAACCGAGAAGGCGGTAATCCCACCCCATCCATGCGGGGCCACCAGGACGCACAAGAGCAGGGGCGCGACGTTGATGGTGATCGCACGCAAATCGTCGCGGCGGATTTGGGCAAAAGTACCGCGCCCGGTGAACAGCAGAATGTTCTTGAGGAGGTAAGCGGTCGCGACACCGGCCGCACCGAAAAGCCACGCGCCCACCGCCAGCATTGCGATGTAGGGAGCACTCACCATCAGAACGATCAGGAAATTTGCACGCGCGTTGCCGCGGGCGTTGAGCAGGAAGAAATAGATTGCGGAAATTGCCTCGATCCAGAGCGCAAGCGTCAGGATCTGCAGGCTCCACGTCGCGCTGTCAGCGAAACTTGGCGAAATCCAATAGCGTAGCAGCGGCGCGGAAACAGCGGCGACGAGGACATATCCCGGCGTCAGCAACAGCACGAAGCGGATCGTCTTGGACAACAGCACCCGTTCGCGCTCGCCATCCGCCCCGACCAATTTCGGAAAGATGACCGACAGCAGGCTGAGCGGGATCGTCATCGATCGCGACGTGACCGAAAGCGGTATGTTGTACAGCGCGATCTGCGAGGCGCCACTGACCGTGCCCAAGACGAGACGATCGGCCGACGACACGATCGTCTCCACTAAAGTGCCGAGTGATACCCAGCCGCCATAGCCGAGCATCATCCGAACACGCCGCAGCGAGACGCGTGGCAGGCGGTGCTCGAACATCCGCAATGAGGATATTGCCATCGCAGACAACAGAATCACGGCACGGGCCGCAAGCGTGGCGTAGAGCAAAGCGGAAATCTCGTTCGACACGAATATCGCCGCCAACACCGGCAGCAGGATGGTAAGCACGGTGTCGAGCGACGAGAAGACCGCCAGTGTCAGGAATGCGTGACGGCCATTCCACACGCCACGCGCATTCGAAGCCAGTACGATGCAGAGGCCGATCCCGATCAGCGGCACCACCGCACCGCGCATCTCCACGCGGATCGCCGGGCTGAGGTGCATAAGTTCGGCGAGTCCGAGCGGCAACAAGCCGAAGATGATGATGCTGGCGATCAAACCGATCGGTGCGCTCAGCGCCATCGCCGACCAATAGGCTTCGGATTGCGCGGCGACATCGTCGCGCAATTCGCCGGACACGAAATAGGTCAGCGCTGGCCCCATCCCGAAGTTGAAAGTGGCGACATAGGTCGACAGCGACAGGATCACCGCGACCACGCCATATCGCTCCGGCCCGATAGCGTGCAGATACACCGGGGTCAGTGCGGCAAACAATACCAGTCCGAGCAGATTACCGCCGAGGTTGACCGCGAAATTGCGCCCCGTCGACATCAAGACCAAACGGTGTGAAGGTGGGGTCGCTTCGGGCCGCTGCCGTCGGGTGTGGCGATCCGCGTCAGCGCCATCCTCAACGGATTCCGCGGAAGTAATCGATCGTGTGCTTCAATCCCTCACGCAGCGGCACGTTCGGTTCCCAATTGTTGAGGAACTGCTTCGCATTCGAAATATCCGGCTTGCGCTGCGTCGGGTCGTCCTGCGGCAGCGGCAGATAGACGAGTTCCGACTTGGAACCGGTCAGCGCCAGCACTTCCTGCGCCAGCTCGATCATCGTGAATTCGACCGGGTTGCCGATGTTGATTGGACCCGTCACGTCCGGTCCGGTGTCCATCAGGCGCAGGAAACCTTCGACCAGATCGTCGACATAGCAGAAGGAGCGCGTCTGCTTGCCTTCGCCGTAGATCGTGATCGGATCGCCCTTCAGCGCCTGGACGATGAAATTGGAGACGACGCGTCCATCCGCCGGGTGCATCCGCGGGCCATAGGTGTTGAAGATGCGCGCGACCTTGATCTCCACCTGATGCTGGCGGTGATAGTCGAAGAACAGCGTCTCGGCGCAGCGCTTGCCTTCGTCATAGCAGGAACGGATGCCGATCGGATTGACGTTGCCCCAGTAGCTTTCGGGCTGCGGGTGGACGCTCGGATCGCCATAGACTTCGCTGGTTGACGCCTGGAAGATCTTGGCCTTCACGCGCTTGGCGAGGCCAAGCATGTTGATCGCGCCGATCACGCTGGTCTTGGTCGTCTGCACCGGGTCATGCTGGTAATGCACCGGCGAAGCGGGGCAGGCGAGGTTATAGATTTCATCAACTTCGACATAGAGCGGGAAGCACACGTCGTGGCGCATGAATTCGAGGCGTGAATGGTTGTGCAGATGTTCGATATTGCGCTTGGCACCGGTGAACAGATTGTCGACGCACAGGACCTCGTGACCCTGCTCAAGCAGACGGTCGATCAGATGCGAACCGACGAACCCGGCGCCGCCGGTGACGAGGATGCGCTTCCTGCTTTCGTAAAGACGTGCCACGTGAACTTCCCCTTATCAAAGCGTAGTATAGCGTTTCAGACGGTGGCGCCGCGCGCTGAACCGTTGATGACATGCTCGAGAAACCAGCGATAGACCGCGGGCACTCCCTGGTTGAGTGGTGTCGATGCGCGCCAGCCAAGACCATTCAGCTTCGCGGTATCGACCAGCTTGCGCGGGGTTCCGTCGGGACGGCTCGCATCGAACACGAGATCGCCGGTAAAACCGACCGCGTCCGCGACGTGCCGCGCGAGATCGGCAATGCTGACTTCCTCCCCGGTGCCCACGTTGACGAAGTCTTCGTCCGAATATGTTTGCGCGAGATAGACGAGCGCGTCGGCAAGATCGTCAACGTGAAGGAACTCGCGCAGCGGCGTTCCGCTGCCCCACACCGTCATCGCGGCCGCGCCCGCCAGCTTCGCCTCATGCGCCTTGCGCATCAAGGCGGGGAGGACATGGCTCGACTCCAGGTCGAAATTGTCGAACGGACCGTAGAGATTGGTCGGCTGCGCGGAGATGAAGTCGCAGCCATATTGCCGACGATAGGCGGCGCACAGCTTGAGCCCCGCGATCTTGGCGATCGCATACCATTCGTTGGTCGGCTCGAGCGCACCAGTCAGCAACGCGCTTTCCGCCATCGGCTGCGCGGCCAGCTTCGGGAAGATGCACGACGATCCAAGAAAGACCAGCTTGTCGACCCCGGCACGACGCGCGCCCTCGATCACATTCGCCTCGATCATGAGGTTGTCGTAGAGAAATTCGCCCGGAAAATCGTTGTTCGCAGCAATTCCACCGACTTTTGCGGCGGCGAGAAAGATCAGATCGATCCCGGCGTGATCGAGCCACGCAAAGGTAGCCGCCTGATCGCGCAGATCGATCCGCTTTTCGGGCGACACGATCGTGCAGCCTTCTCCCGCCAGCCGCCGCACGATCGCACGGCCGACCATGCCGTGATGCCCGGCGACCCACACGCGCTTGCCAGTCAGATCAAAGGCGATAGCCATGGATAAGGATCAGCTCTTGACCGCGTACAGCGTCGAGGGGCGTTCTTCGTCAGGACGACGGCTTTCGGCCTCGCGTGCGATGACCTTGAGATCCTCGCGCACCATCTCTGCGCACAGTTCGGCGAGCGTCGTGGTTGCTTCCCAGCCGAGCAGGCGCTTGGCCTTGGCCGGATTGCCGATCAGCAGATCGACTTCGGTCGGGCGGAAATACCGCGGATCGACCTTGACCAGCGTCTTGCCGGTCTTGGCGCAGCGGCCGACCTCGTCGACGCCTTTGCCGCTCCAGTCGATCTTCACGTCGACCTCGGCAAAGGCGAGCTCGACGAACGAGCGCACGGTCTGCGTGACGCCAGTCGCCAGCACGAAATCGTCGCCCTTGGGCTGCTGCACGATCCGCCACATGCCTTCGACATAATCGCGCGCATGGCCCCAGTCGCGCTTGGCGTCGAGATTGCCGAGGTAAAGCGTGTCCTGCAGCCCGAGATGGATTGCCGCCACCGCGCGCGTGATCTTGCGCGTCACGAAGGTCTCGCCGCGGCGCGGGCTTTCATGGTTGAACAGGATGCCGTTCGAGGCGTGCATTCCGTACGCCTCGCGGTAATTCACCGTGATCCAATAGGCGTACATCTTCGCCGCGCCGTAAGGCGAGCGCGGATAGAAGGGCGTCGTTTCCGACTGCGGTACTTCCTGCACCAAGCCGTACAGCTCGGAGGTCGAAGCCTGATAGATGCGCGTCTTGTCGACCATGCCGAGCAGCCGGATCGCCTCAAGCAACCGCAGCGTGCCGATGCCATCGGCGTTTGCGGTATATTCAGGCGTCTCGAAGCTGACCGCGACGTGGCTCATCGCTGCGAGATTGTAAATCTCGTCAGGCTGGGTTTCCTGTACCAGGCGCGTGAGGTTCATCGAATCGGTCATGTCGCCATAATGCAGGTGCAACCGCGCGCCGATTTCGTGTGGATCCTGGTAAATATGGTCGATCCGGCCAGTGTTGAACGACGATGACCGCCGCTTCAGCCCGTGGACTTCATATCCCTTGGCGAGCAGCAATTCCGTCAGATACGCCCCGTCTTGCCCGGTTATCCCGGTAATCAACGCGGTTTTGCTCATCAAAATACCCCCGGCATGCAGCGTGGACGCCATAGCAGCCTGTAACATTCCGTCCAGTGCTGCATTTGCGAAGGGGGCGTAAGCGCGTCCTACGTGGCGCTATAGGCCCGATACCAGTCGACAAAACGGGGAACGCCAACATCGATCGCGACGCCTGGCGCAAAGCCCAAATCCCGCTCGATCGCGCTGATATCCGCAAACGTATCCGCCATATCGCCCGCTTGCATTGGCGTGTTGATGCGAATCGCGGATTTGCCGCACGCCGCCTCGATCAGGTCGATCAGCCGGTCGAGCCGTTCCGACTTGTGATTGCCGATATTGTAGAGCCGGTGCGGATTGGGGCTGCCGCCTGCCTTCACGCTGCCATCATCGGCGGGCGGATGGTCGAGACACGCGATGATTCCGGCCACGATGTCGTCGATATAGGTGAAGTCGCGCCGCATATCGCCGTGGTTGAATACCTGGATCGGCCGCCCCTCCAGAATTGCGCTGGTAAACAGCCACATCGCCATATCGGGGCGGCCCCAGGGGCCGTAGACCGTGAAGAAGCGCAGGCCCGTCTGCGGCAGGCGATAGAGATGCGCGTAGGTCTCGCTTATCAATTCATCGGAGCGCTTGGTTGCAGCATAAAGCGACAGCGGACGGTCGGCGCGGTCATCGACCTTGAAGGGGAGGGTAGCATCCCCGCCGTAGATCGAGGAGGACGAGGCATAGACCAGATGCGCGACGCCGCGCGCGCGCCCGAGTTCGAGCAGATTGAGATGCCCCGCGACATTCGAGTGGATGTACGCGCGGGGATTCTCGATCGAATACCGCACTCCGGCTTGCGCGCCGAGATGGACGATCCGGTCGAAGTCCGCCCCACCGAGCACCACATCGAGCGCGGCATGATCGGCGAAGTCGACGCGGTGCATCGTAAAGCGCCCGTCCGCTTCGGCCTCGATCGCAGCGAGGCGCGCTTCCTTAAGGCTGACCGGGTAATAATTGTTGAAATTGTCGATTCCGATGACTCGCTCGCCCCGCGCAAGCAACGCGCGCGATACCGCGGCACCGATGAACCCGGCGGCACCGGTGACGAGGGTGGTCATGCCGGGGCTCCTTGTGCGGCAGATACGGTGCGGGCGCGCTGCGGCAGGCGCTTGGACCAGACGATCGCCGGGCGCTCGACGGCCAGCCACAGACCCATTGCCGCACCGATCGAGGCGGCCACCGCAATCGCGGCCATCGTGAACCAGCCCAGCGACATCCTGCTAAGCAACGGCAATATGGTCAGGATGACGAGCAAGTGCACAAGATACAGCGAATAGGAAATATCTCCGAAGAAAGCGAGGACAGGGTGTGAACGCCGAACGAACACGATGATGAGCGACGCGACGATCGTCGCACCCAGCGTGGCGGCGGGGGACTTTACCGCAATGACGACCAACGACAGCGCGAGACTTACCCAAAATGCGTGCGGAGCGATCAGTCGCTCCCGTTGAAGGAAGAGCAATATGCCCACCATGAAAACGGGCAAATGCAAAAGGAGGTTCTCGCGCTGGCCGAGCGCCACTTGATCGACCGGAAACCAGCCCGGCGTCGCGAAACACATCGCAGCAGCGCATCCCATCGCGCTCAGTACCGGGCGGCGCAGCAAAAGTGGGTAACACAGGCCGATCAGTACGTAGAATTGGAATTCGACGCAGAGCGTCCAGAATACACTCAGCAGCCAGCTCTTGCCGAAGAGCGGTACGAGATAGGCGGCGTGGAGCGCCACTTGTGCGCCATCGATCCGAAAAGGAGTATGTTTGATCGTCGCCACCAGCAGATTAAGCAGCAGCACTGCCGCGATCGTTACGAAATAGGGTGGCTCGACCCGCGCGAACCGGCGCGTGATGAACCCTCCGAAATCTTCCAGCCGATAAGACGATCTATAAAGCGAATAGGGCAGGACGAAGCCCGATATGACGAAGAAAGCGGTTACCCCGTGATAGCCGAGTTCTGCCACGCGGGCGATGGCGCGGGGCGGCGCGACGTAGGCGCTCGCCGCGACATGATGAAGTAACACCGCGAGCGCGGCGAGACCGCGCAGATCGTGAACCGATTGCACGCGATGTCCCGGCTGCGATGTCGCTGCGATCCCCACTCTCGGCTGAAACCACATCCGCGGGCCGAACGGAAGTCCCTAATTTAGGTTAGCCCACCAGACGCAACGGCTCCTGCTTTGCCGTGGCGCGCGGCTGATCGGGCCAAATGCCGCGCGTGTCGTAGACGATCTTGTCCGCGCGCTCGTCGACCGGCACCGATTTGAACACGTCGTGATCGACCAAAACGATCATGATGCCGCACGTCTCGATCGCGCTATCGATGTCGGTCAGCGTCGCGCCGGTGCCGTCGAACGCGGGGGCAGCGTGTCGGTATAGGGCTCGACCACGTCGAGCCGATCGCCGAATTGCGCGGCCAGCGCGGCCGCGACCTTCAACGCCGGACTCTCGCGGAAGTCGTCGATGTTCGCCTTGAAGGCGAGGCCGAGGCACGCGACGCGCATTCCCGGATGGGCTGCGACCATCGCTTCGGCGCGCTCGACGACATAATCGATCTTCGCGTCATTCACTTCGCGTGCGGTGCGGATCAGCGGCGTGTTGGCGCGGTCGGCGTGCACCAGGAACCACGGATCGACCGCGATGCAATGCCCACCGACGCCGGGGCCGGGCGACAGGATGTTCACGCGCGGATGGCGATTGGCGAGGCGAATCACCTCCCACACATCGACATCCATCGTATCGGCGACGCGGCTGAGTTCATTGGCAAAGGCGATGTTGACATCGCGGAACGCATTCTCCGTCAGCTTGGTCATTTCCGCCGCGCGGCTGGTCGTCGTGACGCAGGCCCCACGCACGAAGCGGCGGTAGAATTGCAGCGCCTTGCGCGCGCACCGCGGCGTGATGCCGCCGATCACGCGGTCATTGTCGATCAGCTCGACCAGGATGCGGCCGGGCAGCACGCGCTCCGGGCAATAGGCGATGGCGACATCCGGGCTTTCTGCTGTCTTGCCGGGAATCTTCAGATCGGGGCGAAGCTGCGCCAGCAGATCGCGCACTTTCTCGGTGGTGCCGACCGGCGAGGTGGATTCGAGGATCACCACGTCGCCGGCCTTCAGCACCGCCGCGATCGTCGTCGCGGCGCGCAGGACATAGCCGATATTTGGGGCGTGATCGTCGGCAAAGGGGGTGGGGACGGCGATGACGAACACATCGGCGGGTTCGATGAGCGTGGCCGCACGCAGGTTGCCGCGTGCGACGACGCCCGAGACGAGACCGTCGAGATCGACCTCCTCGATATGTACCTTGCCCGAATTAACCGTCTCGACGACATGTTCGGACACGTCGATACCCAGCACCTGCGCGCCCGTCCGCGCGATGACGGCGGCGGTGGGCAACCCGATATAGCCCAGGCCGACGACAACGACCTTGAGTGCAGAATCCGAAATCATCGTTCATCCCGTTCGCTATGCGGGGAACGATGTGCCCTTGCGGTGGTGAATAATTCGCAAAGGATAGCGCAATCTCATAGCATCATCCGCCGGAGGCTGGCAGGGTGTGCGCGTGTTCAGCTTTCGGACGGTACCGAGGCATACCGCATCAAAAGCTCTTTGAGAAAGCGCTCCCGCTTGCGATAGGCCGAGCCGCCCGCCTGCAGCAGGATTCTTGACGTCATGAATTTGAGCAACATTGCGACCGTCCTGTCTAACCCGGCGCTTGGCTTTGAATATATCGGCTGGCGGATCGCGCAAGCGCGCTCGGGCAACGCGACCTTCAAGCTCAGCAATGGCGCGCTGATCGGGAATTTCGTCAATTTCAGCGAATATCACTCGATGCGGGGGTGCATCTCGCCCGCCGAGCAGCATTTCTTCCTCGATCGCGTCGCGGGCACGCCGGGTGACATCATCGATATCGGCGCAAACGTCGGCATCGTCAGCGTGCTCCTGGCCCACCAATTTCCCGAGCGCGTCGTCCACGCGATCGAGCCTGCGCCTGGCACCTTTGCAGCGCTCGGCAAGAATATTGCGCTGAATGGACTGCGCAATATTCGCGCGCATCAGCTCGCGGTCGCCGATGCCCCTGGCAGTCTTTCGTTCAACGCCAACCCGACCGAGCGCGCGACCGCGCGCATCGCCACCGCCCAGGACATGCACGTTCAGATCGTCGCGGCGACGACACTCGACCAGTTCGTCGCGGATCAGGCGATCGACGCGCTCGCGCTGCTAAAGATCGATGTCGAGGGCTTTGAAAGCCTGGTGTTCGGCGGCGCGCGCGACACGCTCGCACGGCGGCTGCCGCGGGTGATTTTCATGGAGGTATGCCCGCCACTGACGCAGTCGGCCGGGTTCGACCCGGCGGAGCCGGCGCGTATTGTCCAGGCGGCGGGCTATACGTGGTTCCGGCTTGAGGAATCGGGTCGGCTGGTGCCGGTAACGCCCGAGCAGACGGCGGGGGTGACGCTGGAAAACTGGGTCGCACTGCCCGCTTAAGGGTCGCTCAGCCGCCCGCCACAACCTTGGCGATTCGCGCGCTCGCATGGCCATCGCCGAACGGGTTGTGCGCGCGGGCCATCGCGGCATACGCATTCGGATCGTCTAGCAAAGTGGTGACTTCGGCGACGATCCGCTTGGGGTCGGTGCCGATCAGCTTCGCCGTCCCCGCCGCCACACCCTGGGCGTTCGGTCGTCTCGCGCATGACCAGCACGGGCTTGGCGAGCGCGGGCGCTTCCTCCTGAACACCGCCCGAATCGGTTAGCGCGATGTCGCATAGCTCCAAGGCGCGGATGAAGTGCGGGTAATCGAGCGGATCGATTCGCGCGATGTTCGGTCGGTCGCCCAGTACGCGTTCCATCGCGGCGACGACGTTGGGGTTGGGGTGCATCGGAAACAGGATCGCGACATCGTCGCGCGCGGCAATGCGGCCTAGCGCGTGGGCGATATTCTCCATGCCACCGCCGAAATTCTCGCGCCGATGCGTGGTGACGAGCACGATGCGCTTGCCCGCGAAACGTGCGGCGATGTCGTCCAGCCCCGTCGCCAGCGAGGGGTCCGCTTTGAGCTTAGCGCGCGTCGCGTGGAGTGCGTCGATCACGGTGTTGCCGGTGACGTGAATCGTCGCGGGATTGATATTCTCGCGGTGCAGCGCCTCGGCCGCCGTCTCGGTCGGTGCGAAGTGCTGGTCGGCGATCGGGGCGACGATGCGGCGATTCACTTCTTCCGGCCAGGGCTGATAGATGTCGCCCGAGCGAAGTCCCGCCTCGACATGGCTGACCGGCACCTTGCGGTAATAAGCGGCGAGCGCGCCGACCATCGCGGTTGCGGTATCGCCTTGCACGATCACGCGATCGGGCCGCTCGGCATCCATCACATCGCCCAGACCGGTCAGCAAGCGGGCGGTTAGGCGGTCGAGCGACTGGCCCGGCTCCATCAGATCGAGATCGATATCGGGCGTCAGGCCGGCGATGCTCAGCACCTGATCCAGCAGACCGCGATGCTGCGCCGTGACGCACGTGCGCACGTCGAGGCCGGGCGTGGCTTTCAACGCGGCGACCACGGGGAACAGCTTGATCGCTTCCGGACGTGTGCCGAAGATGACGAGGATGCGCGCGCTTTTCATGCGTTTGCCCTACCGCGCTCCGGTTAAGGCCGCGCTAACCGCAAGCGTCGCAGCCTGGGTCCTTTGGCAGCGCGATCGTGCGGAAGCGGAAGGCGAGCGCATCGACTAGCAGCAATTTGCCTGCGCTGTCATCCCCGAAGCCGATAATAGCGCGCATCGCCTCCAGCGCGGCGAGGCTGCCCATCACCCCGGTCATCGCACCGATTACGCCGAGGTCGGCGCAACTGTCGCCTGCGGCATCGGCGGCATCGCCCACGAAACAGCGGTAGCAGGGCCTGTCGGTCTCCCACCCACGGAACACGCCGAGCTGTCCCTCGAACTGACCGACCGCCGCCGATACGAGCGGGATGCGCAGGCGGTGCGCTGCATCGGCCACCGCGAGGCGAGTCGCGAAACTGTCCGTGCCGTCGAGCACGACATCCGCGCCGCCGATCAGAGCCTCGGCATTGTCTGCGGTCAGCCGTTCGGCGTGCAGATCCAGCGTAACGTGCGGGTTGATCCGGGAAACGGCCAGCGCCGCGGCGGTCACTTTGGACGCGCCAATATCGACGTCGCCAAATAAGGTCTGTCGCTGCAGGTTCGACAGGTCGACCGTATCGTTATCGATTAGGATCAGCCGCCCGATGCCGGCTGCCGCAAGATATTGGATTGCAGGCGATCCGATCCCGCCTGTACCGACGACCGCTACGCACGCCGATTTTAGTCTTGCCTGACCGGCCCCGCCGACCTCGCGCAGGACGATGTGGCGTGCGTAGCGCTCCAGCTCCGCGTCGGAAAGGCTCATCCGCGCCAGTCGAATACGATCGTCGCCCGGTACCACGTCCCGCTCGCGCTAGCGCGCAAATTCAAGTTTCCGCGCGCGAAACCGGTGACCAGACCCGCCGCATATTGTTCGACGGTCGGGCAGGCGATGGCATGGGGCACGGTTTTGCGAATCACGCCCGATCCATCGATCAGCGCCGCGACATCGACCCTTACAACATAATGGCCATCGGCCGGCTTTGGCAGGGCGCAGCGCCCGGCGGCTACCTCGCCGCCAACAAAGGCATTTAATTGCGGCGTCATTTCCGGCGCGGAGACATAGGGCATTGGCGCAAGCGTGTCCCAATCGACGGGAACGGCGGGCGCATCGGCCGCCTGAATAAGCAATAAGGCGATCATCGTCCGGTCGATCCGAAACCCCCGGTTCCACGGTCCGTATCGTCGAGCGATACGACCACGTCCAGCGTTGCGCGCTGAACCGGGGCCGGAACGAGTTGAGCGATGCGATCGCCGCGCGCGATCTCGAACGGCTCCTGACCAAGGTTGATCAGGATCACCTTCACCTCGCCGCGATAATCGCTGTCGATCGTGCCGGGGGTGTTGAGACACGTGATGCCGTGCTTCAGGGCAAGGCCCGATCGCGGACGCACCTGCACCTCATAGCCCGCCGGGATTGCGATCGCGAAGCCCGTGGCGACTGCAGCGCGCGCGCCGGGGGCAAGCGTCGCGGGCTCGGCGGCGACGACGTCCATCCCGGCGGCGCCCTTGGTCGCATAGCCAGGCAGCGGTAGGCCTTCGCCGTGGGGCAAACGCTTTAGCGCGATCGTGATCGGGGTCGGCATGTTGAACGGCATAGCCGAATCGGGCGAGCGCATGAAAGCAAAGTCTTCTTGATTGCGGTCAATATTCAACCGCCCGGGAACCCGCGCGGGATTGAAAGATTGAGAACATAAAAGCAACATCAACGAGGTGCTCCGTGGACAATTCCCTGCATAATCCCAAGCTGGACGAGCATCCGGCATCCAACGTGGAAAAGGATCCGGAAACTTGGGTATCGGGCGATGATCCGATGACCGGCGCGCAAGCCTCCTATCTGACGACGCTATGCGAACAGGCAAAGATCGACCCGCCCAGTGCGGATTTGAGCAAGGCCGAAGCATCAGTGCAAATTGATGAGCTGAAGCACAAGCTCGGGCTGTAAGGTTCAGCCGAGCGCTTCGGCGATCCGCTCGGCGAAGCGTTCGGCGACGGCGTCTTTCGGCATTTGCTCCCAGCTTTCGACGCCGTTTGCGGTGACGATATGGACGGTGTTCGCGGCGCCGCCCATCACGTCGCCGGAGACGTCGTTCGCTACGATCCAATCCACGCCCTTGCGGAAGCGCTTTGCGGTGGCGTGCTCGATCACGCGCTCGGTTTCTGCCGCAAAGCCTATCAACAAGCGTGGGCGGCGCGGATGAGCGGCGAGCCCAGCAAGGATGTCGGGATTTTCCACCAAGTGCAGCGCCGGCGGTCCGCCTGCACCTTTCTTGATCTTCTGGCGCGCGCTTTCCACGCGCCAGTCCGCAACGGCCGCGACCATCACGGCGGCATCGGCGGGGAGGGCGGCTTCGACCGCAGCGTGCATCTGAAGCGCGGTCTCGACGTCGATCCGCGTCACCCCTGCGGGCGTAACGAGCCGCACCGGCCCAGCAACCAACGTTACCCGCGCGCCGCGCCGTGCCAGGGCGGCCGCAATCGCAAAGCCTTGCTTCCCCGACGAGCGATTGGCGAGATAGCGCACCGGGTCGATCGGCTCATGCGTCGGCCCCGCAGTGACGAGGATGTGGGTGCCGTGCATTCCGGCAACGGCGGACGTCAAAGCAACGCCGCCTCGATCGCCGCAAGTATCGCCGCCGGTTCCGGCAGGCGGCCCGGGCCGAACTCCCCGCACGCCATCGCGCCCTCATCCGGCTCGATCACCGTTACGCCGTCACTCCGCAGCGTCGCGACGTTGCGGCGCGTCGCGGGGTGCTGCCACATCCGTACATTCATTGCAGGGGCGGCGAGAACCGGCTTGTCGGTCGCCAGCAGGAGCGTCGTCGCGAGATCATCGGCGATCCCGGCCGCCATTTTCGCGAGCAAATCGGCAGTGGCGGGGGCGACGACGAGGAGATCGGCCGCGCGGCTGAGCTGGATATGGCCCATCTCTGCCTCGTCCTTCAAATCCCATAGCGAAGTATAGACCTGGTTTTCGGACAGCGCTGCCAGCGTCATCGCCGTGATGAAATGCGCGCCGCCTGCGGTCAGGACGCAAGTCACCTCGATCCCGGCCTTGCGGCACAGGCGGATCACCTCGCACGCTTTGTAGGCTGCGATGCCGCCGCCGACGATCAGAAGGACCTTCACCGGGTCACTCGCGTAATCGTGATTTTCCGGCGTGGAGTGCGCGCGGCGGCGGTCAGATCGCGCACGCCATCGGGCACGAAGGCGAGGCCGATCAGGAGCGTGGGCGCGATCATCAGCCCCCAATAGAAGGTGTCGGTCCGCCCGAACAGCCCGAGCAGCGCGGCATAGACCGCAAACACCGCCAGGGCGCGCAGCGCCAGCGTGCTGTTCCACGCCGACCAGCCGAATAAAGCGAGGCCGACCAGCGGGGCTGCGAGCCATAAGGGGGCAAGAGCGAGCGCGGTCGATAACTGCATCGTCTTCACGAAGAAGCCAAAGCCCAGCAACCCGGTCCAGCCGGGCGACGCCGGATCGGTCGGCCGTACGACCTGCCCGACAGCATGAGCGTGGAGCGCGACCACGATCGCGAGGATCGCGAGCGTCGCCGCCCACCCAAGGGCTTCCTTGCGGTTGCCCTCCAGCAACGCGAGTACGGCCATCACGCCGACATAGAGTGCAGCCGTCTCGCGGATCAGCATCGCGCTCAGCCCGATCGCGACCGCCTCGATCCATTTGTCCTCGCGCCGCACCGCCAGCGACAGCGCGATCAGCAAGCCTGCCCATACCTCATGGAAACTCGCCAATTCACCCTGCACGAACGCAATCAGCCCGCCGCACAGCAGCGCCATCGCGATCAGGCGTGGCGGCGTCCGCGCGAAGACAGGTCTCAGCCGTCGATACCAGGCGAGCAGGACGCATACCGTCAGTGCGTAGAGCAACCCTGTCGTAACGCTGCGCGGCAACAGCGCCTGCACGGCGGCCAGCGTCGGCAGCCGAAAGGTGACGAACGGCCGCATCGGATAATCGCCGTTGCGCAGGGCCTGGGCCGCCGCGGAGTAATAATCCTGACCGCCGCGCATATCCTGCACGATCGATTCGTACAGCATGACGTCCGCCTGATCCTGCGCGCGCTGGGCGGGGTCGTGGCTGATCGGCGGGGGCCCCGGGCTGATCAGCGCGAGAAGGGTAGCGGCGAGCAGCAACGCGAGCAGCGCCAGCGCGATCCGCGCGGCTTGTGGTTTCAGCGCGACGTAGCGCGAGGGGGAGGAGAGCCAGAGGGGGGCTTGGGTCACAAGCCCCCCCCACCCGACATCCGTCACCCCGGCCGCGTGCCGGGTTCCACCAAGCCGCTCGAAATGCCTCGGGCCCTTGAGCGACATTGCTTGCTGCACGGTGGACCCCGGCACGCGGCCGCGGCGACGGAGACAGGAAGGTTACCCCCACAACATCCACCCGATGCCCAAGCTCGCCGCGACACTTACCAGCGATACCGCGACATAGCGCCACCCGCCGCCGATCCTGACCACTTCGATCTCGCGCAGCGGCGGTTCGGGCGGGGCGCCCGGCGGGTTGGGGAAGCGGCGTTCGATGTTGCGGATCAGATCGGGCAGGCGGGCGAGGGTGCGGAAATCCTCGACCAGCCGGTCTGCCACTGCCGCCTCTGGCCCGAGTTCGGTGCGAATCCATTCGCGCACGAATGGGGCGGCCGCGTCCCACAGGTTGATGTCGGGGTCGAGGCTGGTCGCGACGCCCTCGACCATCACCATCGTCTTTTGCAGCAGCAGCAGATGCGGCTGCGTCTGCATGTCGAAATCGCGGGTGATGTTGAACAGGCCGTCCAGCATCATGCCGATCGACATGTCCTTGACCGGCATCCCGCGCATCGGCTCACCGACTGCGCGCAGTGCGGTCGCGAATTCGGCGACGCTGTGGTGCGGCGGGACATAGCCCGCTTCGAAGTGGATTTCGGCGACGCGTTTGTAGTTGCCGGTAATCAGCCCATAGAGGATTTCGGCGAGCCAGACGCGCGCGCGGCGGTCGATCCGGCCCATAATACCGAAATCGATCGCAGCGATCTTGTTGCCGGGCAAAGCGAACAGGTTTCCCTGGTGCATGTCGGCGTGGAAGAATCCCTCCGCGATCGCCTGGCGCAGGAAAGCGTGGACGAGCGTGTCGGCCAGCTTCTGCATGTCATAGCCGGCCGCGACCAATGCCTCGCGGTTCGACAGCTTGATGCCGTCGATCCATTCGAGCGTCAGCACCTTGCCCGCCGTTCGCTGCCAATCGATCGCGGGCACCAGGAAATCGGGCTCGGCGGTCATGGCATCGGCGAGTTCGGAGGCGGACGCCGCCTCGCGCCGGAAATCGAGCTCGCGTGCGGTCCAGCGCTTGAACGTCTCGATCACCAGGCGCGGGCGCAACCGGGCGATCTCGCCGCCCATCGCCTCGACTTGCGCGGCGGCCCATTGATAGGTGTCGATCGCGCGGGCGAAATCCTCCTCGACGCCAGGACGCAGGACCTTGATCGCGACGGTGCGGCCATCGGTGGTGACGCCGCGATGGACTTGCGCGATCGAAGCAGCGCCGACCGGCGTCGGGTCGATCGAGGCGAAGAGGTCAGCCGGATCGCGCTGAAACGCGCGCGTCATTGCGGCGTGGATCGTCTCATACGGGACGGGGGGCAGGGTATCCTGTAGCCGCATCAGATCGGCCGCCGCCTCATCCCCGACGATATCGGGGCGTGTCGCGAGTGTCTGACCAAGCTTGATCGCAGCGGGGCCGATCGCCTGCAACGCATCGGCATAGCGTGGGACCGCGGGCACGCGCGCGCCGATCCGCGCGATGCGGGCGAGGCGGCGCACCGGGGTGGGGGTGTTGGGATCGCGCTCGATGCCGCGCAGCGCCCCGTGCCGCGCGAGGATGCGGCCCCATTTGAGCAGACGCCAGACGTGAATTGCGGGGGCGGTCATGTCCTAAGCCCCATCAAATCTTCCACCCGGAGTGAATCGCGACCAACCCGCCGAGCATCGGCTCGACATTGGTCTGCACGAAGCCGGCGTCACGGATCATGCCTTCGAAGGTCGGCATGTCGGGAAAGCGGCGGATCGATTCGATCAGGTAGCGATAGCTGTCCTCATCCTTTGCCAGCAGCTTGCCGAGCTTGGGCACCACCTTGTGCGAATAGGCGTCGTACACGTCGGCGAAGCCGGGCCACAGCGTGGTCGAGAATTCGAGGCAATAGAAACGCCCGCCGCGCCGCAGCACGCGGTTCGCCTCGCGCAGCGCCTTGGGGATGTCGGTCACGTTGCGGATGCCGAACGCGATCGTATAGGCGTCGAAGAAGCGGTCAGGGAATTGCAGAACCTCGGCATTCGCTTCTGACCAGACCAGCCCGTCGATGCCGCGCTTGGCGGCGCGGTCCATGCCTACTTCGAGCATTTGTGGATTGATATCGGCGACCGTGATGCTCGCACCCGATTCGGCAAGGCGGAAGGCAATGTCACCAGTGCCGCCAGCCATATCGAGAATCTGTTCGCCAGCGCGCGGTTTGACGCGGCGCACGAAGCGGTCCTTCCACAGCCGGTGCATCCCGCCCGACATCGCGTCGTTCATGATGTCGTAGCTGCGCGCCACGCTGGAAAAGACACCGCCGACGCGGGCGGTCTTTTCGGTGGCGGGAATGTCTTCGTACCCGAAGGAGACGGTGTCGGCGCCGGGGGCTGTCATGGGATCGCTCATGACAGCGGCTCTAGCCGAGCCGCGCGCCCGCGCAAACCGTCGCGTGGTCCTCCACCAGATTTTCACGACGTCGCCGTGATCAAAGAGAAGGGAAGATGTTGCGGCTTCGCTGCGATCGCGCGATGGCGGACTATGCCTGAGCTTCCCGAAGTCGAAACCACCGTGCGCGGGCTTACCCCGGTGCTGGAGGGCCAGCGGATCGAGCGTGTCCAGTTGCGCCGCGCTGATCTGCGGCGGCCGTTTCCGGTCGATCTGGGCCAGCGGTTGACCGGTGCGACCGTCACCGGCCTGTCGCGCCGCGCGAAATATGGGCTGATCGACACCGATCGCGGCGATACGATGATCTTCCACCTCGGCATGTCGGGGCGGTGGCGCGTCGATCCGGCGGAGGTGCTGCCGCACGATCATCTCATCCTGGAAACCGCGACGCGGCGGCTGGCGCTCAACGATGCGCGGCGGTTTGGGTCGGTCGATCTGGTCGCGACCGAATTGCTGGCCGATTTCCCCGCTTTCAAGGCGCTCGGGCCCGAGCCGCTGGGGCCGGGTTTGACGGCGGCCTATCTCCAGATTGCGCTGGAAGGGCGAATCGCGTCGATCAAGCTGATGCTGCTCGATCAGCGAATCGTCGCGGGGCTGGGCAATATCTACGTGTGCGAGGCGCTGTTCCTGGCCGGCATCTCACCGAAGCGCGCCGCGGGGAAGGTGTCGCGCGCCAAACTCGATCGACTCGTGCCCGCGATTCGCAGCGTCTTGCTCGCCGCGATCGAAGCGGGTGGGTCGAGCTTGCGCGATTATGCCCGGCCCGACGGGGAATTGGGCTATTTCTCCAAGCAATTCTCGGTTTACGGTCGTGAAGGGCAGCCCTGCCCCTGTGGCGGGACAGTCGCGCGCTATGCCGAGGGCGGGCGATCGACCTTCTGGTGTCCGAAATGTCAGCGATGAGCGCCGCAACGGTTGACCGTTCAGCGGCTTCTCGCTAAGGCGCACGGCTTCCGGGGCCGGGAGGTTACTCCCGCCCTTTCTTATTTACAGAATCAGAGGGCTTCATGGCGAACACGCCACAGGCGAAAAAGCGTATCCGTCGCAACGCCGCGCGGACCATCGTGAACGGCAACCGCACCAGCCGGATCCGCACCTTCGTGAAGAAGGCCGAGACCGCGCTGGAAGCAGGCGACAAGGCCGCTGCCACCGCCGCGATGGCGCAGGTGCAGCCCGAGCTGATGCGTGGTGTCGCCAAGGGCGTGCTGCACAAGAACACCGCTAGCCGCAAATTCTCGCGGCTGACCAAGCGCCTTTCAGCGCTGGCCTGACACTCCAATTGAGTGGCGAACATATCGCCCGCCGGACCTATGTCCGGCGGGCTTTTTGTCGTGTGCGTCGATTTTCCATATTTCGGGCTACGGGAAAGAACGTATTGCGAACCCGATTTTTGGCCGCCGATGACAAACGTAGGACTCACCGCGATTCGCATAAAGTTCATTGGAATGTCATCGTAATTATCCAATAAATACAGATGCTTGTAAGTTATTTGACGCGAATCCTTGGGCAAATGCGAGTCAACCGGATTATTTCAAAAATCTGACAGGCGTTGCTCTTGCCCGACTCGCTGCGATCTTCATAACTGTCCCTCCGACGCGCAGACGATCGTCTCGCGACTCAAATCGAATGGCATTGTCAGGCGGACTGCGTTTCCGGCTGAGGGGAACTTTGTCTGTCGTATAACGATCGTTTCGATAGCGGAACGATTTGAAAAATAAAGGTTTGGTATCGACGTGAGGAATGAGGGGGAGCCAATCACCGTCGCTGACCGCCCGAGCGGGAGCCACAGCCGCGGCTCCGACCATGATTCGGTGGCGCGTGCCTGGGGGACTGTCCGCGCACATCTGCGCGAATCGGCCGGTGCGCGTCTGTTCGATCAGTGGTTGAAGCCGATGGCGCTGGCCACTTCGGACGAACCCGATGCCGTGCGGCTGACGCTGCCGTCGGCGTTCATGACGAATTGGGTGCGTAACCACTATTCGGACCGGCTGCTGCAGGAATTCCGCGCCGTGCTTCCGGGCGTGCGCCGTGTCACGATTGAAACCGGTGTGGCCGCCGCGCCGGTGCCGGTCCTGACCGTCGAATCCCTCCCGGCCCCCGCACCCGCCGCGCCGGTGCCTGCGGCGAAGGCTGCCGAGCGACCGCCGCTCGACCCGCGCTTCAGCTTCGACCGGTTCGTGGTGGATGCCTCCAATCGCGTCGCCTTCAACGCCGCGCGCGCGCTCGCCGAGCCGGGCGTGCCGCGTTTCAGCCCGTTGTTCCTCCATTCGGGTACGGGGCAGGGCAAGACGCATTTGATGCACGCGATCGGCGCGGCCTATCTGGAGGCGGTGCCGGACGCCCGCGTGCTGCTGATGTCGGCTGAGCGGTTCATGTTCGATTTCGTCTCGGCGCTGCGCAACCGTGACACGCACAGCTTCAAGACGCGGCTGCGCTCGGCCGATCTGCTGCTGATCGACGATCTGCAGTTCATCGCGGGAAAGGATTCGACGCAGGAAGAATTCTTCCACACGATCAACGAAGTGATGGGTGCAGGCAAACGCCTGGTCATCTCGGCTGACCGTTGCCCGCAGGGGCTCGACGGGGTCGAGGCGCGGATCACCTCGCGGCTGTCGTGCGGTCTGGTCGCCGACATCAAGACGCCCGACCTGGCGCTGCGCCGCGCGGTGCTGGAGCGCAAGCTGGTCGACATGCCCGGCGTATCGGTGCCGGCCGAGGTACTCGACTTGCTCGCCGTGCGGATTACGGCGAACATCCGCGATCTCGAAGGCGCGCTCAACCGCGTCGTCGCGTATGCGCAACTGACCGATTGCCCGGTCGATCTGGAATTCGCCGTGGCGACCCTCGGCGACGTGCTGCGCGGGGCCGAACGCCGCGTGACGATCGACGAGATCCAGAAAGCCGTTTCCGCGCACTTCGAGCTGAAGCCGGTCGATCTGGTTTCGGCCCGCCGCGCGGTGGTGGTCGCCCGCCCGCGCCAAATCGCGATGTATCTCGCCAAGCGGCTGACGACGCGCTCGCTGCCCGAGATCGGCCGCAAGTTCGGCGGGCGCGACCATTCGACCGTGATCCACGCGGTCCGCCGCATCGAGGAATTACGCGACAAGGATCGCGAGATCGATACCGCTGTGCGCTTCTTGCTGCGCGAGCTGGAGGGATAAAGGTTTTCCCTCTCCGGCTGGGAGAGGGAAGGGGCCCGCCGGGTCAGCGGAGGGGAGGGCGAGGCCCGGCGTTTTGCCGTCGCTGATTCCGCTCCGCGGCGAAGCCCCGGAAGACCGGGGCGGGACGGCGCGGCTTAGACCTGCAACCCGACTGCAGCCTGCGTCTTCGCCAGCGTTGGGGCCGCCAGCGCTTTCGCGCGGGCCGCGCCCTCCGCCAGCACCGCACTCACCGCCGCACGGTCCGCCAGTAACGCCGTCAGCCGCTCGCGGATCGGCGAGAGCGTCGCCACCGCCAGATCGGCAAGCGCAGGCTTGAACGCCCCGAAGCCTTGTCCGGCGAATTGCGCTAGCACCGCATCGGGCGTGGTGTCCGATAGCGCGGCGTAGATCGTCACCAGATTGCGCGCCTCAGGCCGCTCGGCCAATCCGGCGACGTCGCCCGGCAGACCGTCGGCATCCGACTTGGCCTTGCGGATCTTGCCCGCGATCTGCTCGTCCGTATCGATCAGATTGATCCGGCTGGCGTCGGACGGATCGGATTTGGACATCTTTCCGCTGGCATCGCGCAAGCTCATGATGCGCGGGGCGGCCTTGGAGATCAGCGGTTCGGGCAGGGTGAAGGTATCGCCATAGTCGGTGTTGAACTTCACCGCGATGTCACGCGCCAGCTCCAGATGCTGCTTCTGGTCCTCGCCCACCGGCACATGCGTCGCCTGATAGAGCAAGACATCGGCGGCCTGCAGCACGGGGTAGGTGAACAGGCCGACGCTCTGGCTCTCGCCCTTCTTGCCGGCCTTGTCCTTCCACTGCGTCATGCGGCTGAGCCAACCCATCCGCGCGGTGCCGCCCAGGATCCAGTGCAGCGCGCTATGTTCGGGCACGCGCGCTTGGTTGAACAGGATCGAGCGCTGCGGATCGATGCCGCAGGCGAGCAGCGTCGCCGCCATCTCGGTCGTGTGCGCGTTCAGCTCCGCCGGGATCACCGGCTGCGACAGTGCGTGCAGATCGGCGAGAAAGAACAGGCAGTCCTCGCCCGCCGCCATCGCGTCCTGCATCGCGACCCATTGTTTGATCGCACCGAGGTAATTGCCGAGGTGGAGGTTGCCGGTGGGCTGAATGCCGGAGACGACGCGCATGGGTTATTCCTGGATTGGACTGGGGGTGGCGCCACGTTTGCGCATCAACGCCTTCAGATCGGCGATGCGATACGCGCGGGTGAGGAAGCAGGCGACGATATAGATCGCCATGCCGGCCCCGACCAGCACGCCGAGCGCGGCGTAGCGGTAGATAAGCGGGCCGCCGAGATACGGGTCGAGCAATTGCTTGCCCGCAAACACCGTCGCACCCATCACCACCGCCGCCAGCGCGAGGCGGGGCACGCGCCGCCGCAATTGCGCATCCGCCACGAAATGCCCGCGCTTGGCGAGCGTCGCATACAGCATCGCGACATTGACCGTTGAGGCGAGCGCGGTCGCGAGCGGCGGGCCGACATGGCCGATCGTCGGGATCAGCGCGAGATTGCCGACGATGTTCACCACGATCGACAGCATCGCAAAACGCACCGGCGTCTTCGTATCGCCCCGCGCGTAATAGCCGGGCGTCAGCACTTTCACGAGCACGTAGGACGGCAACCCGACCGAAAAGGCGCTGAGCGCCCAGCCGCATTTACGCGCATCCTCGGGCGTGAACCGGCCGTACTCGAACAGCCCGCGCACGATCGGCTCGGCCGCAATCAGGAAGGCGACGGTGGCGGGAAGGGTGAGGAACAGCGCCAGTTCGATCCCGCGATTCTGCGTGTCCATCGCGGCCTCGTCCTGCCCGGTCGACAGCAATTTCGAGATCGTCGGCAGAAGGATCGTGCCGAGGCCAATGCCGATCAACCCGAGCGGAAGCTGGTTCAAGCGATCGGCATAATAGATGTACGTGATCGAGCCCGAAGCGAGCAGGCTGCCGGCGAGCGAGGTCGAGATCAGCAAATTGATCTGCGCCGCCCCCGCGCCCGCCGCCGCGGGCACGATCAGGCGCAGCATCTCGCGCACGTCGGCGTCGAGCCGCGGCATCCGCAGGCGCATGTCGACCCCGGCGCGGTGGCACGCCCAGATCAGCCACAGGAGCTGCAAAACGCCACCGGCCGTGACAGAAATCGCCTGCACCCGTGCGGTCTCATATTCGTCCGAGCCGTGGAACACCCACAGGCCGACGATCATCGCCAGGTTGAGCAGGATCGGCGCGGCGGCATTGACCCAGAATTTATCGAGCGAATTGAGAATGCCGCCTAGCAGCGAGGCGAGCGAGATCAATGCGAGATAAGGCAGGGTGATGCGCGAGAGCGTGACCGCAAAGGCGAATTGCTCGGGCGTCGGATGCTGCCGCGCGAACCCGCCCGACAGCAGCCAGGTGATGGGATAGGCGGCGAGCAGCAGCGCGATCGTGAAAACCACCAACACCGGCAGCAGCACTGCCAGCGCGCGCTCAGCAAAGGCATAGCCGCCCGCGATCCCGTCCGGCCCCGCGGCCTTCTTGTTGAACATCGGGATGAAGGCAGCGGAAAAGGCCCCTTCCGCGAACAGCGCGCGAAACATGTTGGGCAGGCGGAACGCGACGCCGTTGAAGGCGTCCGATGCGAATCCCGCGCCGACATAGCGCGCCGCCAGCGAATCGCGCAGCAACGCCAGCACGCGGCTGGCGAGCGTCAGGCCCCCCACCGAGCCGAGCGATTTTACGAGGTTCATCGGTTGGCCTTCGAATGGCCCCACCCCGGACGGGGCAGGGCCGTCAATCGCTTACGCCGTTCCGATTGCCCCGGTCACGTCGCCCGCTTCCTGCTGCGCCATGAAGGCCGCGCCGAAATCGATCGGTTCGAGCATCAGCGGCGGGAAGCCGCCGTCGCGGATCGCATCGGCCAGCACGCGGCGGGCGAACGGGAAGATCAGGCGCGGAGCCTCTGCCAGCAGGAACGGCTGGAGATGCTCGACAGGGAAATTGCGCAGGCCGAACAGGCCCGCGTACGAAAGGTCGACCAGGAAAGCGACGGTGCCCTCGGCCTCGGCCTTCACTTCGATGCGCAAGACGATTTCATACACATCGTCGCCGACCTGCGCCGAGGCGATGTTGAACTGCACGTCGATCGCGGGCGCGATCTGGTTCTGGTAGATTGCCGGAGCGTTCGGGTTTTCGAACGACAAGTCCTTGACATATTGCGAGATAAGCCCCGCTGCGGGGGAGGTGTCTTCGCCATTGGCAAGCGGCGCGCCTACGCCACCGGAGTTCATCGCGCCGTTGTCCTGCTCACTCATGGAACTTCGTCCTATCCCTGTCCGTATAGCCACGGCTATCTCGCGCCGTCGAAGGCGCGCGCCTAGCAGGGGGTGGCGTCGAGTTCAACACGGCCGCCACTTCGCGCGTGCGATCGCATCATTTGAATCCGCGGCCCGTTGCGCCTATGTAGCGAGCTTGCAGGACGGACCGGAGGCCAAGTGTTCCTAGTTGTAATTCTCGCAATGGTGGCCGGCTTCATGGCGCTGCAGCTGTACCGCGTGCTCGGCAAGCGTACCGGACATGAGCAGCCGCTGCCTCGCCCCGCCGAGGAACGCGCGCCGCTGACCGTGGTGCAGCGTCCGGCTGAGGCGTTGCCCGAGACGCGCGAGCCGATCGGTCGTTCGGTCGAGCCCAAGGCCGAAACCGGGGTCCGTGCGATCATCGCGGCCGACCCGTCATTCGACGTTGCGCGCTTCCTCGAGGGATCGCAGGCGGCGTATCGCATGATCCTGGAAGCGTTCTGGAAGGGCGACGAGGAACAGCTCGCTTGGTTGGCAGAGGATGAGGTGCGCGATGCCTTCACCCAGGCAATCCAGGCGCGGACCGAGGCAGGCCATGTGCTCGACAACCGGCTGGTAGCGATCGAGCGCGCGGTAATTTCCGATGCGTCGCTTGAGAGTAAGCTGGCACGTGTCACGGTGCGTTTCGATGCCGCGATTGCAGCCGTTACGCGCGATGCCGACAATAATGTCGTCGCCGGATCGATGACCGATGCGGTGGATACGCACGATGTCTGGACCTTCGCCCGCGTGCTGAAGAGCAAGGACCCGAACTGGAAACTCGCCGACACCGACGAGGCGTAAGGCCGATGCGGGGGGCGGTTTCGGTGGAATTAGCCGCGGGGGCTTGCGTCGGTGCGCCACGGATGCGGGCTTTGGGCGCGGCCGCGCTGGCGCTGCTACTCTCGGCGTGTGGTGGCGGCCAGGTCGAACGTCCCAGCCAATACCGTCCCGCACCGGTTCGCAAGCCCGTGCCCGCCACCCCAATCGCGCCGCAACCGACTGCCTCGGTCCCCGCAGGGACTGCAACCGCGGCGAGCGCCGGGGTGATCGCAGGGCCGCCCATCTACACGCTGCCGATCGACGAATCCTCTGCCGCCCGCGCGCTCGTCGCGTTTCGGGCGTCGTGCGGATCCTTGCAGCGTCGCCCCGACAGTTCCGGTCTGACGCGCGGCAGCGACTGGGCCCCGGCCTGCACCGCCGCCGCCTCCGTCCGGAGCGGCGAGGCGCGTGCGTTCTTCGCGCAATATTTCGAAGCGGTGCAAGTCGGCGACGGCAAGGCGTTCGCGACGGGCTATTACGAACCCGAAATCCGCGGGTCGCGCGACCGGCGCAGCGGTTATGACACGCCGGTTTACGCCCGCCCGCGCGATCTGGTCGAGGTCGATCTTGGCGCGTTCAGCGACACGCTGAAGGGCAAGCGCATCCGCGGCCATGTCGTCGGGCAGAATTTCGTGCCGTATGACGATCGCACGGCGATCGAGCGGGGCTCGCTCGATGGCCGCGCGCCGGTGATTGCCTGGGCGGCCGATCCGGTCGAGCTCTTCTTCCTGCAAATCCAGGGCTCGGGCCGCCTGCGCTTGCCCGATGGCTCGGTCATGCGGATCGGCTACGACACGCAGAACGGGCGGGACTATACCGGCATCGGCGCGTTGATGAAGGCGCGTGGGCTGCTCGCGCCGGGGCAAAGCTCGATGCAGGGGTTGGTCCGCTGGCTGCACGACCATCCCGAAGAGGGCCGATCGATCATGCGCGAGAACAAGAGCTATGTGTTCTTTCGCGAACTGTCCGGCCCGCCGCTGGGTGCGCTCGGCCTGCCGGTCACGGGTGGGGTGAGCGCCGCCGCCGATCCGCATTTCGTACCCTTGGGTGCGCCCGTTCTGCTGTCGATGGACCGTGCGGATGCCAGCCGCCTGTGGGTGGTGCAGGACACCGGCGGCGCGATCAAGGGTCCCAACCGGATCGATACCTTCTGGGGCGCCGGCGCCGATGCCGAGGCGACCGCAGGGGGGATGGCGGCGCGGGGTACGGCGTTCCTGTTGCTGCCAGTCGGTACGCTCGCACGCTTGTCCGGTGAGAGGGCCGATGGGAACGCGCTTCCTCAGCCCTGACGAGGCAGCGCTGTGGGCGCGCGTGATGGCAGGCGTGCGGCCCTTGCAGCCCAAGCGGGTGAGCATGGTGTCGGCCGGTGCTGGCAAACCCTCCACGCCTGCGGGCTCGGCGACTAACGCGCGGGTGGCGGCCGAAGCCGCGCCGCACCGACGCGGCCGCCCGGCGGCGGCTGCCGTGCCTGCGGCAGCGCGGGCAATCGCCCCGGCAGCGCCCAAGGCCACCCCTTCCAACACGCTCGACGGCACATGGGACCGCCAGCTTTCGCGCGGCTTGGTCTCACCCGACCGCACGATCGATCTGCACGGCCACACGCTGCATTCCGCGCATGATCTGCTCGACGCCGCTCTCGACGCGGCGATCCGCAGCGGCGATCGACTGATCCTGCTCATCACCGGCAAGCCGCCGCGTCCGACGAGCGAGCGCCCCCACGCACGCGGCGCGATCCGCGCGGCGACCGGGGACTGGCTCGCCGGATCGCGCCATGCGGGGGCGATCGCAGCGGTGCGGGGCGCGCATCCGCGCCACGGCGGGGCGGGTGCGCTGTACATAGTGCTGCGAAAGGCGCGCCCTGCCGCGACACGTTCGCGAAAATTTTAACCTTTCGCTGGCATGGTCCCGCCGGGCCCGAGCGATTTTGCTCGGGGGTAGGAGTCATGCGTCATCGCAATGGACGAGGTATCGCTGAAAAGCCGCGCGATCGTATTCGCGATGTGCGCCGGGGCGGTCGCGTTCATCCTGGCGTTGGTCGCGACGTCGGGTGGCGGCGTGGACATCACCAACGTATCCCGCGCGTTGATCCCGGCGGTGGTCTGTGCGGCGATGTGCTGGGCCTCGGCCGAGCGGAGCATTTCCGCCACGGCCGCCGCGATCGACGCGGCGATCGCGCGGCTCACGCGCGCGGCGCACGGCGATCTCAGCAGCGAGATTCCCGCTGAAATCGCGGACAATGTCCCGCAGCTCGCAACCGCGATGCACAGCCTGTTTCACCAATTGAACGCGAATCTCGACAGCGTCCACCGGCTCGCCATGTTCAATTCGGTAACTGGCCTGGCCAACCGCACCAATTTCCGGCGAAGCTGCGAACGGATGCTGGTCGAAGCACCGCTCAGCCCGGGGGGACGCGGGGGCGGCGCGCTGTTCTTCATCGATCTCGATCGCTTCAAGGCGGTGAACGACACGATGGGCCATGCGTGTGGCGACATGCTGCTCGGCATGGTCGGCAACCGGCTTCGCGCCGTCGCTGACGGCGTGACCGTCCTACCGGGCAGCCCACCGCCGCTGATCGGACGTCTCGCCGGTGATGAATTCACCATGTTCTTCAGCGCGCTCAGCGATCCCGCCGAGGCGGCGCGGATCGGTCGCGCGATCCTGTTCGCGTTGGCCGAGCCGTTCGATCTTTCGGGGACCGAGGTCACGATTGGCGCCTCGATCGGTATCGCGCTGCGCCCGCAACACGGCGAATCGCTCACCGATCTGATGCGTGCCGCGGATGCCGCGATGTATTACGCCAAGGCCAGTGGCCGCGGCCGCGCCGAGCATTTCAGCGAGCAACTCGCCGCCCAGATCGCCGAGCGCGCCGCACTCGAAAGCGATCTGCGCGAGGCATTGGACCGCGACGAATTCACGCTCGTTTTCCAGCCTCAGGTCGGATCCGAGGATGGCCGGATCGTCGCAGCGGAGGCGTTGCTACGGTGGCGCCACCCCCGCGACGGGATGCGCCTGCCGGGCAGCTTCCTGGGCCGCGCCGAGGAGACCGGGCTGATCGTCGAGATTGGCGAATGGGTCGTCCATACTGTCGCCGAGACGATCGCGCGCTGGGGCCGGATGGGGATCGAACAGCGCCTGGCCGTAAACGTGTCGCCGCGCCAGCTCGACCATGCGACCTTCTTCCGCCGCCTGCGTGAAGCGATGCGCGCCGCCAATGCGCCGGCGCATCTGCTCGAATTGGAAATCAGCGAAACGCTCGCGATGCACTGCAGCAGTGAAGTGCTCGACGCCATCGCCCTGCTGCGCGCAGATGGCGCGACGATTGCGATCGACGATTTCGGCACGGGCTATTCCAACCTCGCGCGGTTACGCAGCTTGCCGATCGACCGGATCAAGCTCGACCGCAGCCTGATCGAACATATCGCCGACGACGCCGATGCGCGCAGTATTGCGCACGCGGTGATCGGGCTGATCCACGGTTTGGGCTGCGAAGCGGTGGGCGAGGGCATTGAAAGCCAAGCGCAGGCCGAGATTTTGCGGATCATCGGGTGCGACGTGATCCAGGGTTATGCCGTCGCCTCGCCAATGGATGAAGACGCGTTTATTTCGTGGAGCCAGGGCGAGGTTCGCTGGGCTTCGGCCGGGTGACGCCGCGCGCGTGCGCGACGTCACGCACCGGCGTCACGGCAGTTTCAACGACGCCTTGATATCGGCCCACGCGACCAGCTTGAAATTCTGCGCTGCCGGGGCGTTTTGTCCATCCTGCGCCACGAACAGCCCGCCGGGATAGCCGGGTCCGAAATCGCCGACCGCTGCATCGATCCCATCGGTTTCTTCGGTCGATCCGACGGCGCCCGCGCCGATACGAAAGCGGCCGAGATAGGCGTCATCTGACAGTCGATAGACGGCATAGGCATTGTCGCCCTGGCTCGACACCAGCAGATAGCCGCCATTGCCCTGGCCTTCCGCGGCGAGCGCCACGCCCTCGGTATCGGGGACGATCTGATAGCGGTCCGCAGACGCCATCTTGACCGGGGTGGTCGATCCGCCTGGCGCTGCATCGAAGCGCCACAGGCCGACATCCTCCTCCGCCACGTACAGCCGGTGCGTGCGCTCGTCGGTGACGCAGCCCTCCGACTGAGTGGCGAGCTTCATCGTGCGGACGATCTGACCGGTTGGCGCGCCATCGCCGATCGTCAGTGCGACTTGCCGGATCGTGCCGTCCTTGATGACGTTGAAGGCGAACAATGCCGCGCCCTCGCGGTACAGACAGATGCCATAGGCCTCGCCGGATCCCGCCGACACCATGCCCAGCGTGGTCAGCGTGGCGGTTTTCGGGTCGAGCCGGTACAGGGCCACCCTGGCGTTGAGCGGATCGCTGCGGTCGCTCGCGGCGACGATGATCCCGGCGGCACCCATGTCGCGCAGGTCGACATTGTTGACGCGGCCGGCGTTCACGAAGGAGCGCTGCCGGCCCTGCAGATCATAGACGTACAGCCCGGCCTTTTTGTCGGTCCCGACGATCAGGCTTGCGGCGGGATCGACCGGATTGCGCCAGATTGCGGGGTCGTCGGCGGCATCGGCGTTTGCGGTGCCGACCGCATCGGTCTGCCCGCGCGCCAGTACGGTTGCGGTCGGTGCGGTCGAGAAAGCGGGGCGGCTCGCGGTGGTGGCACAGCCTGCCATCCCGAGGGAGAGCAGGCTGCACAGCGCGGCGGTGTGGAGCGTGCGCATCAGAAGTTGATCCGCACACCACCGGCGTAACGACGGCCGAAACGCTCCCACTCGATCGTCTGGGTCGAGATGTCGGGAGAGGGGATGCCACTGGCCCGCAGCAGATTGCCCGGATCCGAGAAGCGGCGGCCCGGCTGGTTCAGCAGATTGGTCGCGTCGAAGAACACCTCGAAATTCTTGGTGATTGCATAGCGGGCCGAGAAATCCATTTCGTCATCCGCCGCCCAATAGGTGTCGCCGCCATCGGTCAGATCGTCGGCGATGCCGTCGAGCCATTTCGAGCGGTTCTGATACTGCAAGCGCAGCGACAGGCCGTATTTTTCGTAATAGCCGCCGATATTGTAGACCATGTCCGACGTTCCGGGCAGGCGCACCTTGCGCGCGGGGATTGCACCGATCGCGGGCTTGGTCACCTGGCTGTCGTTGAGCGTGAGGTTGGCGCTGACGCCGAAACCGCCCATCCAATCGGGCAAGCCAAGACTGCTGGTCCAAGGCTCGAGCTGGAGCTGGGCCGCCGCCTCCATGCCGAAGACCCGCCCGTCGCCGCCATTGGTGATGCCGGAGAAGATATAGGCCGAACGATCGATCCCGCCCGTGTCGAGCGCGTTCGAGCCAAAGCTGCGCGTCTGGCGATACAGGACGTCCTTCACCTTCTTGTAGAACAGGCCGACGCTCAGATAGCCCTGCGGGCGGAGATACCATTCGAAATAGGCATCGACCCCGTAGGCGCGCTCAGGCTTCACGGCGGGGTTGCCGCCAGAGATTGTCTGGTTGCTATCGTTGACGACCACGTTTGGCCGAAGCTGATCGTAATCCGCCCGTGCCGCGCCCGAGTTGAACGACAGCCTCAGCTTCTTTGTGGTGTCGACATTATAGTTGAGGTGCAAACTGGGGAAGGCGAGCGTCTGGCTCGATTCCGCCGTGACAAGTCCCGTCGTCGCGCCGACCGTTGCGACGGCGATGCCACGGTTCCTGACGTTTTCGATGCGGACGCCGCCGAGGATCGAGCCCCAATCGTACTTCAGCGTGCCCATCAGATACCCGGCCAGCACCTGTTCCCGCACGTTGTAATTGTTGCCTGTCAACGGCGCGAACGCGAAATTGGCGCGCGCGGCCTGGGCGACGGCGCGCATCTGGTTCGTGTCGAAATAGCGGAACGTATAGTCCATCGGAATCTTGCCGAGGAACGCCTGATTCAGCGAGAAGGCATTGTAATCCTGCGGCAGGCCGATCGTCGCTAAATCGGCTGCGCGGGTCGCCGTATTGGACCCGACGGAAATTTGCCGCTCGTCCGCAATCTTGGTGCGTTGATCGAACTGGAAGCCGGCCTTGAAGGTCGCGTCGGCCCCCAGGAACTGCATCCGGCGCGAAAGTACGAGCTTGCCGGTATAGGCGTCGGTCGTATCGACCGCATCGAGCACCGTGAACAGCGTCGGTGCCTTGGCGAAGGTGTCGATCGCCGTCACCGCGGTCCCCGCCTGGAAGCGCGTCGGGCCGCTTAGCTGGTTGGTGGTGAAGAGCTGCAGGCGCGAGCGATTCGGGTCGCTGAAATCATAGGCGACGGTCGGCCGCAGATTGCGCGTCGACGGGCTTTCATATGACGCCTCGCCGACGACCGAGCGATCGTCTTTCGACTGGGTGTAATTGCCCAGCCATGTCACATGCCAGCCACCGCCGAAATCATGGTCGCCGCTCAGCGTGTTGGTGAAAATCGATTGCGCGAATGCACGCAACGTCGCGCGCTGGCGGATGTCGATGCCGTAGATGGTGCCCTTTTGCGGGGTGTTGCCGATGCAGATGTCGGCATAGCCGCTGGTCGTCGGCGTGCTGTTCGGCGTGACGGTGCAGGCGGCAGCATTGGCGACCAGCGCGCTTTGCTGGTCATCCAGATCGAAGCGGTAATTGTCGCGCGCCTCGTCATCGGTGAAGATCGTGTAGATCGAGCGCAGCGAAAAGCTGTTGTTCGCATCCGGCTTATAGTCGAGCCGCCCCGAGACCGACCAATTCTTGCGGGTGAGGCGGTACAGCTTGTTCTCCGCCTCTTGCGCCCAGAAGCGCGTCAGATTGTCGGGGCGCTGATCCTGCGCGACGCGCTCATAATCGGTCTCGAAATTGTCGGTGATCTGGCCGCGTTCGAAATAGCTGCCCGAGACAAGCACGCCGACTTCGCCACCGCCGAGCTTAAACCGGTCGGAGAGGACCAGCGAACCTTCATATTGGGGCCGGTCGCCATATTCCGCGATGCCGTACCCGGCCTTGGCCGCGACCTTCAGCCCTTTGTAATCGAACGCCGAACGGGTGATGACGTTGACGTTGCCCGCCACCGTTTCGCCGGGCATTTCGGGCGTCACCGCCTTCGATACGATGATCTGCGAAGCGATTGCGGACGGGATCGAATCGAAGCGCGCATCGCGGCCTTCGGGGCTGACGACGTTGATCCCGTCGAACGACAGCGTCGTCCAGTAATTGGGCGCGCCGCGCAGGCTGATATAGCGTGCCTGGCCCTGGTCGCGCTCCACCGCGGCACCGGCCAGTCGACCGACTGCCTGTGCGATATTCTGATCGGGCAGGCGACCGACGCCGTCGGCGGCGGCAACCGTGACGAGCGAATCCGAATTCGCCTGAATCTTGAGCGCGGCCGCTTCCGATTCCGCGATCGGGCGCGCGCCGGTGACGACGATTTCCTGATCCTCTTCCGCCGTGGCGGCCGGCGGGGCGGGGGCGACCACAGCATCCGGGACCTTCGCCTCGGACAGTGCCGCCGCCGGTGTCGCCAGCATACAAGCCAGCGCGCCCGCGCTGGACGCGAGCAACAGTTTAGTCTGCGATGTCATAACGCCCCCGAATCAACCCTGTTTGGGCTGCCCTAGGGACGGGACATGTCGTCAGCCTTGCAGTTTCATGTCAGTTATCGGTCACTGACATGACGGTTTTGCGACAAGGTGCAGCTAGCGCTACTCCTCGCCCATCCGCAGTGCCGCGATGAAGGCCTCCTGCGGGATGCTGACGCTGCCATATTCGCGCATCTTCGCCTTACCCTTTTTCTGCTTGTCGAGCAGCTTGCGCTTGCGGCTGGCGTCGCCGCCATAGCATTTCGCGGTCACGTCCTTGCGCATCGCGCTGATCGTTTCGCGCGCGATCACCTTGCCGCCGATCGCGGCCTGGATCGGGATCTTGAACAGATGCCGCGGGATCAGTTCCTTCAGCCGCTCGACCATGCCGCGCCCGCGCACCTCGGCGGTGCCGCGGTGGACGATCATCGACAGCGCGTCGACCGGCTCCTCGTTTACGAGGATGCTCATCTTCACGAGGTCGCCCTCGCGATTGCCGATCTGCGTATAGTCGAAGCTGGCATAGCCCTTCGACAGCGATTTCAGCCGGTCGTAGAAATCGAACACCACTTCGTTGAGCGGCAGTTCGTATGTCGCCTGTGCCCGCCCGCCGACATAGGTCAGGTTCTTCTGGATGCCGCGCCGGTCCTGACAGAGCTTCAGGATGCTGCCTAGATATTCGTCGGGCACGTAAATGACGGCCTCGATCCACGGCTCGCTGATCACCTTGATCCTGTTGGGTTCGGGCATGTCGGCCGGGTTGTGCAGCTCGATATGCGTCGTGCCGGCGGGATCGGGGTGCGTGAGCTCGATCTCGTACACCACGCTCGGTGCGGTGGTGATGAGGTCGAGATCATATTCGCGCATCAGCCGCTCCTGGATGATCTCCAGATGCAGCAGCCCGAGGAAGCCGCAGCGGAAGCCGAAGCCGAGTGCCGCCGAGGTCTCCATCTCGAAGCTGAACGACGCGTCGTTCAGGCGCAGTTTGCTGATGCTCTCGCGCAATTTCTCGAAATCGGCAGCATCGACCGGGAACAGGCCGCAGAACACCACCGGCTGCACTTCCTTGAAGCCGGGTAGCGCTTCGGCCGCGGGGCGCTTGGCGTCGGTGATCGTGTCGCCGACACGGGTCTGCGCGACTTCCTTGATCTGCGCGGTGATAAAGCCGATTTCGCCGGGCCCGAGATCGGTCAGTTGCTCGATCTTCGGGCGGAAACAGCCGACGCGATCGACCAAGTGGACGGTGCCGGCCTGCATGAACTTGATCTGCTGGCCCTTCTTCAGCACCCCCGCCATCACGCGCACCAGGATGACGACGCCGAGGTAAGGGTCGTACCAGCTATCGACCAGCATCGCCTTGAGCGGGGCCTCGGCATCGCCCTTGGGCGGGGGAATGCGCGTGACGACGGCTTCGAGTACTTCGGCGATGCCGATGCCCGATTTGGCGCTGGTCAGCACCGCCTCGCTCGCGTCGAGGCCGATCACTTCCTCGATTTCCGCCTTCACCTTTTCGGCATCGGCGGAGGGAAGGTCGATCTTGTTGATGACGGGCACGATTTCATGGTCATGCTCGATCGATTGATAGACGTTGGCGAGCGTCTGCGCCTCGACCCCCTGCGCGGCGTCCACCACCAGCAGCGCGCCCTCGCACGCGGCCAGGCTCCGGCTGACTTCATAAGCGAAGTCGACATGGCCCGGCGTGTCCATCAGGTTCAGCGTATATTCGATTCCGTCCTTGGCGACGTAGCGCAAGCGCACCGTCTGCGCCTTGATCGTGATGCCGCGTTCCTTCTCGATATCCATGTTATCGAGGACCTGTTCGGACATTTCGCGGTCGGAAAGGCCGCCAGTCACCTGAATCAAGCGGTCGGCGAGCGTCGATTTGCCATGGTCGATATGGGCGATGATGCTGAAATTGCGGATGTTCTGAAGAGGGGTCACGTATTCGCCCGGGTTCGTGCTGAAGAGGATGCGCGCCGCCATAGCATCGCCGCCCGCCCGCACAAAGCCCGGCTGCACCAATGCAATGCTTCTGTTCCTGCGGCGGCGAATCGCGTAATCAGCGCGGGCAACGATTCACGAACCGGGGGGCAGAGATAGTGACGAAGCTACGGATTGGAGCGACGACGGCCATCGTATTGGCACTGGTTTCGACGGAAGCGCAGGCGCAGCGCCTTGCCAAGCCGTCGGGGACGCAGAAGCTGCAAGAGGCCACGATGAACGACGTGCCGCGCTGCGCGCGCAAGCACGGTACGATCTCGATCGTCGATGGCGATGATTCGCGTGGCTGGACGCAATATAATCTGGCCCCGCCGCAGAAGCTGCTGAAGGTGCTCGTCGCGCGCTCGGGTTGCTTCAACCTGGTCGACCGCGGCAGCGGGCTGCAGGCGGCGCAGCGCGAGCGCGACATTGGCGGCAACCTTGGGCTGCAGCGCGGATCGAATGTCGGGCAGGGGCAGATCAAGGCGGCCGATTATGTGCTGCAGGCCGAAGTGCAGGGCGCGAACAGCAATGCCAGCGGCAGCGGCGTCGCGGGCGGCCTGGGCGGTCTGATCGGCGGGCCGATCGGCGGAATCGTCGGCGGGATCCGCAGCCGCAAGATGGAGGCAAACGTCGTCCTGTCGATCACCAACGTCCGCACGACCGAGACGCTGGCGACCGAGGAGGGCTATGCCGCCAAGAACAGCCTCAGCTTCGGCGCCGGTGGCGGCGTGTTTGCCGGTGTGGCCGGCGGCGGCGCGATCGGCGGCGGCTATGACAATACCGACATCGGGCGGATCGTGACGCTGGCGTTCATCCAGGCCTATTCCAAGCTGGTCAACGAACTCGGCTATGTGAGCCCCGGCGACACCGGCACGGCCGAGGCAGCACCGGCCAAGACCTTCACCGCGCAAGGGCCGCTGGCGCTTCGCTCCAGCGCCAGTGCGTCGGGACGCGTGTTGCGTACGTTGGCCGCCGGATCGATCGTCTACCCGACCGGCAACAAGAATGGCCTGTGGTGGGAAGTCGCCGACGAGAACGACAATGTCGGCTGGGTGCTCAACACCAAGCTCGCGCCGTCGCGTTGATCCGCACGCGGTAAGGCACTGGCGGCGGCGCGGTCGGCGGAGTAGCGTGGTGTCATTCTTTCAGGAGAGGTTGCCATGAAGTTCACCGCCCCGCTTGCCGCCGCCGCCATTGCACTGTTGGCGGCTGTCCCTGCCAATGCCGCGCTCAAGGTTGGCGACAAGGCGCCCAACTTCACCACCGAAGCGGCGCTTGCCGGCAAGACGCATTCCTTCTCGCTCTCGGCCGCGCTGAAGAAGGGGCCGGTCGTCCTGTATTTCTTCCCCGCCGCCTTCACCTCGGGTTGCACCGCGGAGGCGCACGCCTTTGCCGAGGCCGCCGACGATTTCGCCAAGCAGGGCGCGACGCTGATCGGCCTGACCGCGGGCAATGCCGAGCGGATCAAGGAATTCTCCTCGGTCGAATGTCGCGACAAATTCCCGGTCGGGCTTGCGACGCCCGCGACCATCTCTGGCTATGACGTCGCGTTGCCGCAGAAGGCGGGTTGGACCAACCGCACCTCCTATGTGATCGCCAAGAATGGCAAGATCGCCTACGTCCTGTCCGAAATGCAGCCCGCCGGGCACATCACCGGCACGCTCGCAGCCGTGAAGGCGCTCAACGCCAAGAAGGGCTGAGTCAGCCCGCCAATCCTGCCGCCTCGATCGCTGCAAGCGCAGCGGCGAGGCGGTCGGGGCCCTGGCCGCCCACCACCGCATAGCGCACCCCGCGCCGGTCGAGTTCGGCGCGCGAAAGATCGAAGAAGCGTTGCCGCTCGGCCGCGCTGCCGAACATCCGCGTGCCGTCGTCGATCCACGGCAGGTCGATGTCGAGCAGCAGGTACAGATCGGCCACGCCCTGCCACGCGTCGAACCACGGATCGCGCGTGCCGAACAGCATGTCGGACCATACCGCGGTCATCAGCGGGTCGGTGTCGAGGAACAGCGGGTCGGCTCCGGTCGCCAGCGCCGCGCGCGTCATCGCATCGTGCGTCTGCGCGATCTCGACCAGATCGGTCATGGTGAAATCGGTTCCGTGCGTTTCGGCAAAGGTGCGACCGTATTCGGGCACGAAGGTCGTGTCGTACCGCGCGGCGAGCAGCGCGATCAGCGTCGATTTGCCGGTGCTTTCCGGGCCATGCAGGCAGATCGTGGTCATACCGCAACCGCCTGACGTCGCGCCACGCGCTGCCAATCGATCAGCCCCCAGACCGCGAGCGCGAGGAAGATGCCGTAGAGCACCATAGTCAGCCACAGCCCTTTCGCGGCGTATAGCGCGATCGAGCCGATATCGACCGCGATCCACAGCCACCAATTCTCGATTGCGCGCCGCGACATCAGGATTTGCGCGGCAACGCTGGTAATGGCGATGGCGGCATCGGCCCAGGGAAAGGCCGCGTCGGTGAAGCGGTTCATGCCATAACCCCAAATGGCCGACGCGATGAGGCAACCAATTGCCCACCAGGCCCGCTCCCGTCTGGTCAGACGGCCGACGGTGATCGCCCCGGCCTGCGCCCGGTTGCGGGACCAGTTCCACCAGCCGTAGATCTGCACGACAACGAAGAACACCTGCAGGATCGCGTCGCTATACAGCCGCGCATCAAGGAAAATCCGCGCATACAACGCGACCATCGCCAGCCCGAACGGGTAATTCCAGATGCTGCGCCGCACGACCAGCGAGACGTTGGCGATGCCCAGCAGGAAGGCGACGATTTCTAGAGCGGACATCGACCCCGCGTTATCGGCAGATGGCGGCCGATAGAAATGCTATTTTCGTGGGCACGCTCGGGGAGCAGCAAAAAGGCCGCCCGGTTGCCCGGACGGCCCTTTCGTACCGTGTCGAACGATCAGAAACCGATCTTGATCGACGCGCGATAGCTTTGGTTAGACACGTCGCCGCGACCGATCGTCGTATCCGCGCCGACCGAGACGCTCAGCTTGCGTGTGCCGTACGAGATGCCGCCGGCGACTTCGGCCCAGTTGAGGTCCTGGTTGGTCGTCGCGAAAAGCACGTTGGCGCCGGAGCCGCCCGTGAAATTTGCACCGAACGCGCCTGCGCGATCGTGAAACTCATGGACGTAGTAGGCGGAGAGGTATGGCTTGATCTTGCTCCCTCCGTTGATCACCAGACCGGCCAGCCCCTGAATGCTGCCGAAATCGCGACGGTCGTACCGGAGCGCTGGACCGCCGCCACTTTCGCTGTACCCGCCAAACGCAAGGCGGCTGGCGCGGAGCGCGAAGCGTGGTGCAAGCGACACGCTATGGAGCGACACGGGCGCGCTCACGCCGAATTCCCCGGCGAGCGCCTGGGACTGATTCCGCCCCGTCAGGGTGAAGTTTGACCCCACAATCGAGACGTTCCGGCGCGTGTTCGAATAGAAAATGCCGATGCTGGCCTGTCCGTCGAGCACGACACCAGGGCTGACCTTCACCTTGCCGTAGACGGTGCCCTGGTACAACTCTGCCTTTGCCGTTTGCGCGCCGGTCGTTGTTCCGTCGACATTGGTGTAGGACAAAGCGAAACCGAGCGCGGCGTTATTGCCGACCTCGGCTTCGATGCCGCCCGCGACATAGTAACCGTTGAACTGGTCACGGCCGCCAAGCGGGATCGCGGTTGCCATCGGGCGGCTGTCGCCGTCCAGATAGCCGGCGGCGATGAACGCCCCGGTTCCCTCTGGCAGGCGAGTCGTCTGGCTGACCTCCGCCGTGGCCACGCCGTTCGTTCCCCGCATAACATCGTTGCCCGCAGTTCTTTGCGTCGCGACCTGCAGCGGGTTGCCGATGATCGCCAGCGTGCCGTCCAGCTTGCCCGGTTGAAGCGCCGCGACCCGCTGTTCCGTAAAGCGCTGCGAATTGTCCATCACCAGCGTGCCGAGCGCGCGTTGCAGCGTCTGGTCACGCGGGGCGAGGCTGTCGAGCGTCGACTGGATCGTCGCCGCGTTCTGCAGATCGAGCGGACCATAGATGTCGAGATAACCACCGTTCCCGCGGTTCTGATCGAGCAGCTGCGCATAGGCACGCTGCACGGGCGAAGTGCCGACGACATTGGCATAGAGACCCGCGTCGATCGTCGCCGTGATTGCATTCGCGGTGTAGGTGAGGCGCGGCGTCAGAATCGCGCTGAACGCGCCGGGCGTGGCAAACGCGCCAGTCACGCCGCCGGCCGCGGTCAGGATCGTGTAGACATTGCCCGCGCGGAGCGTGTCCGGCGAGAAGCTGAAACCGATCACGCCGCCGACATTCGCCGCGCCCGTGCTACCGCCAGTACCGGCAGTGGCAACGATACGGTCCGAGACGCCGTTGGCGCCGAGGTCGACGAGATAGCGGCTGCCAGAGGTCAGAATCACGTTGCCGTTAAAGGTCAGCGTGCCGATCGACCCGGCATTGCCCGAGGCACCGGGCGAGATCGTGCCGAGCACGTTGGTGAAGAACGGCGTGCTGATCGTGCCAGTGCCGTTAAGGCCGCCAGCCTGTAGCAGATAGTCACCCGGAGTGGTCAACCGCCCGTTGACCTGCATCGTGCCGGTCATCTGCATGATGTCGATCAGGCTGGTTAGCGACCCGGTCGAGTCGATGTTCAAACGGGCACCGGCACCGGCAAGCGTAAGCCGGTCGATCGTGACCGTCGAATTGAGCGTGGTCGTGCCGGTGGCGGAGAGGGTGACGTCGAAATAGCGCCCGATCGCGCCGGTCGTGCGGACCGGATCGATGTTGTTGGGCACGAAATTGGTCGCACCGGGCAACCCGTTGGCAATCGTCGCGGCAGGCAGTGCCTGTGCGGCTGCCGTCGCCTGACTCTGCAGGTCGGCGGCGACGTCGCTCCCATCGGCGAGTGCACCGCTATCGGGGCCCGTCATCGTCGCCGTCGCGGCGTCGTTAGCCAGCCCAGCCGTCCCGATCGGATTGGTGTTCAACGTTTCCACACCGGTCGCTACGTTCAGGCAGTCGCTCAACGTCGGATTCTGGAAGCAGATCTGGCCGAACTTGCCGCTCACGTCGGTCGTGGTACCGCCGGGACTGGTCGGGACGCCATTCACCAGCTGACCATTGGGCCCGATTATCGTGTAATTGGGATCGATGTTCGTGACCCAGTGGTTGGCATCGGTCCAGTTTCCATCGCCGGCCAGCGCGCTGACATAGCGATACGGATTGTTCGCCGCGATATAGTCCCAATACAGGTACAGCGGCTGATAGAAGCTGTTCGAGCCATAGCCATTGGATGGCGCCGCATTGTAGAAGCGACCGAAGCCACCCGACAGCACGCCCAGAATGACCTTTCTGGAGAAAGCTGCGTCAAGGATCAGCGGCCCGCCGGAATCGCCGGGCGCGGTGCCACCCTCGTTGGGCAGTGCGTTGTCACGGAAGCTGTTGAAATCGTACGGGCTGGCGCTCGCCGTGCCACGACGTGGATCGTCGAAATCGATCCAGTAGAGATTTTGCGGCAGGGCACCGGGGGCCGTGCCGAAGATGAAATTCTGGAAATCATCCAGCGAGGCAAGGCCGCCTAGAAAATTTTCGGCGACGCGACGGCGATAATCGATCCCGCCATTCGCACCCGTCTCACCGGTGCCGTTGTTGCCATACCCCGTGATCGCGACGTGATAGCCGGTGCCGCTCGCCCCCGCCGTGGCGGGTGCCGGGAGCGCCGAAAACAGCAGTGCCCAAGTCGGGATCCCGCGGGTGGGCGTATCCAGCGAGGCAATCGCAACATCGCCGTACAGGAACCCATTGCCCGGCTGGGTCGACAGCGGGTTATAGACGACGCTGTTCACCGTATAAAAATTTTCGGCGACACTGGTAGTATTGGCCGCGCGGCCCGTCACCCCGAACAGCCAGTTACGCAGCGGGCTGGTCCCGGCAGGTGCGCCGGGCAGGGTCGAATTGTTCGACGCGTTGAAGCCGAAGCCGATGGCCACGCCGCCCGCACCCGAACCATAATCCGTTGCTGGACGCGAATTGACGCAATGCGCGGCGAACAGGACGGTGCGCGGGTTGATCAACGATCCGGTGCACAGACCGAGGCTTACACTGCCCGGTGTAGAGCCCGGCGTGCTGATGATCATCTGGCCGACGCCCGTGATGTTCACCGGGTCGCGCGCCGTGGTCGGCGTGCCAGGATTGGCAATCTGGATGTAGGGCTCCGCCGGAGCGACGGCGATTTGCGCGCCGCCGCCATGGGGTTCGAGAACGGCTTGGGTTCCGTCGACGCGCGCGCCGCTACCGGGCTGGTCGGCGGAAATAGTCGGGCCGCTTGCCACTTGCGCTTGCGCAACGCCACCGGTTACGAGCCCAATGCCAGCCACACCAGCCAGCAGGAACGGACGAAGCCGCATAATCGCGGCACTCGACTTCAACATGACAAGACACCCCTTTTTCGTGGCGCTGCCCCAGCCGCGCCATCTCTGATAAGGGGAGGCTATAAGTACGATTTCCAAATCTCAAGCGCATTTGGGGCCGATTCGATACAATTCCTTTTCCCGACCAAAATCTTGCAGCCTGTTGCTTTCCTGCAACGCAGCGCGCCGGTGTTGAATGGCCATCGCGGGCTGTCCGCCCAATGAGCGGTCGCTTCGATCATCATCTTCTCATCATTTCCCGGCATTTTTGACTTGATAGCCGGGGCAGCGACCGCTAGGCGCGGCCCCCTGCAATGTGTCGGGGCGTGGCGCAGTCTGGTAGCGCACTGGTCTCGGGGTCCAGGGGTCGTAGGTTCGAATCCTATCGCCCCGACCATTGCATGGTCCCCGACAAACTTCCTGCGACGCGCCGTCCTATAAATCTTTGACGGATGCCATTGATGACGCAATTGTCATCCGGGCGTCGCCGAACGGCCATTAGAAATGGCCGATGCGGTCACGCCTAAACTGCGTCTCAGGAAGCTTTTGCCGATGAATTCCGCCCCAGTGTTTTACGATGCTTCGGGACGGCGCAGGCGGCGCTTTGCGCTTGCGGTCGCGGCATTCGTGCTGCTGGTCGTGGTGGCGGTGACGGCGCTCGGCGTGTCGATCGGCGCGGTGCCGCGCGCGCCCCTGCTGCCGGTCGAGGCGGAACATCCCGCGCTCACCAAGCTGCCGCCGCCGACCGGCCCATTGCTCAAGCGCGCGCGCCACGACCTGAACGGCTACGCCCGGTTGCTCGGCGCGCCGCCGCGTGGGCTCGGCGTCAACCAGCCGTTGGCGATCGGCTTTCACGTGCCGTGGGACGAATCATCCGCTGCGTCGCTGCGTCGGCACATCGGCGACCTTGATTGGCTGATCCCGGGCTGGGTTTCCGTGACTGGCGCCAATCACCACATCACCGTGTTCCGCGATCCGGCGGGCCGAGCGATCATCAACAGCGCGCAGACGCGTCCGTTGATCCTGCCGATGATCCAGAATGCGATCGGGGGCGATTGGGATGCGCGCGGCATGGAAGCGCTGTTGCACGACCCGGCGCAGCGCAAGGCGCTGCTCGACAAGCTCGAGCCGTGGTTGGCCGCGAATGGGGCGGGGGGCGCGTTCTTCGACTTCGAATCCCTGTCGCCGCGCGGCCAGGCCGATTATCGCACCTTCCTGTCGGAGGCGAAGACGCGCTTCGCCAAGCGCAAATGGGTGATCGCCATCGCGGTGCCGGTGGGCGAGGCGGACGGCGAGCATGGCTGGAACATCGCGGCCTTTGCCAAGATCGTCGATCGCGTCTTCCTGATGGCCTATGACGAGCATGAGGTCAGCGGCGATGCCGGGCCGATCGCGTCGCAAGCCTGGTTCGAACAATCGGTCGCCCGCGCCGCCCGCGGCGTGCCGCGCGAGAAGATCGTCGTGGCGATCGGCAGCTATGCCTATGACTGGCACGACGGTAGCGGCGAGCCGCTCGCGATCGACGAAGCGTGGGAGGCCGCCCGCGAATCCGAAGCGACGCCGGTGTGGGACAAAGCGAGCGGCAACAGCAGCTTCGCTTACGAAGAGGGCAAGAGCCGCCACGTCGTGTGGATGCTCGATGCGGCATCGGCCTATAACCAGATGCATTTCCTGCAGAATGTCGGGCTGGGCGGCGTCGCCGTTTGGCGCCTCGGCGCGGAGGACCCAGGCCTATGGTCGATCTTCGGACGGTCGCACCGCAAGCTGCCGCCCGCCAACGCGATCGACACGATCCCGGCGGGCACCGATGTCGATATCGAGGGCAATGGCGAGATCCTGAAGATTGGCGGCGTGCCCGTCCAAGGCGTGCGGCAAGCAGTGACGGACAAGGCCGGCACGATCACCGACGTGCGCTTCCCGACGCTGCCCTCGCCCTACATTGTCGAGCGGACCGGCTACAAACCCGGGCTGGTCGCGCTGACCTTCGACGACGGGCCCGATCCGACCTGGACGCCGCGCGTGCTCGACATTCTGAAGCAGAAGAAGGTCCCCGGCACCTTCTTCATCGTCGGCGAGAATGCGCTGACGCAGCGCCCGCTGCTCGAACGGCTGGTGCGCGAGGGGCATGAGGTCGGCAGCCATACCTATACCCATCCCAATCTGGCGGGCGCATCGCAGACCGAGACGACATTCCAGCTCAACACCACGCAGCGCTTGTTCCAGGCCTTTACCGGGCACAGCCTGCGGTTGTTCCGCGCGCCCTATTTCGGGGACGCCGAGCCGACCACGGCGGACGAAATCGAGCCGGCGCTGCAGGCGCAGGACCGCGGCTATATCTCGGTCGGGCTGCATGTCGATCCGGGCGATTGGAAGCGGCCGGGGGTGCAGGCGATCATCGACCAGACGATCGCGCAGGTGACCGATCCGGTCGCCTCCAAATGCACCGCCGCGACGCAGACGCAGTGTAGCCGCAATATCATCCTGCTCCACGATGCAGGGGGTGACCGCTCGCAGACCGTGGCGGCGCTTCCGGTGATCATCGATACGCTGCGCGCCAAGGGCTATACCTTCGTGCCGGTCTCCACGCTGGCGGGCATTCCGCGCGATGTCGCGATGCCGACGCTCTCGCCGAGCGACCGGGCGGCGGCGGTGACCGACCTGTTCCTGTTCAGCACGCTCGGCTTCATCGTCGAGGCGCTGGGGTGGATTTTCTTCATCGCCATCACCGTGGGCATCGCCCGGGCGGTCGTGCTGTCGGCGCTCGCGCTGATCCAGGCGCGGCGCGAGGGGCGGGCGATCTTCCCGCCGATCGACGGCGACCGCTTCGTGACGGTCATGATCCCCGCCTTCAACGAGGAGATGGTGATCGAACGCGCGGTACGCGGTGTGCTCGCGTCGAACGACGTGCTGATCGAAGTGATCGTGATCGACGACGGATCGTCCGACCGGACCAGTGCGGTGGTGGCCGAGGCGTTCGCCGATGACCCGCGCGTGCGGCTGCTGACGCTGGAGAATGGCGGCAAGGCGCGCGCGCTCAACCGCGCGCTCGAACTGGCGACGGGCGAGATCGTGATCGCGCTCGACGCCGATACCCAGTTCGAACCGAGCACGATCGCACGGCTGTCGCGGTGGTTCTCCGATCCGCAGATCGGCGCGGTGGCGGGCAATGCCAAGGTCGGCAACCGCGTGAATTTGCTGACCAAATTCCAGGCGGTCGAATACATCACCGCGCAGAATCTCGAACGGCGCGCGCTCGCGCGGCTCGATGCGATGACGGTGGTGCCGGGCGCGGTCGGCGCGTGGCGGCTCTCGGCGATCCGGCAGGTCGGCGGCTACCCGGACGATACGCTGGCCGAGGATCAGGATCTGACGATCGCGATCCAGCGCGCCGGGTGGAAGGTGACGTACGATCAATACGCCATCGCCTGGACCGAATCGCCCGAGACGATGAAGGGCCTGGCCAAGCAGCGCTTCCGCTGGGCGTTCGGGACGCTGCAATGCCTATGGAAGCATGGGCGCATCATGGGCACCGGACGGCCCAAGGGCCTGGCGCGGATCGGCTTGCCCCAGGCGATCCTGTTCCAGATCGTGTTCGCGGCGATTTCCCCGATCATCGATCTCGCGCTGATCGTCAGCTTCGTGACGACCTATCTCGCGGTGCAGGCGCATGGCTGGGCGCAGACGCAGGGCGATCTGGAGAAGATGCTGCTTTACTGGCTGGTCTTCACCGCGATCGACCTGCTGGCGGCGACGATCGCCTTCGCGCTGGAGCGGCGCGAGAATTGGCGGCTGCTGTGGCTGCTGATCCCGCAGCGGATCGGCTATCGCCAGATCATGTATTACGTCGTGCTGAAGGCGATTGCGCAGGCGCTGCGCGGCCCGCGCGTCGGGTGGGGGAAATTGGTGCGGACCGGGCGGGTGCAGGCAGGGTAGGGGCGCGGGGTCGGGGCTGCGTGTGGCGGCCGAAAGTTGCGAAAGTGCCACCCGCGAGGGGGGTCGGGTCGGGGCGGCTAGCCGCTAAAGTCACACGAGTCACACCATCGGCGCTGTTTTCGAGCGCATGGTCGGCGGAGGATCGACGGTTTGAAAGAGCGGACCGACCGAGGGTGGCAGGTTGAGAGTGTGTAGGACAGGGGGTGTCTGGGATTAGCGGAAAGTCGACAGGCCGCTTTCGACGCCATTCTTTTACTGGTAGATTGTTGGAATGGGTTGGGAAAACACACCGGAGGATGAGGCAACAAGACAAGCGATGATGAAGGCGTTGGCGATGGTTTTTGTGCCAGCGGCTATTGCGATCTTTGCGCTTCTCTACGTTGTGGTTCCGCGAAGACCGCCAACCTCCCAAGCATGGGCGAACGGGACGTACATCAACCCCTGCTGCCCTCCGATCATCCTGCGGGACGGGTTGCTCGCTTCAGGAAAAATGAAGTCGAGGTATACGGTCGATTACGGGAAGCGTGGTTATTTTATACATGTAGATAAAGGCATCGGAGTTGACGGCAAAAGTGTGAAGCTCGGTGCGCTGGCGCAAGACGTTCCATTCAACAGAGTTAGCGAAGCCCAGCCCGCAATTCACGAGCCTGAGTCACTGCACCTTTATCAAGCTGAGACCTTTGACGATGTGATTTTCGTAAAACAGTGAATAGATAAAAACGACGTCTGATTAAGGTGGGATGATTGTCCGGCCGAAAAGTCCGCAACTGGGCGAACCCGTTCACTCCACCACCAAATCAACTCGTTCCCCCGCCATCACATCGCCCGCAACGCGCAGTAAGACCCCCTCGGCATCGCGCGCCACGATCGTCGCCACACGCCGCGCGCCGGGCGCGATTTCCGGGCCGCCCGTCGCCACGACCCGGCCCGCCTCGATCAGCACGACGTGATCCGCCACGCTGCGCACTTCGTCGGCATCGTGCGTGACGTACACCATCGGCAGGTGGAAATCGGTTTTGAGGCGCTGGATATATTCCAAAATCTCGGCTTTCCGCACGCCGTCCAGCGCGGCGAGGGGTTCGTCGAGGAGGAGCAGGTCGGGCTGGCTCAGCAGCGCGCGGCCGAGGGCGACGCGTTGTCTTTCCCCGCCCGAGAGATCGGCGACGCCGCGCGGGAGCAGGGGGGCGATGTCGAGCACCGCCACGACATGATCGAAGGCGATGCGGTGCGGCAAGGGCGCGCGTTTGAGGCCGTAGCGGAGGTTGCCCTCGACCTTGAGGTGCGGGAACAGTCGGGCATCCTGAAACACCCAGCCGATCCGCCGCTTGGGTGGGCACACGAAGACGCCTGCCGCCGTGTCGGTCAGCACGCGCTCGCCCAGTGCGATCCGCGCGCGGGCGACCGCGCCCGATCCGGCGATGGCGGCGAGCGTGGCGCTCTTGCCCGCGCCCGAGGGGCCGAACAGCGCCGTCACGCCGTCGGCCGGCCCTTCGAACGCGACGTCGAGGGTGAAGTTGCCGAGGCGGCGCTCGATCGCAACGGAGATCATGCGCCCGCCCGCCTGCGCCCATAGGCCAGCAGCGCCTCCGACAGCAGCAGCGCGCTGATTGCGACCGCGAAGGAGATGCTTGCGAGGCGCAGCGCGATCGCCTCGCCGCCGGGTTGCTGTAGCGCCGCATAGATGGCGAGCGCGAGCGTCTGCGTCTCGCCCGGAATGTTGGCGGCGAAGGTGATGACCGCCCCGAATTCGCCCAGCGCCGCGGCAAAGCCGATCACGGCGGCGGCGATCAGGCCGGGGGCGGCGAGCGGGAGCGTCACGCTGAACATCCGGTCCCAGAAGCCCGCGCCGAGGCTCGCCGCGACATCTTCGAGCCGCGCATCGACGCTCTCGATCGCCTGACGGCAGGCGCGCAGCATCAGCGGGAAGGCCATAACGCCGGCCGCCAGCGCCGCGCCGTTGGCGGTGAAGATCAGCCGGATGCCGACGCTCGCCAGCGCCTTACCGAGCGGGGCATCTGTGCCGAACAGCAGGATCAGCACCAGCCCGACCACCACCGGGGGCAGGAACAGCGAGGAATGCAGCACCGCGTCGAGCAAGGTGCGCCCCGGAAAGCGGGTGCGCGCCATCACCCAGCCGAGCGCGAGCGCGATCGGCAGGCCGACCAGCACGGCGCGGCCCGCGACCGACAGGCTGAGCGCGAGGACGCTCCATTCCTCCGGGGTCAGCATAGGCGGATCAGAAGGTCCGGAAGCCAAAGCGGCGGAAGATCGCCTTGGCCTCGGGGCCGTTCAGATACGTCGCGAAGCTGCGCGCGCCGGACGACGCACCGCGTACGATTGCGGCGGGGTAGGTGATCGGCGGGTGGCTGGCCTCCGGGAAAATGCCGATGATCTTTACGCCGCGTTCGGCGCGCGCGTCGGTTTCGTAGACTATGCCGAGCGGGGCGGCGTGGCGGGCGACATAGGACAGGGCGACGCGGACGTTGTCGGCGCTGGCGAGTCGTCCCTGCACGCTCTGCCACACGCCGAGCCTGGTGAGCGCGGCCTTGGCGTAGAGGCCGGCGGGGACATAGGCCGGGTCGCCCATGGCAAGGCGTTCGCTTGGTCCGAGCGCGCGGGCGAGCGGGAAATTGGGGGCGATGCTCAGGCGGATGCGGCTGTCAGCGGGCGCGATCAGGGCGAGGCGACCGCGCAGCAGGTCGCGGCGGCTGCCGGGTATTAGGAAGCCTGCGCGGGCGACATGGTCCATCCATTGCCGATCGGCCGAGACGAACAGATCCGCCCGCGCGCCTGCCTCGATTTGCCGCGCGAGCAAGTTGGACGCGGCGAAGGAAAAGCGCACCGTCGCGCCCGTGCGGGCGGTGTAGGCCTTGCCAACGGCTTGCAGCGCGTCCGACAGCGATGCTGCGGCGAAGACGGTGAGGGGAGCAGGGCGCGGTTCCGCGGCGCTGGGCGATGCGACGCCAGACAGCACAGCACCGATCAGCGCAACGATAATCCGGCGGTTCATGCTGGCGTGTCCATAGCTATATCGCTGCACATATAGCGAAGTGCGCGCCGCCGATAGGGCAGCGCTATGGACTTAGGACGCCTCGCCGCCCGCGTATCACGGCTTGCCGGGCTCGGTGGCCAGCACGCGGCGCAGAAACGCCATCTCGACTTGCAAGCTCAAATCCTGGTTGGGCTTCTTGCGCCAGCCATGCCCCTCGTCGGCGAACAGGAGATAGGACACGGGTACGCCACGGGCGCGGATTGCGGCGACCATCTGCTCGCTTTCGGATTGCGGCACACGCGGGTCGTTATGGCCCTGTTCGATCAGCATCGGCTTCGTGATGCCCGCGACATTGGCGCGCGGGGAAATCCGCGCGAACACCTTCGCCATTTCGGGATCGCGTTCGTCGCCATATTCGGCGCGGCGATTGTCGCGGCGATACGCCTCGGTGTTCTGCAGGAACGTGGTCCAGTCGCCGATCCCGAACAGATCGACTCCCCCGGCCAGCTTCGCACTGTATTTGGTCATCACCGCCAGCGACATGTAGCCGCCATACGATCCGCCGATCACCGCGACGCGGCTTGCATCGAGATCGGGCTGGGTCGCGATCCAGTCCAGCAGGGCGCCGATGTCCTTGACACTGTCTTCGCGCTTGGCGGCATTGTCCATGTCGAGATATTTGCGGCCATAGCCGTCCGATCCGCGTACATTGGGGACGATCACCGTCGCGCCGAGCGTGTCGACGAAGCTGGCGATAGTCGCCGACCAGCCGGGCCGCGCCTGCGCTTCCGGGCCGCCGTGGATCGAGATCAGCACCGGGGTCTTTTTACCCGGCGCGGCAGACTTGGGGCGATAGACGAAGGCGGGGACCGAGAGCTTGTCGAAGCTGGTAAAGCGAACCAGTTTGGGTTCCGGCAGGGTAGCGCGGTCGATCGGGCCGATTTCAGATTCGGTCCAGCGCGTGAGCTTGCCCGAGTCCACGTCCCAGCCGTAAATGTCGCCCGGCCCCATCGCCGAAGATACGCCGATCGCCAGCCGCTTGCCGTCGCGCGAGAGTTTGAGGCCGCCGATGACGCCCTTGGGCGGGGTTGGTTGCGGCAAGGCCCGCCGCGTCACCAGGTCACGAATGCCGACGGTCGAATAGCCGTCTTCGTTGATCGTCCACGCCAGGATGCGGCCGTCGTCGCTCAGATCGAAACTCTCGACGTCCCATTTTGCAGGCGGGGCGATCGGCGTGATCGCGCCGCTTGCGAGATCGATCTCGACGATCCGGCGCACGTCGCTGCCGCGGTCGCTGATCGCGAGGATTGAGCGCCCGCCACGCGTAAATGTGGCGTTGGAGAACACGGCCGGCGCGCCCTTGGCGATCTCGGTCACCGTGCCCGACGCGATATCGAGCGTGAACAAGCGGTCCTCGCGGTTCGAGACGCCGAGCGAGAGCAGCAATGTCTTGCCGTCGGGCGAGATGTCATCGGGGCCGATCGCGCCCTTGCCTTGATAGAGCAGCTTGCGGCTGGCCGGATCGAGCGGGTTGGCGGTCCAGATGCTGTAATCGCCCGATCCCTTGATCGCTTGCGACCAGAAGATGCGCTTGCCGTCATCGGCGATCACGACGCCCTGATTCCGCGTGCCCGGCTCGGTCAGCTGGACCGGCGTACCGTCACGGCCGAGCGTGTAGATCTGAAACCATTCGTCGCCCCCGGTATCGCGCGTGAACAGGATCCGGTCCGTGCCGGGAATGGACCGTGCGCCGGCAACCGGTTCGGCCGCGAAGGTGATCTGGGTTCGATCGCCCCCCGGCGCGCGCACGCGGTGGATTTGTGCGGTCGCGCCGAAGCGGGTGGAGATGAGCAGGCTGCCATCCTCGGCCCAGTCGGCAACCGATGCCGACCGGCTTTGTTGATAGCGGGCGACCGCAGTCGCCAATTCGGGCGCGATTGGCGGAACGTTCTCCAGCGTTGCGGCTCCGATCGTGCGGGTATCGACCTGCTGCGCCAGTGCGGGCGTGGGCAGCAATGCGGCAGCGGTCAGCAACAAGGCAAGGCGCATCAAAATCCCCTTTGGTCAGCGGCTTCAGCTTACGATCAATGGCGTGCAAGACAAGTCGGGTACCGACGCGATCGCCCCGGGAAGCGCGCGTGGCTCACAGCTTGAAGCGTCGCCCGTAGCCGATGCCCAGCGTGAATTGTGTCCGCCGCCCGCGTTCGCGGACCAAGGGGGAGTGGGCGGCGGGGCCGGAGAGGCGGTCGAGGTTGGTGAACAGCGTGATCGCGCTGCGGCGGTCGAGCGGGCGCAGCAGCGAGGCCCCCAGACCATAGGACACGATGCCGCCCTTGGCGTCGTAGCGCGCGAGGCCGGTGCGCTGGGACTGGCGGGCGTCGACGCCGTAATAGGTCTGGACGAACTGGCTGCCACCGGCGGTGACATTCGGGCCGACGGTCGCGATGGCGCGGCCGATCGGCGTGCGATAGGCGAGCGAGGCGTCGGCTACGAGGCCCCTGTGCCCGCCGAAGCCCTGGCGCAGCTCGCCGCGTGCCCGCCAAGCGCGGCGCGGGCCGAACTGCTTTTCGACGAAGCCGCCAGCTTCGCCCGCAAACTTCACATTGCCCATGCCGACCAGCGCGGTGCTGCCGCCTGCGATCAGGAAGGGCGAGCCGCCGTTCGATTCGTTGCGGCCAAAGCGCGGCTTGATCAGCGGCCCGGCGCGCCAGCCATCCTTGCGAAGCGCGGCCCAGCCCACGCCTTCGGAGACCGAGACGAACAGGACGTCGCTATAGGCCAGGCGGATGTTGGGGAAGAGCGACAGCGCCTGATCGCGCGAGCCCTGCCACGCCGGGCTGGTGATCGCGGCGGCGCCGAGCGTCAGGTTCCATCCCGGCGGCGTGAAGCTGAGCGGGAGGGCGAGGACGGGCGGCCTGGCCGGGGCGGGCTGCGGCGGGGACGGCGGCGTCTGGGCCTGGGCCAGCGACGGGGCGGCCGCGAGCAGCGTTGCGGCCAGAAAGCGTTTCATCATGGTTCGAAACTCGCCTGCAATGGTGCGGGATCGAACCGTCTTTGCAAACGCCTGCGGCGCGGATCAACCGGCCAGCAATCAAAGCTTACAAAGCAAAACCGCCGCCCGGAGGTCCGGACGGCGGCTTCGTTGGATCTTAGCTCAGGCGGGTGCCCGAACCGGGAGGATTACTCTTGGTTCAGGTAATCGCCCGCGTCAGCATCGGTGCCGTGACCGCTGGTGACGACCGCGGCGAGCGCGTCGTCGCCGGTGCCGCCGGCATCGCGTGCCGACCGCGCCAGTTCGGCGTCATGCTCTTCCTTGGCCGAGTTCGGCGCGATGATCGACGCTTCGGCCATCCGGCGTTGCGACACGCGCATCGCCGCATCGCGCGACGAAGCGGTGACGCGCAGGCGGTTCATGCCAGCACCCGTGCCCGCCGGGATCAGGCGACCCACGATCACGTTCTCCTTGAGACCGGTGAGCGTGTCCTTCTTGCCCTGCACCGATGCTTCGGTGAGGACGCGGGTGGTCTCCTGGAACGACGCCGCCGAGATGAAGCTGCGGGTTTGCAGCGACGCCTTGGTGATGCCGAGCAGGACGGGCTTGCCCTGTGCCGGACGATCCTTCTTGCCGATCTTGGCATTGGTTTCGTCCATCTCGTCGCGATCGACCTGCTCGCCCTTCAGCAGCGTGGTGTCGCCGCCGTCGGTGATCTCGACCTTCTGCAGCATCTGACGAACGATCGTTTCGATGTGCTTGTCGTTGATCTTCACGCCCTGCAGTCGATAGACTTCCTGGATTTCCGAGACGAGATATTCGGCCAGCGGCTCCACACCCATGGTTTCCAGAATGTCGTGCGGATCAGGGGAACCGCCGATGAGGTTGTCGCCGCGCTTGACGTAATCGCCTTCCTGCACGTCGATGACCTTCGACTTCGGCACCAGATATTCGACGATATCGCCGCCATCCTCGGGCTGAATGCCGATCTTGCGCTTCGCCTTGTAATCCTTGCCGAACACGACGCGGCCCGAAACCTTGGCGATGATCGCCGCTTCCTTCGGGATACGCGCTTCGAACAGCTCGGCAACGCGCGGCAGACCGCCGGTGATGTCGCGGGTCTTGGCAGACTCGCGGCTGACACGGGCGAGAACGTCGCCGCCCTGAACCGTCGCACCGTCCTCGACCGAGAGCGTTGCGCCCGGCACGAGCATGTAACGGCCAGCCTCCTCGGCGCTTTCGCCGGTGAGGGTGAGGCGCGGGCGAAGATCTTCCTTCGCCTTGCCGCTGGCGCGATATTCGATCACGACGCGCTGCGAGATGCCGGTCGCTTCGTCGGCCTGTTCAGTGAGTGTCTTGCCCTCGATCAGATCGACATACTTCACGACACCGGGATTTTCCGTGATCACCGGCATGGTGAACGGGTCCCACTCGGCCAGACGATCGCCCTTCGACACGATGTGCCCATCGTCGAACAGCACATATGCGCCGTACGGGATGCGATGCACCGCGCGCTCGCGGCCGTCCATGTCGACGATCGCGATTTCGCCCGAACGCGACAGAACGACGCGACGGCCGCGCTGATCGGTGATCGTGCGCAGATCGCGATATTCCATCGTGCCGTCGGCAACGGCTTCGAGGTTCGACTGCTCGTTGAGCTGTGCCGCACCACCGATGTGGAAGGTACGCATCGTCAGCTGCGTGCCCGGCTCACCGATCGACTGGGCGGCGATGACGCCGACCGCTTCACCGATGTTGACCGGAGTACCGCGGGCGAGATCGCGCCCGTAGCACTTGCCGCACACGCCGATCTTGGTTTCGCAGACCAGCGGCGAACGGATCTTGCAGCTCTGCGTACCGATCGCTTCGATCTTCGCGACCATCGGCTCGTCGAGCAGCGTGCCCGACGGGATGACGACCTCGCCGGTCTTGCTGTCGATAATATCCTCAGCCGTGGTGCGGCCCAGGATACGCTCGCCGAGCGAAGCGATGGTCGAACCACCCTGGACGATCGCGCGCATTTCGAGCGCACGGGTCGTGCCGCAATCCTCTTCGATGATGACGCAATCCTGCGACACGTCGACCAGACGACGGGTGAGATAGCCCGAGTTCGCCGTCTTCAACGCCGTATCCGCGAGACCCTTACGGGCACCGTGGGTGGAGTTGAAATACTCAAGGACGGTCAGACCTTCCTTGAAGTTCGAGATGATCGGCGTTTCGATGATCTCGCCCGACGGCTTGGCCATCAGGCCGCGCATGCCGGCAAGCTGCTTGATCTGCGCCTGCGAACCGCGGGCACCGGAGTGGGCCATCATGTAGATCGAGTTGATCGGCTTCTCGCGGCCCTTGTCGGGGCCGTCTTCGTAGCGCTTAACCGCCTTGATCTCGTCCATCATGGCGTTCGCCACCTGGTCACCGCAACGGCTCCAGGCGTCGATCACCTTGTTGTACTTCTCCTGCTGCGTGATCAGACCGTCCTGATATTGCTGCTCGAAGTCCTTCACCAGGGCCTTGGTCTCGTCGACCAGACCGACCTTGGCGTCGGGGATGATCATGTCGTCCTTGCCGAACGAGATGCCCGCCTTGAACGCGTGACGGAAACCGAGCGCCATGATCGCGTCGGCGAACAGCACGGTCTCTTTCTGGCCGGTGTGACGATAGACCTCGTCGATCACGTCGCCCACGTCCTTCTTGGTGAGGAGGCGGTTGACGGTGTCGAACGGCACCTTCGACGATTGCGGCAGGCATTCGCCCAGCAACATGCGACCAGGGGTGGTCTCATAGCGCTTGAGATACTGATTGCCCTGCTCATCGGTTTGCGGAACGCGGCTGATGATCTTGGTGTGCAGCGTGACCGCGCCGGCTTCCAATGCCTGATGCACCTCCTGCATGTCGGAGATCATCATGCCTTCGCCGGGCTCGCCTTCCTTGAGCATCGACAGATAATACAGACCCAGCACCATGTCCTGCGACGGCACGATGATCGGCTTGCCGTTGGCGGGCGACAGGATGTTGTTGGTCGACATCATCAGCACGCGCGCTTCGAGCTGGGCTTCCAGCGAAAGCGGCACGTGGACGGCCATCTGGTCACCGTCGAAGTCGGCGTTGAAAGCCGAGCAGACGAGCGGGTGCAGCTGGATCGCCTTGCCTTCGATCAGCACCGGCTCGAACGCCTGGATGCCGAGACGGTGAAGCGTCGGTGCACGGTTGAGCATCACGGGATGCTCGCGGATCACCTCGTCCAGGATGTCCCAGACTTCCTTGCGCTCCTTCTCGACCCACTTCTTCGCCTGCTTCAGGGTCATCGACAGACCCTTGGCGTCGAGACGGGCGTAGATGAACGGCTTGAACAGCTCGAGCGCCATCTTCTTCGGCAGACCGCACTGGTGCAGCTTGAGCTCGGGACCGGTCACGATGACCGAACGGCCCGAATAGTCGACGCGCTTGCCGAGCAGGTTCTGACGGAAGCGGCCCTGCTTGCCCTTGAGCATGTCGGACAGCGACTTGAGCGGACGCTTGTTGGCGCCCGTGATGGTACGACCGCGGCGACCGTTGTCGAACAGCGCGTCGACGGCTTCCTGCAACATGCGCTTTTCGTTGCGGACGATGATGTCCGGCGCGCGCAGCTCCATGAGGCGCTTGAGGCGGTTGTTACGGTTGATCACGCGGCGGTACAGGTCGTTCAGATCCGAGGTCGCGAAGCGGCCACCGTCGAGCGGCACCAGCGGACGTAGTTCGGGCGGGATGACCGGCACGACTTCGAGGATCATCCACTCGGGCTTGTTGCCCGATTCGATGAAGCTCTCGACAACCTTGAGGCGCTTGATGATCTTCTTGGGCTTCAGCTCCGACTTGGTGACGGCGAGCTCTTCGAGCAGTTCCTTGCGCTCGCCTTCAAGATCGAGGTCCTGCAGCATGATGCGCACGGCTTCCGCGCCGATGCCGGCCGAGAAGGCGTCTTCGCCATATTCGTCCTGCGCGTCGAGGAGTTCGTCCTCGGTCATCAGCTGATACTTTTCGAGCGGGGTGATGCCCGGCTCGATCACGATGTACGCTTCGAAATACAGCACGCGCTCAAGCTGCTTGAGCTGCATGTCGAGCAACAGGCCGATGCGCGAGGGAAGCGACTTCAGGAACCAGATGTGCGCGACCGGGGCGGCGAGCTCGATATGGCCCATGCGCTCGCGCCGGACCTTCGAGACGGTGACTTCGACGCCGCACTTCTCGCAGACGATGCCCTTATACTTCATGCGCTTGTACTTGCCGCACAGGCATTCGTAATCCTTGATCGGACCGAAGATGCGCGCGCAGAACAGGCCGTCACGCTCGGGCTTGAACGTGCGATAGTTGATGGTTTCGGGCTTCTTGATCTCGCCGAACGACCATGACCGGATCTTGTCCGGGCTGGCGATGCCGATTTGGATCTGGTCGAAAGTCTCGGCCTTGACGACCGGGTTCGCGAAGTTGGTCAGTTCGTTCATTTCTAAGCTCCTAGCCTTTGGCTTGGAAAAAATTCCCGTTCGTCCTGAGTAGGGACTGAGCTTGTCGAAGGCCCGTATCGAAGGACCTTACGCGCCTTGTCCTTCGATACGCCGCTTCGACACGCTCAGCGGCTACTCAGGACGAACGGATGTTCTGCAATCACTCCGCCGCGATCGCGACGCCGTCGGTGTCGAACAGCTCGGTGGTGTTGAGCTCGACGTTCAGACCCAGCGAGCGCATTTCCTTGACGAGCACGTTGAAGCTCTCCGGAATGCCGGCCTCGAACGTGTCGTCACCCTTGACGATCGCCTCATAGACCTTGGTGCGGCCGACCACGTCATCGGACTTCACCGTCAGCATTTCCTGCAAGGTGTATGCAGCACCATAAGCCTGGAGCGCCCAGACCTCCATTTCACCGAAGCGCTGACCACCGAACTGCGCCTTACCACCCAGCGGCTGCTGCGTGACGAGCGAGTACGGCCCGATCGACCGGGCGTGGATCTTGTCGTCGACCAGATGGTGCAGCTTGAGCATGTAGATGATGCCCACGGTGACCTTGCGGTCGAACTTGTCGCCGGTACGACCGTCGAACAGTTCTGACTGACCCGACGGATCGAGACCCGCCAGCTCCAGCATCGCCGATACGTCGCTCTCGCGCGCACCGTCGAACACGGGGGTGCCCATCGGCACGCCGGTCTTCAGGTTTTCCGCGAGCTCGATGATCTGCTCGGCATCGCGTGCCTCGATGTCGGCGGCATAATGCTCACCATAGACTTCGAGCAGGCGCTGCTTCACCGCGTCGGGCATTTCGCCCGCGGTCGCATCGGGGTTGGCTTCGCGCCAATCCTCGAGCGCACGATGAACTTGCTGACCGAGGTTACGGGCAGCCCAGCCGAGATGCGTTTCGAAGATCTGCCCGACGTTCATGCGGCTCGGCACGCCCAGCGGGTTGAGCACCAGATCGACCGGCGTACCGTCGGCGAGGAACGGCATGTCCTCGGCCGGCAGGATGCGCGAGATGACGCCCTTGTTGCCGTGACGGCCAGCCATCTTGTCGCCCGGCTGCAGCTTGCGCTTCACCGCGACGAAGACCTTGACCATCTTGAGCACGCCCGGCGGCAGTTCGTCGCCACGCTCGAGTTTGTCGCGACGGTCGTGGAACTTGTCGAGGATCAGCTTGGCGGCATCGTCATACTGCGCCTTGACCGCTTCCAGATCGCTCTGGACCTTGTCGTCGGCGACGGCGAACTTCCACCATTCGTGACGATCGACGCTGTCGAGCACGTCCTCGTCGATCACGACGCCCTTCTTCGGGCCGTTCTTCGGCACGGCAGTCGCGGTCTGGCCGAGCAGCATTTCCTTCAGGCGCGACCAGGTCGCACGGTTCAGAATGCCGCGCTCGTCGTCGCTGTCCTTCTTCAGGCGCTCGATTTCCTCGCGCTCGATCGCCATCGCGCGCTCGTCCTTGTCGATGCCGTGGCGGTTGAACACGCGCACTTCGACGACCGTACCGGCAACGCCCGGGGGCAGGCGGAGCGAGGTATCGCGCACGTCCGACGCCTTTTCACCGAAGATGGCGCGGAGCAGCTTTTCTTCCGGCGTCATCGGGCTTTCGCCCTTCGGCGTGATCTTGCCGGCGAGAATGTCGCCCGGCTCCACCTCGGCACCGATGTACACGATGCCCGCTTCGTCGAGGTTGCGCAGCGCTTCCTCACCGACGTTCGGGATGTCGCGCGTGATGTCCTCCGGCCCGAGCTTGGTGTCGCGCGCCATGACTTCGAATTCCTCGATGTGGATCGAGGTGAAGACGTCGTCCTTCACGATACGCTCGGAAATGAGGATCGAGTCCTCATAGTTGTAGCCGTTCCAGGGCATGAACGCGACGAGCGCGTTGCGGCCCAGCGCCAGCTCGCCGAACTCGGTCGACGGACCGTCGGCCAGCACGTCGCCAGCCTGGATCACGTCGCCCACCTTCACCAGCGGACGCTGGTTGATGCAGGTGTTCTGGTTCGAACGCTGGAACTTCATCAGCGTGTAGATGTCGACGCCCGACTGGCCGGCTTCGACATCACCCGTTGCGCGGATGACGATACGCGAGGCATCGACCTGATCGACGATACCGGCGCGCTTGGCCGAGATCGCAGCACCCGAATCGCGCGCCACGGTCTCTTCCATGCCGGTGCCGACGAACGGCGCCTCGGCCTGGACCAGCGGCACGGCCTGACGCTGCATGTTCGAGCCCATCAGTGCGCGGTTCGCGTCATCGTTTTCCAGGAACGGAATGAGCGATGCCGCGACCGAGACGAGCTGCTTCGGGCTGACGTCCATCAACGTAATGTTGCTGGGGATCGCCATCAGGAATTCGCCGGCCTGACGGGCCGAGACGAGTTCCTCGACGAAGCGGTTCTCGCTGTCGAGTTCGGCGTTGGCCTGCGCGATCGTGTGCTTGGCCTCTTCCATTGCGGAGAGATAGACGACCTCGTTGGTCACCTTGCCGTCGATGATCTTGCGGTACGGCGTTTCGATGAAGCCGTACTTGTTGACGCGGCTGAACGACGCGAGGCTGTTGATCAGACCGATGTTCGGGCCTTCCGGCGTTTCGATCGGGCAGATGCGGCCGTAATGCGTCGGGTGAACGTCGCGGACTTCGAAGCCAGCGCGCTCACGCGTCAGACCGCCCGGCCCGAGCGCCGAGACGCGACGCTTGTGCGTCACTTCGGAAAGCGGGTTGGTCTGATCCATGAACTGCGACAGCTGCGACGATCCGAAGAATTCGCGCACCGCGGCGACCGCAGGCTTTGCGTTGATCAGGTCGTTCGGCATGACCGTCGACACGTCGACCGACGACATGCGCTCCTTCACGGCGCGCTCCATGCGGAGCAGACCGACGCGATACTGGTTTTCCAGCAATTCGCCGACCGAGCGGACACGACGGTTACCGAGGTTGTCGATATCGTCGATTTCGCCCTTGCCGTCCTTCAGATCGACCAGCGTCTTGATGACGGCGAGGATGTCCTCGGTGCGCAGCGTCGTGACCGTGTCCTCGGCGTCGAGGTCAAGGCGCATGTTGAGCTTCACGCGGCCGACCGCCGACAGGTCGTAGCGATCGGGATCGAAGAACAGACCCGAGAACAGTGCCTCGGCCGTTTCCAGCGTCGGCGGTTCGCCGGGGCGCATCACACGGTAGATGTCGGACAGCGCCTGCTCGCGCTCCTCTGCCTTGTCGACCTTCAGCGTGTTGCGGATCCACGCGCCGGTGGCGACGTGATCGATATCGAGCAGTTCGATCCGGTCGATGCCGGCCTTATCGAGCTTTTCGAGATTCTCGGCCGACACTTCGTCGCCCGCCTCGATGTAGATCTCGCCCGTCGTCTCGTTGATCAGGTCATAGGCGCTGTAGCGGCCGAAGATTTCCTCGGTCGGGATCAGCAGGTCGGTGAGACCGTCCTTAGCCGACTTGTTGGCGGCGCGTGGGCTGATCTTTTGGCCGGCGGCGAACACGATCTCGCCGGTCTTGGCGTCGATGATGTCGTACATCGGCTTCTGGCCACGCCAGTTTTCGGCCTGGAACGGGATGATCCAGCCACCCTGGCCGCGCACGAAGGTGACGCGGTTGTAGAAGTGGTTGAGGATTTCCTCGCCGGTCATGCCGAGCGCGTAGAGCAGCGCCGTCACCGGCAGCTTGCGCTTACGGTCGATGCGGACGTTGACGATGTCCTTGGCGTCGAATTCGAAATCGAGCCACGAACCGCGATACGGAATGACGCGCGCGGCGAAGAGATACTTGCCCGACGAGTGGGTCTTGCCGCGATCGTGATCGAACAGCACGCCCGGCGAACGGTGCATCTGGCTGACAATGACGCGTTCGGTGCCGTTGATGATGAAGGTGCCGTTGCCCGTCATCAGGGGCATGTCGCCCATGTAGACGTCCTGCTCCTTGATATCGAGAACCGAGCGCGAATCCGTGTCGGCGTCCACCTCGAACACGATCAGGCGCAACGTGACGCGCATCGGCGCCGCATAGGTGATGCCGCGCTGACGGCATTCGTCGGTGTCGAACTTTGGCGGTTCGAGTTCGTAATGCACGAAGTCGAGCTCGGCCGTGCCGGCGAAATCGCGGATCGGGAAAACCGAGCGCAGCGTCTTCTCAAGGCCGGAGACATAACCGATCGACGGGTCCGAGCGCAGGAACTGTTCGTAGGATTCGCGCTGAACCTCGATCAGGTTCGGCATCTGCACGACTTCGTGGATGTTGCCGAACACCTTGCGGATGCGCCGCTTTGCGGTGCCGCTGCCGGCGCGCCGCGTGGGGGTGCTGCCGTCGATCGCTTTGGTTGCCATGGAGATTATGCCCTCAAGCCAATAAGTCGTGCCCGGAGACGCCCGGGCGCTGTCGTCGTGCCCGGAGACGCCCGGGCGGGCACGCAACGCAAAGACGCAAAAAGCCGCTCGTCCTTCGCATCAGCGAAACGACAGCAGCTTTTGGCGTCTTCGAAACCCCAGCCTCCAATACGATCGACGTGCTGCGCGACGGCACATCATTTCCCGAAGACTGTTGTGAAGCACGCCATATAAGAGTCGTGTTGGATGCTGTCAATCGAACCGCTGCGGCTGGCCGATCGCTCGACTGGCCGTCGCGCAATCTCGGCTGGTCGCAATTCTGAGCGTCCGGCGGGTCGAATCCCCGGTTCCCTTCATTGATACCCCGTTATGAAAAAACGATCCAACCGCTCGCCGCGCGTCATGATCGCGCTCCTTCCCACCCTGATGTTGGCAACGCCGGCATTCGCACAGGAGGTTCAGACCCAGACCACTCCACCGCCCGCGCCGGTCGAACAAGCCGCGCCAGCAACGCCTGCGGCGCCCGCCGCGCCCGTCTTCGCGCCATCCGCCCCGGTGGTACAAGCCGTGCCGGATTATTCCCGGGCCGCGCCGTCCACGTCGGAGCCGAGTGTTGCGGAGGCGGCAGCGGAGCCTGCCGGTCCGGTTCGTCGCACGACGACGCGCACGGCGCGTGCCACGACGTCCGAGCCCGCGCCGATCCGCTCTGCTGCTGCGCCTGTCGCCGCAACGCCGCCGGTCGAAACGCCTGCTCCATCGAGCGCATCTCCGACTCAACCCGCCGAAGCAACTGCGCCGGTCGCGCCAGTGACCGAGGCGGCGACCGACACCGCTGCAACGCAGACCGGCACCCCGACAACCTCGCAGGGTCAGGGCGCGATCTGGCCGTGGATCGTCGGGGCAGGGGTCGTCTTGCTTGGCCTGATCGCGTTGCTGGCGGGCCGCCGCCGCCGCGCGGACGATGCCGTCGCCTATGAGGAGCCGGTGTATGAACCGGTCGCCGAGGTCGTGCCGCGCGCCATGCCCGAGCCGGTGATGGTGGCCCCAATGGTCGCCGTGAGCGAGCCGCAGCTCGTCCGTCCGACGGCGGTGGCCGATCCGGTGGCTGCCCCGGCACCCGTGCCCGCCGAGGAAACCAAGGTCGTCGCAGCCGACGATGCCGATGTCGCGGCGCTGACCGACGGTCATGCACCGGTAGCGGATCGTCCGTGGCTCGAATTCGCGATGCGTCCGGTGCGTGCCGGCACTACCTCGGACGAGGCGTTGGTCGAGATCGAGCTGACCGTCGGCAATGCCGGGTCGGTAATCGCAGAGGACGTGCGGATCTCGACCTTCCTGTTCGCCGCGGAACCCGCAAATGCCGAAGAGTTCGAGCGCTTGCTGCTGGAGCATGGCGATGATGCGGGCACCGAGCATGTCGACATCGATGCAGGCGAGGGCACGCGCATCGACGCGACGCTCGCTTTGCCAAAGCGCGATCTGGCGGCGATGTTCAACCCCGTCGTGGTCGCCGACGCCCGCTATCGCCTGGCCGATGGTAGCGAAGGCCGCACCTATGCCTCGTTCGCGATCGGCCTGACGCAGGAGGATGGCGGCTTCGGCGGGATCGAAAACAATCGCCCGTCGATGCACGAAGACATCGAGGCACGCCTGTACGGCACGCCGCAGCACGCCTGATCCGGCGCGTTTTGAAAGGCCCGTCTCCTGCAAGGGGGGCGGGCCTTTTCGCGTGGTCAGCCGACGCACGTTTCATTACGCTGTGCGTACAGAACGGCGGAGACGATCGATGACGTACAGCACTCCGGGCGTCTATCTTCGGGAAGTCAACGCGTTCGGGTCCGGCGTGGTGGGGGTCGAAACCGCAGTGCCCGCCTTTATCGGCTATACCGAGACGGCGCACGATCCGGTCAGCGGGCGTCCGGTCACTGCGCCAATCCCGATCAGCTCGCTGCTCGACTATCAGGCCGCTTTCGGCGGTGCGGCAGCATCCAGCTTCGTCATCAGGCAGACGCTGTCGGCAAACCCCGCCTTCATTGCCAATATCACGATAGCAGACGGGACCGTCATCAGCAGCGGCTTCGATCTTACGCTTGCCGCCCCGCCAACAGGCCCGGATCGTTTCTGCCTGCACCAACAGATGGAGCTGTTTTTCGCCAATGGCGGCGGCGCGTGTTGGGTGATGTCGGCGGGCAGCCATGCCATCCCGGGCGCGACCGTTACCGCCAGCGACTTGCTCGCTGCGATCGAGGCCGTTGGACAGATCGTGGGTCCCACGATGTTGGTCGTGCCTGAAGCGTGCCAATTGCCGCAAGCGGACTATGCGAACGTGGCGTGCGCGATGCTCGATCAGGCCGGACGCCTGCAGGACCGCGTTGCGATCCTCGATTTGCCCGGCTGCCTCGAAGCGACGAACCTTGCCGCGCTCACGCTCGCGCAGCAAAATCTGTGGTCCGCGATCGCGCCGCAAGCGGATCATCTGTCCTACGGTGCCGTCTATGCCCCTGCGCTCGCGACGACGGTGCTGCAACCACGCGACGTCCGGTTTCCGGTGCTGGCCGGGGGTGACAATCGTACGATCAATGCAATCCTGACGGCGCAAGCGGTGCAACTGTTCAGCGGACCCAACCTCGCCACGGTCCAATCCGCCATCGCCGCCGCTTTCCCGCTCACGGGGGTTACGACCAACACGCCGGCCCTGTCGGGCGATGCCACCGCCTATCCCGCGCCGGTTACCCCGGGAGCAGCCGGGTTGGCGGCATGGCAGCAGCGGCTCGACGATCTGCTGACCAGTGCGCTGCCGATTTACGTCGAGATCGACCATCTCGTCGCAGACTATCTGAACGTCCAGCCTGCAAGCGGCGCGATGGCGGGCGTTTGGACGCGCAGCGACATGCAAAGCGGGGTGTGGAGCGCGCCCGCGAATATCACCCTGGCGCACGTGGCGGCACCGCTTTGCCCGCTTGGCGACGCCGACCAGGGCGGGTTCAACGTGCCGGTGAATGGCATGGCGATCAATCTCGTGCGAACGTTCCCCACGCGCGGCACCGTGCCGTGGGGCGCGCGAACGCTCGATGGAAACAGCGACGACTATCGCTATGTCCAGGTCCGCCGCACGCTGATCTATATCGAGCAGTCAATTAAGGCGGCGCTGCAGCAATATGTTTTCGCGGCCAATGACGCTGGGACATGGGAGACGGTCATTGCCTCCGTTTCAACGTTCCTGACCGGGCTATGGCGGCAGGGCGGGTTGATGGGCGCGACCGCGACCGACGCTTTTTCCGTTCAGTGCGGGCTCGGCACGACGATGAACGCCCAGAACGTGCTCGACGGTTATATGGTCGTCACGGTCGCGCTGCAGATGATCCACCCCGCCGAGTTTATCACGCTGACCTTTAGTCAGGCGATGCAGGCGAGCTGACGCGCCAACCGACGGGCGCGCCGCTTGGTCGCGGCCCGTCCCAGGATCGCTTTGGCAAGACGCGATTCTTCGCTATGGCCGCGCGGGTGAAAACCACCTTGCCCTTTATCGCTGCGGCGTTCCTGCTGCCTGCCGCCGCCTTCGCGCAGAACAGCCCGGCCCCCGGCACCTTGCCCGGTCTCGACGATTTCAGTCTGCCGGGTACGCGCCCGACGCCACGCGTTTCGCCGACGCCCGAGCCGACCACCAACCCGCGACCGACCGCGTCGCCCAGCGCCTCGCCGAGCGCGGTAGCACCGCCGCGGATCGTCCCTACGGTGCGCGCCACGCCGACGCCGCGGGCAAGCGCGACACCTGCTCCGGCGCGAACGCCCGCCGCCGCGCCGCGCCCTGTCGTGACGCCGACCCCGACCCCCAGCCTGCGGCCGTCGCCTGCACCGGTCGCGACCCCGACGCCGCTTGCGACACCTGCACCCGCGATCGAGACGCCTGTCCCGTTGCCGCCGGTCGCCGAGGCGTCGCCGTTGCCCGAGGCGTCGCCGCTGCCCGAGGCGTCCGCCCTGCCGCTGCCGAGCGACACGCCGCGACCCAATTCCGGCTTTATGGCCGATCCGTGGATGTGGCTCACGCTCGGCGCGCTCGCGGCAGTGGCCGCAGCAAGCGGGTTCGGCTGGTGGTGGCGCAGGCGCGGTTTGCGCGACGATGCCGAGCAACGCGATGATCGCCGTCACGAAATTTTCGTGTTCGATACGCCGGAAGTGTCCGCCGAAGTGCCGGTGCCCACGGCGCCCGCCCCGGCGCCCGCGCCCGTACCTGCTCCGGCACCCGCACCCGCACCCGCGCCTGCTCCGGTTACTGCGGCTCCGCCGCCGCCCGCCCCGCCGCCGCCCGCTCCACCGGTGGTGCCTGCGGCGGCGATCGATGGGCAGCGGGCTGCGCTCGACCTCGGCATCGTCGTGAAGCGCGCTGGCACCAATTTGCTGAGCGCGGCGGTGGAATACACGATCGTGATCGAGAATGTGGGGGCGGCAGCCGCGACCAATATCCGGCTCGACGTGCGGCTGATGAGCGCGGGGCCGGCGCAGGATGCGCAGATCGCCGCGCTGTTCCAGATGCCGATCACACAACCAGCGACCGCGCCCTTCGATTTGCCGCCCGGCACGACGGTCGATCTCGGCGGCATGGCGCTGCATCCGAAGGATTCGCTCCAGGTGATGACGGTGGGCGATCGCACGCTGTTCGTGCCGGTGCTGACGGTCAACGTGCTGTACGATTGGGACGATGCGGGCGCGGGCGGGCAGGGGCAGACGGCGCGATCGTACGTCATCGGAATCGATCGTGGCGGCGATACTAAGCTGCAGCCGTTCCGGCTCGATGGGGCCGCCCGAATGTACGACACGGTCGGTGCGCTGACCTATACCGCGGCGGTGACGCGCTAAAGCCTCTTTACGTTTATCGATATGTTGAATATCGATAAACGATATGGAGATGGCGTGTGGTGGATGACCGTGTTTTGCGTCTGACGGCGGGGGCGCTGCGCCTTTTCCGAGTTGCGAACCTGGCGACGATGGCGGCGTTCGCGCTCGCGATCCTGTTGTCCTTCGCCTTTGCCGCCCCGCTGGAAGCGCGGCTGATCGCCAAATATGGCAGCGGGCTCGCGGTCGAGACGGTCGTGCTGGCGATGCGCCTGCTGCTCGCTGCGGGCCTCCCGGCGGGAGCCGCGCTGCACCTGATCTTTACACGCCTGCTGGCGCTGGTCGCGACGGTACGCGACGGCGATCCCTTTACCCTCGTCAATGCGCAGCGGTTGGAGACGATCGGCTGGGCGATGCTGGCACTGCAGCTGCTCGACCTGGGGCTGGGCGGCTTTTCGCTGTGGTTTGCGGCGCTGCACGTCGAGTTCGTTACCTGGTCGCCCTCGTTCGGCGGGTGGATCGCCGCGCTGATGCTGTTTGTGCTGGCGCGCGTGTTCCGGCGCGGGGCGGAAATGCGCGACGATCTGGCGATGACGGTCTGACGATGGCGATCGTGGTCTCGCTCGATGCGCTGCTCCATGCGCGCCGCATGACGCTGACCGAGCTGGCGGCGGCGGTCGATCTCAGTCCGGTCAATCTGTCGATCCTGAAGACCGGCAAGGCGCGCGCCATTCGATTTTCGACGCTCGAGGCGATTTGCCGCGTGCTGGAATGCCAACCGGGCGACCTGCTCGCCTTTGAAGAGGGGGATGAGACATGACGAAGCGGTTTTTTGCGTCCTTGGGCGGGGCGTTCGTCGATGTCGGGCGCGTCGCGCGGGCAATGCCGTGGTTGCTGGCCATGATGATCGCGATCGAATTCGTGCAGCATATCATCGAGGTGCGGATCGGTTTTTTCTCCGCCGATGCGGCGGTGCGCCACGCGGCGCAATTGCAGCCGATCCGGATGGCGCTCGGCTGGCCGAAGATGCTGATGGTGTGGAGCGTCGCGTTCTTCACGATTCGATACCTGGCGCTCAATGACGTGGCCGCAGCGCTACGCCCGTCGCGCCTGGCCATGCAGCGTTATGCCTGGGTGATCCTGTTCCAGTTCGTGCCGACCGCGATCGTGATCTATGCCGAGCCGATCCTGAAGCTGTTCGGGCTGGGCAGCGCCGGTGAGGTGATGGCGCTGCGCACGGCGGGCGGGTTGACGCAACTGTTGATCGAACCGTTGCTGTGGATGTGGTTCGTCAGCGCGGCGCTCGGAACGAACGGTTATGCGCCGCTGCAATCGGCACGCGTGACCGGCCTGTGGTATTTCTGGGCGCTGCTGCTCGGATTGCTGATCCGGATACCGTTCAGCCAGATTCACGGCCGCCTGAACATCTTCGCTGCGGGGCAGCCGGATGCGGTGCTGTGGCCGGTGCTGTTGCTCGATGCCGTGGTGGTGCCGGTGATGGTCACGGCGGCTGCCGCGGTGCAGCTGCGGGCGGCGCAGGCGATTGCCGAGCGGCGTGGACGGGCGTTGGTCGAGGACGCGCCACGGACTGCGGAAGGGATTGTCGCCGGGGCGGCCGTGCCGGCGTGAACGCGCTGGGTGGGGCGGCAACGCTCTGCCCGGTAAGCGGTTCGAAGTAAAAAGGGGCGACACCGTGCGGTGCCGCCCCTTTTTTAAGATCAGCCTGACATGGGCAAAGCCCCTGTCGTCGGACGGCCCGGAGGGCCGCCGGCCGGCTTCGCTGGGGTGCGCTTTAGCTTGCGCTAAAGCGTCTCCCAGCTTCAGCTCACTTGACCTCGACGGTCGCGCCAGCGTCTTCCAGCTGCTTCTTGATCTTCTCGGCTTCGTCCTTCGAAACGCCTTCCTTGATCGCCTTCGGAGCCGATTCGACCAGCGCCTTGGCTTCGGTCAGGCCGAGCGAGGTGATCGCGCGGACTTCCTTGATGACGTTGATCTTCTTGCCGCCGTCGCCGGTCAGGATGACGTCGAATTCGGTCTGCTCTTCAGCAGCCGGTGCAGCGGCGCCGCCGCCTGCTGCGGGAGCTGCTGCAACGGCTGCAGCGGCCGAGACGCCCCACTTCTCTTCGAGAAGCTTCGAAAGGTCAGCCGCCTCGAGGACGGTGAGGGCCGAAAGCTGGTCAACCAGCGCGTTAAGGTCTGCCATGTGTAGTCTCCAATTTTAGGTTCGGTTTGAAATCTCGAAGCGCCTATCAGGCGTCCGCCTTGTCCTTCTCGGCATACGCCATGAGAACCCGGGCGAGCTGCGCTGCCGGAGCCTGTGCGATGGTCGCGACCTTGGTTGCGGGTGCAACCAGCAGGCCGACGATCTTTGCGCGCAGTTCATCCAGCGACGGCATCGTCGCGAGGGCCTTCACACCGTCTACGTCGAGGACGGTCGCGCCCATAGCCCCACCCACGATTTCGAACTTGTCGTTCGTCTTCGCGAAATCGACGGCTACCTTGGCAGCCGCGACGGGGTCGATGGAGGAGGCGAGACCGACCGGCCCGGTGAGCATGTCGCCCAGCGAGAGATAGTCGGTGCCGTCCAGCGCGATCTTGGCAAGCTTGTTCTTCGAGACCTTGTAGGTCGCCCCTGCATCACGCATTGCGTTACGCAGCTTGGTCGACTGCGCCACCGTCATGCCGAGGTTGCGGGTGACGACCACCACGCCGACTTCGGCAAAATTCTGGTGCAGTTCGGCGACGAGCTCGGTCTTTTGAGCGCGATCCATGCCATTCTCCACGTTTTGGTCCTGCCGCCTTCACGACATGACCGGTTACAAACCGACACGCAGATGCGCGTCGGCACTGTCCAGCGATGGGGAATGGGAGCGACGCCCCGAAAAGGAGGCGACATAGCGCATCGGCGTTAGGCCATGCGAAATCCTGTCCCCGTCTCGGTAGGAAATTAAGACCGGCAAACCCGGTCTCCTACTGTCTCGGACGGTCCCGCCGGGCCGAAGCCTGTCGGGAGAGAGCGTGCCTTTAGCGGATGTGGCGTGGAAGTCAATCGCGCTAGCGACGCCGCATCGCGAAGGGGTAGCTTTCTTCCACGATTTAGGAAACACTCGCCCCCAAGGACCGCATGAGTCCACGCAGGATGGATCGCAACTCGCTTGAAGCAGGGGACCGATCGATGACCACGCACTTGCCCGCAGCGCTTCCCGACGAAGCGCAGGATGATTTGCTCACCCGCGGTTTCGCGCGCCGGGATCTTGCGCGCATTGCCGCCGTGTTCGGGGCTGGCGCGATCGCTGCCAGTGTCGGGCGGCCAGCCTGGGCGTCGGGCGGAGTGCCCGATCCTGCACCCAACGCCAAGGTGCGGATCGGCGCGAATGAGTGCTGGACCGGGCCGCTGGCGCCCGGCGCGCTGGCTGCCGCGAAGATGATCGCGCAGGGCAATCGCTATTCGCCGCAGGATCAGCGCGGCGATTTCATCAAGGCGGTAATGGCGGTCGAGAATGTCCCCTACGACCATGTCGCGCCGTGGCCTGGATCGAGCGACCCGTTGTGTCGCAGCGTCATCACCTTCTGTTCGCCAACCAAGGGGCTGGTGACGGCCGACCCGACCTTCGAACTGGCCGGGCGCACCGCCGCCTGGCTTGGCGCGCCGGTCAAGGCGGTGCCGCTGACGCCGGATTATGCGCATGACGTGAAGGCGATGCTCGCCGCCAACCCGGATGCCGGGCTCTATTACATCTGCACGCCCAACAATCCGACCGGTACGATCACCCCGCTCGCCGACATCGAATGGCTGATCGCCAACAAGCCCAAGGGCGCGATGGTGTTGATCGACGAGGCCTATACCCATTTCGCCGGCGTGCCGACTGCGTCGTACCTGGCGGTCAAGCACGATGACGTGATCGTGATGCGCACCTTCTCCAAACTGTTCGGCATGGCCGGGCTGCGCATGGGCTATATCATCACCAAGCCCGCCAATATCGGCAAGATGATGCGCTATGACGGCGGAATGCAATCAGGCGCGTTGCCGGTCACCAGCATCGCCTGCGCGACGGCAAGCCTGACCGCGGCCCCGCTGATCGCCGCGCGGCGCGCGCAGATGGAGGCCGCGCGCGGGCTTACGCTCGATCATCTGAAAGCGCGCAAGGTCGACGTGAAGCCGACTCATGCCAACATGATCATGATCGATTGGAAGACCAGCCAGGCCAAGGACATGCAGGCCGCGTTCCGCAAGCACAGCGTCGAGATCGGGCGATCCTGGCCGATCTGGCCGACGGTCAGCCGGATCACGATCGGCTCGGCCGCCGACATGAAGGGTTTCTGTATGGCGCTCGACAAGGTCATCGCCTGATCGAACCGGACATTGCCGGGGTGGCCGAGAGGGTGTCATCCGACCACCTCGTCACCGCCGGGGCCGCGGCGGCCGCGTTTGGCGACGGATCGTTATTACCAAAGCGGAGGATACACCTCCGGCGCTTTTTTGTAGAACGGTATCGCTACGCGAGTGAAACAAATCAGGGTGCACGGGGTTGTGATACGGTGAGCACCCCTGAAAACACGCTGCCGATTGCCCGGCGATTGCACTGGCGCTGGTGGTTGCCGCGCATCGCCCTGGCATTGCTGGCAACCCTGGCCCTGCTTCTTCTCGCGCTCGGCGCTTTCCCGGTCGGGCTGGCGCGCGGCTTGGTCGAGAAGCGCTTGTCGAGCGCGCTCAACACCCATGTCCAGGTGGGGTCGATCACGCGGGATCGTGCGTTTACCTATACTCCGGTGGTGTCGGTGCGCGACGTGCGGATCGCGCAGCCCAACTGGGCGGGGGCGGGCGATTTCGTCCGGGTTGGTTCGGCGAGTTTGCGCGTGCCGGTGTTCAGCTTGCTGTTCGGCACCTTCCGGCCGGATCGCGTTGCGATCGACGGAGCACGGATCGTGCTGGTGCGCGATGCGACGGGTCGCGCCAATTGGAAGCCGGAGGGTTCCAAACCCGCCACCGGCGACAGCACCGGGCCGAGCTTGTCGGATCTGACCGTCACCAATACCCAGATCGAACTGCGCGATGCGAAGCGTGGGCTTATCGTCGCCGGGCCGTTGACGGTGGACGCCGCGCGCGGGTTGCAGTTCTCGGCCAAGGGCAGCTTCCTAGATACCCCCGCCACCCTCGATCTGACCGGCGGGCGGATCACCGGGATCGATCCGGCCGCGCCCTATCCCTTTGCCGCGACGATCACATCGCCCGCGCTGCAGATGACGGCAAAGGGCGTGATGGACGGCGTGCTCGATACGCGCCATTTCAAAGCCGACATCGCCGCGCGCGCGCCGACGCTCAAGAATATCGACCGGATCATAGAGGCCGGGCTGTTCGGCACGCAGGCGGTCGCGATCACCGCCGCGGTCCGGCATGAGGGCCGTGATTGGTATGTGGACCGGATCGGCGGCAGCATCGGGCGGTCGCGATTCACCGGCATGGCGACCGTCCGCAAGATCGATATCCGCACCGCAATCGACGCACGCCTACACGCGACGCAACTCGATTTCGACGATCTCGCCGATGCCAAGGGGCAGGCGGCGGCGCATCAGCGCCGTGCCGCGATCGGCCCGCGCGTGCTGCCGCCGACGCGGATCAACCTGTCGAAACTGTGGAAGACCGATGGCACGATCCGCTTTTCGGCGGACCGGTTGCTGTCGAATGGCGGCACGGTGTTCCGTACGCTATCGGGCACGCTGAGCCTCGATCACAAGGTGCTGAGCGTCAGCAATGTAGTGGCGACGCTCGCCAACGGCCGGATGACCGGTACGGTACGCGTCGATCATCGCATCGGTCGTCCGAAACTGGCGGTCGACCTGCGCCTCGTCGGGCTCACGCTGGAAGAACTGATCGGCAAGCCCGATCTGGTCGGCGGACAGGTGCGCGGGCACATCGTGCTCAGCGGGCAGGGCGATACTGTGCGGGAGGCGTTGTCGCATTCCTCCGGCAAGGCCGCGATCGTCGCGACCGAGGGACATGTGAAGCGGATCGTCGCCGACGTGCTGGGCCAGAATTTGAGCGGTGCGGTCGCCCATGCGATCGAGGGGCCGAGCCAGCAAGTGCCGCTGCGCTGCCTAGTTGCTAATTTCAGGGCGGCCAATGGCGTGCTGGTGCCGCATCCGCTGGGCATCGACACCGGCAGTTCGGTGGGCCGCGGGGCAGGGCGGATCGTGCTGGATGGCGAGCGGATCGACGTGACGCTCGCCGGGACCAGCAAGAGCCGCGCGTTGTTGCGCATCGCCGATCCGATCCGCATCGGCGGGACGCTGAGCGCACCGACCGTGTCGATCGCAGGGGCCGGTCCCACCGACAAGCCAACGCCGGGTTCGCTGCTGAAGGTGTTCGGTCGTTCGCTCGGCCAGGCGCTGGGCATTACCAAGACGCCGCCCAACATCCCGATCCCGCCGCCTGCCACCTTCGGCTGCACGAGCGCGGTGGCTGAGGCGCTTCGTTGAAGGGGCGACAGGCACAAAAAAACAGGCACAAAAAGGGCGGCCCGGAGAACCGGACCGCCCTTTCTTTTAACAGACGCTGTTAGGCGTGCTGCAGGTTCACAGCCGACATCTTGCCGCGCTTGTCCTGCTCGAGCTCGTACTGGACGCGCTGGTCCTTATCGAGCGTGTGCATCCCGGCGCGTTCCACGGCGGTGATGTGCACGAAGGCGTCGTCGCCGCCACCTTCCGGCGCGATGAAGCCATAGCCCTTGTCGGCGTTGAAGAATTTTACGGTTCCGATGGTCATATCATGATCCTTCTTTGGTTGCCCGCCGCGAACACCGCGCCGGGGGTGCCGAAATCAGCAGTGAAAGAAGGAAGATGGAGCCGCAAAGCGCCAGAGACCGTCGATTTGCGAAAGTAGCCTGCCCGCCTTAGGCGCATTTCCCGCAGATAGCAAATGTCCAAGAAAAAGGGCCGGGGATTGCGCCCCGGCCCTCACATCTTTCGCAAGCGAAGTGTGCGACTTACGCCGCGCTCACCTCTGCCACGTCGACCTTGATCCCGGCACCCATGGTGCTCGAAACCGCGACCTTGCGGACGTACTTGCCCTTGGCGCCCGACGGCTTGGCCTTGACCACCGCATCGACCAGCGCGTCGAAGTTCGCGCGCAGGTCTTCCGCCGGGAACGACGCCTTGCCGATGCCCGAATGGATGATACCGGCCTTTTCGACGCGATATTCGATCTGGCCGCCCTTGGCTGCCTTGACGGCCTCCGCGACGTTCATCGTCACCGTGCCGAGCTTGGGGTTCGGCATCATGCCCTTGGGGCCCAGGATCTTACCCAGGCGACCGACGATGCCCATCATGTCCGGGGTCGCGATGCAGCGATCGAAATCGATCGTGCCACCCTGGATGATTTCCATCAGGTCTTCCGCACCGACCACGTCGGCACCGGCGGCCAGAGCTTCCTCAGCCTTCGCACCCTTGGCGAACACGCCGACGCGGACGGTTTTACCCGTGCCCTTGGGCAAGGTCACGACGCCGCGGACCATCTGATCGGCGTGGCGGGGGTCGACGCCGAGGTTGAGCGCGACTTCGATCGTTTCGTCGAACTTGCTGGTCGCACCCGACTTGGCGAGCGCGATCGCTTCGTCGATGCCGTGGAGCTTGGCGCGATCGATCGTGATCGCTTTCTGCTTCTTGCTGACAAATGCCATGATCTTAGCCCTCCACCACTTCGAGGCCCATCGCGCGGGCAGAACCCTCGATGATGCGCGTTGCCGATTCGAGATCGTTGGCGTTCAGATCCTTCATCTTCGCGGTCGCGATGTCGGACAGCTGCGAGCGCTTGATCTTGCCACCCGAAACCTTGCCCGGCTCCTTCGAGCCCGACTTGATGCCGACGGCCTTCTTGATCAGGTACGATGCCGGCGGCGTCTTCGTTTCGAACGAGAACGAACGGTCGGCATAGACGGTGATCACGGTCGGCAGCGGCGTGCCGGCTTCCTGGTCACCGGTCTGCGCGTTGAACGCCTTGCAGAATTCCATGATGTTGACGCCGCGCTGACCCAAAGCTGGGCCGATCGGCGGCGAGGGGTTGGCCTTGCCTGCAGGAACCTGCAGCTTGATATAGCCGGTAATCTTTTTTGCCATCTCACTCTTTCTCAAGTTTAGCGGTTCGATCGGACGCGCAAACGCCCTCCCGCAGCGGTTTCCATCGATATGGAAGGTGGCGCGCATAGCCGATGCGACGGGAAGACGCAATGGGGGAGGCGGGGGCAGGGGGGATACGCGCCGGGGGTGGCGCGCGGTCCCGCTATGCCCCGCCCATCACTGAAACTCGCGCTTGCGTTCGCTTCCCATTTACTAATAGCGGGGCTGAAGGGGGAAGTTTTGATGATCATCGGGGTCGACTTGGGTACCACCAACAGCGCGGTGGCAGTATGGCGCAACGGGCGGGCCGAACTGATTCCGAATGCGCTGGGAGATATGCTCACCCCTTCTGCCGTGAGTATTACCGAGTCCGGTCAGGTATTGGTCGGATCGGCGGCACGCGACCGGCAGTCAACCCATCCGCACGAAAGTGTCACCACGTTCAAGCGCCGCATGGGGACGCAGCAGACCGTGAAGATTCACGGCCATACTTATGCCGCGGATGATCTGTCTTCCCTAGTGTTGCGCAGCTTGAAGGAGGACGCGGAATCCTATCTGGGTGAGACCGTTACAGGGGCGGTCGTTACTGTTCCCGCCTATTTCAACGAGCGCCAACGCCGCGCCACACGGCGTGCCGGGGAACTGGCTGGGTTGAAGATCGAGCGGCTCTTGAACGAACCGACCGCAGCCGCGCTTGCCTTCGGCGTGGCCGATCGGGCGGAACGTGAACCCTTTCTGGTGTTCGACCTGGGCGGCGGTACTTTCGACGTGTCGATCGTCGAGGTGTTCGATGGTATCGTCGAAGTGCGCGCCTCGGCTGGCGACAATCGGCTGGGCGGCGAGGATTTCAATGCGGCGCTGATCGATGTCGCGCGGGGAAAGGCCGATCCCGGCAACGCACTGGCGGCAGCCGACCCGATCATCGCGCAGGAGTTGTTACGCGCCGCCGCCGAGCGTACAAAGCGCGCTCTAACCGACGCGCAAAGCGCGCCGTTCAGCGTGACATGGAACGACCGCACCTTCAGTGCAAAGATTTCCGCGACCGAGTTCGATCGCGCTGTAGAGCCGCTGATCGAGCGATTACGCGAGCCCGTGCTCCGATCGCTGCGTGATTCCGGCATTCGCGTCGAGACGCTCAGCGAGGTTGTTTTGGTCGGAGGCGCGACCCGGACCCCGGCGGTGCGGCGGGCGATCACGCGCATGTTCGGACGCTTTCCCAACACCGCGATCCATCCCGATCACGCCGTAGCGCTGGGGGCGGCAGTGCAGGCCGGTTTATTGGCGCGCGACGCGGCGCTCGACGAGATCCGCTTGACCGATGTCTGTCCGTTCACGCTCGGGGTCGATCATGCCGAGCGCGACTCACGGGGTGCGATGCGCTCGGGTCTCTTTTCACCCATCATCGAGCGCAATACCGTTATCCCGGTCAGCCGAGTCAATCGCTATATTACCGTTTCCGACAATCAGCGCGTCGTTCAGTTCGGCATCTATCAGGGCGAAGCGCGCGAAGTCTCCGGCAATGTCAAGCTTGGCGAGGTGCAAGTGCCGGTGCCGCCGCGCCCGGCCGGTCATGTCGCGATCGATTGCCGGTTCAGCTATGATACGAGCGGATTGCTGGAGGTCGATGTCCTGGTTCCGGAAACCGGGATCTTCAAAAATCTCGTGATCGCCGATGATGCCGACACCGTGTCTCCCGAAGCTCTGGCAGAGCGGCGGGCCGTCTTAGCTGAATTAAAGCTTCATCCGCGCGATATGAGCGAGAATGCAGCGGTCCTGGCGCGCGCGCGACGCTGTTACGAATCCTTCTTGGGCGATCAACGGCATCAGATCGGACAGGCAACGCTGGACTTCGAAAGCGCTCTGGAAAGCCAGCAGCCGCGGGTGATTCAGGCTGCTCGTGCCGAACTCACCGCCATTCTGAACGCGCTTGAAGGAGAGCGCTTTCTATGAGCCACGGCGAGCCTTGGGCTACACTGGACATAGCGCCCACCCATGATGCGCGCGAGGTCCGCCGTGCCTATTCCAAACGTCTGAAGGCGATCGACGTTGAGGCCGAACCGGAGCGCTTCGTCGCGCTACGCGAAGCGTTTGAATATGCGACCGCGCTGGCCAACATGGGGGAAGGCTTGGCTCTCGCCGATGCGACACCCGAGCCGACGACGCCCCTCGACGACCGTTGGTCCGGTCCGGAAGAAGCTGATTGGGATCGCGATCGCTCCTCAGCACCCCATCCGGATACGTCGCCGCTTGAGCCCGGGTCTGTGCCGAATGTTGAGGACAATCCGATCGACCTTCACGCGGAGGCGTTGCAACGGCTTCTCCTGTCGCATCCCGATGATTGGCTACCGCCCGCGCCGGAAGAGACCGAGGCGATGCTGGCGCATTGGGCGGCAATCAGCGCCGATTCCCGCCTGGAAGAGCTCAGTTTCTATGCGAATGCGGAGATTTGGGTCGCGGAAGTGGTGGCGCGGGGCTGTCCGTTTTCCGATCCGCTTGTTCCGCTGGTCATCGCGCGGTTCGGGTGGCTCGCCGCGGCCGGGAAAATCGGTCAGCATCCGGCGGTGGAATACGTTCTTGCGCGCAATGCGACGTTGAATTTTCTGCAGGAAGTCTCGAAGTCGAGCCACCCGCTACACGGTGCATGGAAGGAACTTACGACGCCTGCTACCGAAAGGTCGCGGCGCGGCTGGGGCACGACGCGCAAAAGCGTCCGAACATTGCTGCAGCGCATTCGGGAAGAGCATCCTGATGCCGAGAAGTATCTGGATAGCTGGCGCGTCGGCCTTTGGGAAAATGCACAATCCGGTTCGGGTCGCATCCCGTGGTCAGCCATCGCCTTCGGCTTCATCGTTCTCTTTCAGTTTGCCCGATATGCGTCGATGGAGCCAGCGCAGCCGCAGCGGTTTTTGAATCCACCCGTCATGGTGGATCGCTTGACCGATCGCGACGCGGACATCGACCGCGCCTTGTTCAAACTTTCGGACAATTTTGTTGGTGTTGAGACGGTCAGGATCAAGAATCCGTCCTGGTACTCAGATCTTTCCACGGTGTGGGAAAATCAAAAGCTGAACAAGCATGATCTCTCCGACTTCGAAGTCGAGGTCAGCAAGATGGTGGCGCAGCGTTTCTCGCGCGTGCGGGGAAAGGCGCCCTATGCACAGATCAAAGCCTATCGTGCGATCGATCTGCAATCTGCGCTATATTATAAGGAGATGAGCCCGCAGCAATGTTATTCCTATCTGGTCGTCGGAGATCAGCCGGTCCGCCCTTCGCTCCAGCCGGCGTTGCGTCGTGCCATTTACGATATCGTGCTAAGCGCCGGTGCGGATGTCACCCAGAAATCGGGTAACGGCAGATTTACGGTGCCGGGCGATGTGATGGAGCAGGGCGCGAAAAAGGCCGGGCTGAGTCGCAACGCTTACGGTGTCGCTCTCAACGATGGCGGCACGATTGAGCAGCGATGCAATGCGCGAATTGCGTTGCTGCAAGTGGCATTGGAGCTTCCGCCCAAGCGCGGTTTGAAGCTGTTGCGCGAGATGTGAGGCGCAGGCGCGGTCTACCGTTTCGATTGCCGGGCCAATTTGTCGGTTTCGTTGAGTGCTATGGGTAGGGACGCGGGAGTAAATCCCGCGTCTTTCGTCGGATGGGTTCGCGCGGGGGGCGACCCTCCGGCCGGTCGAGCGCCGGTCTCGTGCAATAGCAGCGCTATTGCACGTGCGGTCGCGCGTAAGGCTTTGCCTTACTTGCTGCGTTCGACTTGCTCGAACTCCAGCTCAACCGGCGTAGCACGCCCGAAGATCGACACCGAAACCTTGACCCGCGACCGGTCGAAATCGAGCTCTTCCACGATGCCGTTGAAGCTCGCGAACGGGCCGTCGAGCACCTTGACCGAGTCGCCGATTTCGAAATCGACCTTGATCTTCGCCTTGGGTGCGGCGGCGGCGGCTTCGTCCTTGGTGTTGAGCATCCGCGCGGCTTCCGCCTCGGGGATTGCTTGCGGCTTGCCGTTCGGCCCAAGGAAGCCGGTCACCTTCGGCGTGTTCTTGACGAGGTGATACACGTCGTCGTTCATGTTCAGCTTGGCCAGCACATAGCCGGGCATGAACTTGCGCTCGACCGAGATCTTCTTGCCGCGGCGCGCCTCGGTCACGGTTTCGGTCGGGACTTCGATCTGCTCGACGAGCTGTTCGAGGCCCATGCGGGTCGCCTCCGCCATGATCGAATCGCGGACCTTGCCCTCGAAACCCGAATAAGCGTGGATGATGTACCAGCGTGCCATGTGATGTGTCTCTTACTTTGCGAGGCTGAGCAGCAGGGCGATGACCGCCTCGAAGCTGGTGTCGATCACGAAGAAGAACAGGCCGAGGATCAGGGTCATGATCACCACCATAAGGCCCGTCATCAGCGTCTCGCGCCGCGTCGGCCACACCACCTTCTTGGTCTCGGCCTTCACCTGATTGAAGAATTCGAGAGGGGTCGTCTTTGCCACGGTGCCTGCACTCTTGTTGAAGCTCTGTGTCCGGACATGGGCCCGCCGCCCGGACCTGCCAAGGCCCGATGACGAGAATTCCCGATGTCGGAATGGCGATTGCTTATCAGGGGGGCGGGGCGGGGGCAAGTCCCGAGTCGTCGCGCTCGCGCGGGGCGTCGGTCCGGCCACGGCCCGCGGCGGTCGCGAACGGGCGCAGGAATCATCGACCAGCCTGACGATGCTGGCCGCGCTCGACGGCAGACGGGGAGGCGGCGTTGCGGCCTGCTCCGGCGCGGGCCGTCCAAATCGTCGGGTGCGTTGCCCGATGCGCTCGGTATATGCCCCGCCATGATACCGCTGCAGGCCCTTGCTGATGATCTGGACACGCTGAAGAACGCCGATCGCTTGCGCCGGCTTCAGCCGCGTGGCGGGATGGATTTCGCCTCGAACGACTATCTCGCGCTTGCAGGCGCGCCGCGCCTGCGGGCGGCGGTGGGCGCGGCGCTGGCCCGCGGCGTCCCCGTCGGTTCGGGCGGATCGCGGCTGCTGCGCGGCAACGATCCGGAGCATGAGGCGATCGAGGCGGAGGCGGCGGCGTTTTTCGGCAGCGAGACGGCGCTGTTCTTCTCCACCGGCTATGCCGCCAACAGCGCATTGTTCGCAACGCTGCCGCAGCGGGGCGACCTGGTCGTTTACGATGCGCTGATCCATGCGAGCGCGCATGAGGGCATGAAGCTCGGCCGCGCGGCGACGATTGCGGCCCCGCACAACGATCCCGGCGCGATCAAGGCGACGATCGCGACGTGGCGACGCGAGGGCGGTACGGGGCGGCCGTGGATCGCGGTCGAGAGCCTGTACAGCATGGACGGCGACCGCGCGCCGCTCGACGATCTGCTGACGGTGGCCAAGCGGCATGAGGCGATGCTGCTGATCGACGAGGCGCACGCGACCGGCGTGTTCGGGGATCGGGGCCGCGGGCTTGCCGCCGGGCTGGAGGGCCAGGAGAACGTCATCACGCTGCGCACCTGCGGCAAGGCGCTGGGGTGCGAGGGGGCGTTGCTGTGTGGACCGCGCACGATGCGGGATTTCCTCGTCAACCGTGCGCGCGGCTTCATCTTCTCGACCGCGCCGTCGCCGCTGATCGCCGCTGCGGTGCGGGAGAGTTTGCGCATCCTGACAGACGAGCCTGAGCGGCGCGCGCGACTGGCCGAACTGATCGCCTTTGCCGAACGCACGCTCGCGCCGTGCGGGGTGACCGCGACCGGATCGCCGATCCTGCCGCTGATCGTCGGCGCGGATGCCGCCGCGATGGAGATGGCCGCCGCGCTCCAGGCGGCGGGCTTCGATGTGCGCGGGATTCGCCCCCCGACCGTACCGGCGGGCACGGCGCGGCTGCGGCTGTCGTTGACCTTGAATGTCACCGAGGCAGACGTCACTGCGCTGGCGGACGCCATCAGGAACCTGAACTAATGCACGGAAATGCCATCGTTGTGACCGGCACCGATACCGATGTCGGCAAGACCGTCTTCGCGGCGGCGTTGGCCGGTGCGCTCGGCGCGCACTATTGGAAGCCGGTGCAGGCCGGGCTGGACCCGTCGAGCGATGCCGCCAGCGTCGCGCTGCTGTCCGGCCTGCCGCCGGAGCGGATCTTGCCCGAAGCCTATCGCCTGAACACGCCGTGCTCGCCGCACCGCGCGGCGGAGATCGACAGGGTGGTGATCGACCCCGAGCGGCTGACGTTGCCGCCGGTTTCCGGGCCGCTGGTGGTGGAGGGCGCGGGCGGGGCGCTGGTGCCGTTGACGCGCGACCTGCTGTTTGCCGATCTGTTCGGGCGTTGGGGCGCCCCGGTGGTGCTGGTCGCACGCACCGCGCTGGGGACGATCAACCACAGCCTGTTGTCGATCGAGGCATTGCGGCGGCGGGGCGTGCCGATCCTCGGCGTTGCCTTTGTCGGCGATGAACAGGCCGATAGCGAAGCGACGATCGCGCAGATCGGCGGGGTCAAGCGGCTCGGGCGTCTTCCGCTGCTCGATCCGCTCGATGCGGCGACGCTGGCGGCGGCCTTCGCGGCCGCGTTCGACCTGGACGATTTTCGATGACGCCGTCGCCGATCTGGCATCCCTTCACCCAGCACGGCCTGGGCGAGCCGATCCCGCGGGTCAGCCATGCCGAGGGGGCTGTCCTTTACACCGACGATGGGCGGCGGATCGTCGATGGCATCAGTTCCTGGTGGGTGACGACGCATGGGCATTGCCATCCGCGCATCATGGCCGCGATCGCCGAGCAGACCACGAAGCTCGACCAGATCATCTTCGCTGGCTGGACCCACGAACCCGCCGAAACGCTGGCGCGCGGGTTGACCGCGATCATGCCGCCGGAACTCACCCGCGTGTTCTTTTCGGATTCCGGATCGACCAGCGTCGAGGTCGCGCTGAAGATGGCGCTGGGTTTCTGGGCCAATCACGGCAGCGCGCGGGACCGCATTCTGGTGATGGAGCACAGCTATCACGGCGATACCATCGGCGCGATGTCGGTCGGCGCGCGCGGGGCATTCAATGCGAGCTATGCGCCGCTGCTGTTCGACGTCAGTACCATCCCGTTTCCGGTTACGGGCGGCGAACAGGCGACGCTCGACGCGCTGGAGCAGGCGTGCCGCGCGGCACCGGCGGCACTGATCGTCGAGCCGCTGATCCTGGGGGCGGGCGGGATGCTGGTCTATCCCGCCTGGGTGCTCGCCGAGATGCGCGCGATCTGTGCGCGGCACGACGTGCTTTTCGTAGCCGACGAGGTGATGACCGGCTGGGGCCGCACGGGGACGCTGCTGGCGTGCGAACAGGCCGGGATCGTGCCTGACATCCTGTGTTTGTCGAAGGGGCTGACCGGCGGCGCGGTGCCGCTTGCGGTCACGATGGCGCGCGAGGCGATTTTCGAGGCGCATCTGTCGACGGATCGTGCGCGGATGTTCTTTCATTCCTCCAGCTACACCGCGAACCCAATCGCGTGCGCGGCGGCCAACGCCAATCTGGCGATCTGGCGCGAGGAGCCTGTGCTTGGCCGGATCGCCGATGTTTCCGCGCGGCAGGGCGATCGGCTGGCCTCGCTGGCGGCGCTGCCCAACGTGCGCCACGCACGCCAGATCGGCACCATAATCGCGATCGACTTGGTCGATCCGGCGGGGAGCGGCTATCTCTCGCACCTCGGGCCGCGGCTGCTCGCGCATTTCCTGGCGCACGATCTGCTCGTGCGGCCGCTCGGGAATACGGTCTATCTGATGCCACCCTATTGCATCACCGACGCCGATCTCGATCGCTTGTACGAGTCGATCGCCGATGCCGCGGATATGGCATCGCGCCTGTAGCGGGGAAGCGCCGAGAGATTGCACGGGGCTCGGTCGGCTGATGATCCGGATCGATTGCCGCTGTTAAGGCGCGCCGTCATCGGAGTTATGCAAGGAAACGCGGTCTTGGGTGGGCCGTGATGGGAGTAAATCCCATCACGTCGGACGGCCCAAAGGCCGCCGGCTGGCCTTGCGGCGGCTCGGGATTAGCTTTGCTAATCCGGTGCGCCTTAGGCTTGGCAGGGGAGCTCGGACTCGAACCGAGGGCCTTCGGTTTTGGAGACCGACGCTCTAACCAACTGAGCTACACCCCTATCAGAAGCGTCCGTTAGCGCGCCGCCGCGCGGCCCGCAAGCGGCTTTACGCAGCGGCGCGGTCGCTCCAGTCGCGATGCGCCAGGCTGCGCGCTTCGGCGACGGGCAGGGGGCGACCGAAATAATAGCCCTGCACCTTGGTACAGCCGAGGTCCTGCACCATGCGGTGTTCGTCCTCGGTCTCCACGCCCTCTGCGGTGGTGGCCATGCCGAGGCTCTGCGCCAGCGCGACGACTGCGCGAATGATCGCGATCGCCTCGGGCACTTTCTTGGACGCGCCGATCACGAAGCTGCGGTCGATTTTGATCGTCGAGAATTTGGTGCGGCTGAGATAGCCGAGCGAGGAATAGCCGGTGCCGAAATCGTCGAGGCTGAGCCGCACGCCGAGCCCCAAAATGCGCTCCAGCACCTTCACCGCGCCGGTATCGTCGCGCATGAACACGCTTTCGGTGACCTCAAGTTCGAGCCGACTGGCGGGAAGCCCACTGTTCGCCAGCGCCGAGGCGACGATCGCGACGAAGCCCGGGTTGTGCAACTGTTCGGGTGACACGTTGACCGCGACACGAGTCTCGCCTGGCCAGGTAGCGGCCTCGGCACAGGCCGAGCGCAGCACCCATTCGCCGATCGGCGCGATCAACCGTGCATCTTCGGCGAGCGGGATGAACTTGGCCGGGGAGATCGGGCCAAGTTCGGGGTGCGTCCAGCGGACGAGGGCCTCAAAGCCCTTCAGAGTGCCGCTCGCGGCATCGACCACGGGCTGATAGTGGACGTCCAGCTCATCGTTGGTCAGCGCCTTGCGCAGCGCCTGTTCGAGGATGCGGCGTTCCTCGGCCGCGACGTGCAATTGCGGCTCGTAACAATGGTAGGTCCCGCCGCTCTGGTCCTTCGAGCGGTATAAAGCGAGATCGGCGGAGCGAATCAGCATTTCCGCGGTCGCGCCGTCGCGCGGACCGAAGGCGACCCCGACGCTCGCCCCGGTGTAGAGCGTATGGTGATCGAGGTCATAGGGTTTCGCGAGCGTGTCGACGATCGTCTGTGCGAGCCGCTCGACGCGCGCGCTGTCACTGGCATCGCGCACGACGACGGCGAATTCGTCGCCGCCGAGCCGCCCGATCAGCTCGTTCTCGGTCATCAGCGCGGCAAGCCGTTCGGACACGCGCCCGAGCAGCCGGTCGCCGATCGGGTGGCCGAGCGAATCGTTGACCGCCTTGAAGCGATCGAGATCGATCATCATGAAGGCGCATCGGCTGCCCCATTTGGTGGCTTCCGCCATCGCCCGCGCCAGTGCTTCGTTGATGTGCAGCCGGTTGGGCAGGCCGGTCAGCGTATCGAAGCGCGCCATGCGGTTGATCTTGTCGGCGGATTCGCGCTGTTGGGTCACGTCCGACCCGACGCCGCGGAAGCCGATAAAGGCGCCGCGCTCGTCGACGCGGGGGTTGGCGGCGATCTCGAACCAGCGCTCGGTATCGTCCACGCGCACCGGCAACAGCACGTCGCGAAACGCGACGCGGCCTTTCAGATGTTCGGCAAGCTGGCGCAGGCCCGCCGAGAAATTGCCCGCTTCCCAGGTCGGCCCGGCGAGCACTTCAAGCAGCGACTTGCCGTTGATGCTGAGCGGATCGAGCCCGACCGAATGCGCGAAGCGGGGCGATGCGCGCACCACGCGACGTCCGGCATCGGTTTCCCACAGCCAATCGGCGCTGTGATCCTGCGCCTCCCGCAGCAACAGACTGACGGTTTCGTCGCGTTCGGCGAGCGCGATCTCACCCGCGCGGATCACCACCAGCGCACGCGCGCCGGAGAAACAGCCGATCATCAGCAGCACGGCGAACAACAGGACCGCGGCGGCGAGCACGGGGCCGCCGACGAAGAACACCATCGTCGCAACGGCCAGGCCGAGGATGCCGAGAAAGCTCAGGGTGGCGAGCGGCAGGGCTACCATTGCGACCGCCGATGCCGCCATCAGCACCGACAGCACGACCCACAGCGCCAGCGCGGTGGCGGAATCGGCCCGGACCCCAAAGGCGAGCGGCGGGACCGACCAGACTGCGGCGAGCGCGATTCCCTCCAGCACCGTATCGCGCACGTCGCCGAGCGTCGCGCTGCTGGCCGAACGGTGGCGCGCGGCGAGGCGGCGGAAGGTGACCGCGACGGCGACCGCCGCGACGACCGCGCCCCAACAGGCCATCGCCCATAACGGTGCCGTGTGTTCGAGGATCAGCGTGACCAATGCCGCGCCGATCAGGTTGGCGGCGAGCATGAAGAAGGCAAGCTGGCTGCCGGCGTGCATCTGCGCAGCGCGGATCGGTGCCCAATCGGTCGTATCCGCCGGATCGTAGAGGCCGAGCAAGGCCCGGGCGTCGATCCGCGGCATGGCGAATTGGGAGGTGGTTTCAGTGCTCACGCGCCATACTGTAGCGTGCAAGGGTTAGCGGATCGTTATGGCGGTGCCGGGGGTAGGCGCCGAAATTGCTGCACCCCCCCCCCGCGATCACCGCGCCGATGCGATCGTCCGATCGGTTTGTGCGGCGGCCGATGCGACGGCGGCGCGCCGTTGCGCGTCGGTGCGGGCAACTGCTTCGTCGCGGCAGCGGATATAGGTCTTCCAGCCGAGCGGGTCGGCAGCGGAGGGCGTTTCGCAGAGCGACGACGCGGCGTGCAGGATGCGCAGGCCGAGCCGGTGCTGGCCCTTGGTCGAGGCGAGGTCGAGCCCAGCGGTGCTGACGGTCGTACGATGGTCGCGCGGCTGCTCTGCCACCGCATAAGCGGGCGCGGCGGACAGAAGCGCAGCCAGGACTGCGGAGGTGAGAAGCGAGTTCATGACGGTCTCCCAAGATTGTGAAACCGTTGGCCAACGTGCGTTTTCAGATACGCGCGCTTAGGGACCTGCAAAAGAAACGATGTTGCACTGTCGTTCTGCAAAAGTGCAGAATGCCCCGATGCTCGACTGGAACGACACGCAGTATTTTCTGGCCGTGGCCGAGAGCGGCAGCACCCTGTCCGCCGGGCGCGTGTTGCGGGTCAGCCAGACGACGGTGGCCAGGCGGATCGCCGCGCTGGAGGAGGCGCTGGGGCTGACCTTGTTCGAGCGCCGCCGCGCTGGCTATGTGCTGACGGCGGTCGGCGAGACATTGCTGCCGCAGGCGCGCGCGCTGCGCGCGTCTGCGGCGCAGTTTGTCGAGGCGGCGGCGGCGCGCAAGCGCGATGCCGGTGGCACCGTCCGGCTGACCGCCGAGGAATCCTATGTCGTCGGGGTGCTGCCCGCGATGCTGCGCGATCTGCGCGAGCGGCATCCGGATATCGTGATCGAACTCGATGCGAGCGAGGATGTGCGCGATCTTTCAGCCGCGGCGGCCGATGTTGCGATCCGCGTCACGAAAAACATCGAAACGGGCAGCGGGCTGGTCGGGCGGCGGATCGGCGACGATTATTGGACGGTGTATTGCAGCCGGATCTACGCCGCGACGCACAGCTTGCCGCGCAACCGGCACGAATTGGCGGGACATCCGATGATCGGCGGTGGGGGCGGCGCGATCGGGCGCTATTACGGCACCTGGCTGCGGGAGAATGGGCTGGAAGGTGCGATCGCGATGCAGCATAGCTCGGTCAGCGGCCTGCTGTCGGCTGTGCGATCGGGCATGGGGCTGGCATCGCTCCCGTGCTTCGTAGCGGAGGCGGACGAGGATTTCGTCCGTTGCCTGCCGCACGCGCGCTCCGGATCGCGGGAAATCTGGCTGGTAACGCATGAGCGGCTGCGCCACGTGCCGCGCGTGCGGACAGTCATGGATTTCCTGGGCGAAGCCTTGCGCCGCCACGCAGATCTTGTGACCGAGCGGTTGCTGACACCGTCGCAAGCGGTGCTCGGGGCGAGCCCGACCACCCTGTCCACCTGACGCGAAGAGCGGCCTCTTTCGGCCGCTACAGGCACCACGGGCGTGGAAATGCCGTCCGTGCTACGGCGGCGGTTCGGTGCCCGCTATAATGGACTTTGGTATCCGATGGGTCTCCGGGGCGGGGCGGCGTCGCGGTGCTGTCGTGCGGCCAAAGGCCGGGGCGATTGGGTCGCCGACAGGCAAAAAGGGAAATGCGCGGTAATGCAAACCGGCAAGAGTGAGAGGATCGAGCGCGAGTTACTGGCGATCACGCACGAGAATCTGAGGCCGATGCTCGTGATGAATTTTCTCGCGTGCGGCGGCGTGTCGCTGATTTTATGGTCCGACGGGGCGCATTGGGTGGTTGCCTGGTTTGCCGCCGCTGCGTTGCTGGGCACGCTGCGGTATGCCTCGAGCGTGGGTCGGTCCCATGCTGCAATCCTGTGCGCGACTCCAGGCCGAGTCGCACGCTGGCGCCATCAATTTGCAATCGGTCTGTATCTGTCCGCGGCGTTGTGGGCGGGCTTGTCGCTACTGTTAAATGCGTCGAATGCGGCGAGCCAATATATGGTGGCGATCATCGTTTCGGCGCTGGCTGCCGGAGGCTCCGGGATTATCGCGGGGCTGTTGCGCGAGGGGCGGATCTATATCGCCGCGATGCTCGGCCCGGCGTCGCTCCTGCTGTTCGACAGCGATCAGCAAGGTCGCGTCATGACGATCCTGGGCCTGGTTTTCCTTGGCGTGATGTTCCTGGTGCACAGTCGCAACCATGTCGCCATCCGCTGCAGCGTCGAGCTGAAGATCGAGAATCTCGATCTGGTCGCCGACCTGCAGGCGCTCAACAGCGACCTGGAGGACAGGATCGAGCAGCGCACGCGCGCGCTGGCCGATGCCGCCAATTCCGACGGGCTCACCGGCCTGCCGAACCGACGGCGGTTGCTCGCGTGGATGCATAAGCATCTCCACGCCGATGCCGGGCGTGAGGCGGCGGCGCTGTTCCTCGATCTCGACCGGTTCAAGCAGATCAACGATGCGATGGGGCATGACGTGGGCGACCGCATCCTGCGCGCGGTGACCAAACGGCTCGGCCGGTTGATCCCGGCGAATGCCATGCTGGCGCGGTGGGGCGGGGACGAATTCGTGCTGGTGCTGGGGCATGGCGACGACGTGTTTCACGAGGCGGAAGCGATCGGGCGGGCGCTGATCGATGCGGTGAGCCAGCCGTTCGACGTCGATGGGCAATCGCTATCGGTTGGCCTGTCCGCCGGGCTGGCGATGTTTCCGGGGGATGCGTGTACGCATGAGGCGCTAATCCTCGCCGCCGATCTCGCGGTGGCCGAGGCCAAGCGCGAGGGGCGCGGCAAGGTGCTGACGTTCCGCGAATCCTATGCCGCGACGCAGAAGCGCCGTTTCGACGTGTCGCGCGCGCTGCCCGAGGCGATTCAGGTCGAACAACTCGTGCTGCATTACCAGCCGATCTACAATTGGCGGACCGGCTACATCCACGGATATGAAGCGCTGGCGCGCTGGACGCATCCGACGCTGGGCACGATCAACCCGGATGAGTTCATTCCGATCGCGGAGGAGACCGATCGCATCATTGCGCTGGGCGATCTCGTCCTGCGGCGCGCCTGTACCGCAGCGGCGGCGTGGACGACCATCGATCATGCGCCGGTGGTGGCGGTCAACGTATCGGTAAAGCAGCTGTGCGAAAGCGATTTCGCGCTGCGCGTCGCGCAGATCCTGGCGCAGACCGGCTTGCCCGCCGGGCGATTGGAACTCGAAGTCACCGAATCAGTGTTTGCCGAAGACCATATCGATGCGACGCGCGCCTCGATCGAGAGCCTGCGCGCGATCGGCGTTGCGTTGCTGATCGACGACTTCGGGACCGGCTATTCGTCGCTGTCACGCTTGCTCAGCTTCCCCGTGACGGCGGTGAAGATCGACAAGTCGTTCATGTCGACGCTGGACGGCAATGGCGGCGCGGTGGTGGAAAGCACCGTGCTGATCGCGCGGCGATTGGGGATCTCGATTGTGGCCGAAGGGGTCGAGACCGCCGAGCAAGCGACGCTGCTGGCCGGGATGGGGGTCGACCTGTTTCAGGGATATTATTTCGGCCGCCCCTCGGCCGCAGTGCTGACTGATCACGACCTGCCGGTTGCGGTGGCGCCTGCGCAACCGCCGACCGCGCGCGCCGCGATCACGCAATTCGGGCTATCCGGTTATGCCTTCGGTTGAGCGCAGGCCGAACGGCGGTGCGCGTTAAGCCGCCAGGTCGTACGGCTTGATATCCCCGTTGAGATAGAGGTTGCGTGCCTTCGCCCGGCTCAATTTGCCCGAACTGGTGCGCGGCAGGGTGCGCGGCGGGATCAGTTCGATCACGCAGTTCATGCCGGTGACCGAGCGGACGCGTTCGCGAATCTCGTCGCGCAGGCGGACGCGTTCGGATTCATCCGAAGTGCGGCACTGTACGAGCACGGCGGGAGTTTCCTCACCGCCCGGCGTGGTGATCGCGAAGGCGGCAATGTCGCCGGCCTTGAAGCCGGGAAGCTGCTCGACCGCCCATTCGATGTCCTGCGGCCAATGGTTGCGGCCGTTGACGATGATCATGTCCTTGGCGCGGCCGACAATGTAGATGTAGCCGTCGCTGAGATAGCCCATGTCGCCGGTGTCGAGCCAGCCATCGACCAGGCAGGCATCGGTCGAATCCTGATCGCGGAAATAGCCGACCATCACCGATGGGCCGGAGCACCAGACCTTGCCGATCGCGCGTTCGGGCAGGGGGGTGCCGTCTTCTTCGCGAATCTGGACCTGCATGTCCTTCACCGGCTTGCCGCAATTGACGATCGCGCGGTAGCGTTGCGGACGGTCTTCACCGGCGGCGACGCCGGAGAGCTGCGTTTCCTCGACCAGCTCGACGCGGATGCCCTCGGTCGGCGGCATGATCGACACGGCGAGCGTCGCTTCGGCAAGGCCGTAGCTCGGCAGGAAGGCGCTGGCCTTGAAACCCGCCTCGGCAAAGGCATCGACGAAGCATTGCATCACGTCGGGGCGGATCATGTCGGCGCCATTGCCGGCCAGGCGCCAGCGCGACAGGTCGAAACGTTCGGAAGCCTTGGTCTGGCTCGACATGCGGCGCGCGCAAATGTCGTAGCCGAAGGTGGGGGAATAGCTGATCGAAGTGCCGGGATTGCGGCTGATCATGTCGAGCCAGGCGAGCGGACGGCGCGCGAAATCCTCGGTCTTGAGGTAATCGGTCGAGACCTGATTGGCGACCGGCGACAGGAAGCAGCCGACCAGCCCCATGTCGTGATACCACGGCAGCCACGACACGCAGCGGTCGCTGTCGATCAACTGCATCCCGTGCGCGTGGGCGGCGAGATTGTTGAGCAACGCGTGATGCGTGATGACGACACCGTGCGGGAAGCGCGTCGATCCGCTGGAATATTGCAAATAGGCGATATCGTCGCCGCGTGCTTGGGGTAGATCGACCGCAGGGGCGGGGCGTGCGACGAGTTCGGACCAGTCGACCCCTTCGACCCCAGCGGCGCGCGCGGCATCGCCGCCCATCTGCGCCAGTTCGGGCGGATAGATCAGCAGCGTCGGATCACAGCTCGAAAGCTGGACGCGGAGCTGTTCGATATACGAATCGCGGCCGCCGAAGCTGGTCGGCAGCGGCAGCGGGACGGGCCAGGCGCCGGCATAGACAGTGCCGAAGAACAGGGCGGCGAAATCGGGGCTGGTCTCCGCGACGATCGCGATGCGGTCCTCGGGCTTGATCCCGGCGTCGATCAGGCGGCGCGCCATCGCCAGTGCGTCTTCACGCAGGTCGGCAAAGGGATAGGCGCGCGTCAGCGTGCCGCGCGCATCGTGGAAATTCAGGCCGCGCGTGCCTTTGGCGGCATAATCGAGCGCCTCGCCCAGCGTTTCGAAATCGGCGAAGCGTCGTGCCAGCGTGTCCGCGGTCGGCGTCGCGACCAAATTCGGCGCGGCCGACCCCGGTGTTGTCACCGAGGTTTCCCGCGTGTCCGCTACATCTGTGGTCATCAGTGTTTGTGCCCTTGATCGCGACCGTTTGGGGACGGTCGCGCCTGAATTTTCGACATGCACCCCTGCTTATGCCAAGCGTTCAAAATCGAGATCGACTGTGGCACAATGATGGCGTCATGTTCCAGTCACCAAAGAACCGTTCGAAATCAAGAGAGATACGCACGGTTCCGCCGCTGGATGCGGCGGCGCTGGAGCGGTTGGCGCTGCGCTATGTCGAGCGGTTTGCCACAACGCGGCGGCGTTTGGTCGAGTATCTGACGCGCAAGATTCGCGAGCGCGGGTGGGACGGGCCGTCGGCGGACCCGGTGGCTCTGGCCGAGAAGTTCGCCGAGCTCGGGTATATCGACGATCGCGCGTTCGGCGAGGCGCGCGCGGCGGCGATGGGGCGGCGCGGGCTGGGCAAGCGCCGGGTCAGCGGCGCGCTGCAGCAGGCGGGGCTGGACGAGGAGGATCGCGAAGCGATCGCCCCGGCGGTGGACGATCGCGCGCTGGAGACGGCGCTGGCGTTCGCCAGGCGCCGACGGATCGGCCCGTTCGCGTCGGTGCGGGCCGAACGCCCCCAGCGCGAGAAGCAGATCGCGGCGATGATTCGCGGCGGGCACGACTTTGCGCTCGCGCGGCGGATCGTCATGCTGGAACCGGGCGAAGCACTGGATCCGGAGTCATGAGGGTTACCGGATTTCCGCGGAATTCGTGCGCGCCGCGCCCGAGACGACTGGCTTTGCGTCAAAATTGTGTCCGTGCTAGCCTCGCAGTCGGGGGATAGTTCTCGATGCGTAACGAAGTAATTTCGGCGCTCAACGCCACGGAAAAAGAGTGCGGCGGGGGGATAAGTCGGGGACGGCGGACCCTTCCGCACGAATCTATACCGGCGTCGTCAAATGGTTCGACATGACGCGCGGCTTTGGTTTCGTTGTGGCCGATGACGCGAGCGTCGGCGATATTCTGGTGCATTTCTCGGTGTTGCGCCCGCATGGCCGTCGGAGCGTGCCGGAAGGCGCGCGGATCGAGTGTCTTGCTTCGGTGCGCGACCGGGGACTGCAGGCGAGCGAGATTTTGTCGATCGATCTGACCGACGCGATCGAGCAGCCGATCCGCCCGCGCGCGGACGCGGCGCGGGGCGATGCCGCGGCGCTGATCGAACAGGCCGGGCCGTTCGAACCGGTGACGGTCAAATGGTTCAACCGCTTGAAAGGCTATGGCTTCCTGCTACGCGGCAACGACGAGAGCGACGTGTTCGTGCATATCGAGACGCTGCGGCGCGCGGGGATCGAAGAGATCGAACCGGGCCAGGCGTTCCGCGCGCGGATCGTAGAGCGGGACAAGGGTCCGCTCGCGGTGATCGTCGCGTATGAGGATTGAAGGCGCACAATGACGGTACGATTTGCGGCGGTGCTGGCGATGGGGCTGGTTGTCGCCACCAGCGGATGTGGTGGCGCTAAGGACACCGCGGCCACGGCGCAGGCCCCGAGCGGGACGGTCGCGGTCAGCATCAAGAGCGCGAACGGCACCCACGCCTTCGCCGTCGAACTGGCCAAGACGGCGGAGGAGCAGGAGCGCGGGCTGATGTTCCGCACCGACATCCCGGAGAATGGCGGGATGTTGTTCGCGCCCTATCCGCCAGAGGGCGGTCCGCCGCGCGCGGCCAATTTCTGGATGAAGAACACGCCGAGCCCGCTCGACATCCTGTTCATCCGCGCCGACGGCACGATCGCGCGGATCGCCGAGAATACCGTGCCGCAGTCCGAAACCTTGATCCCCTCGGGCGAGCCGGTCAGCGCGGTGCTGGAACTGCGCGGGGGGCGCGTGCTCGATCTGGGCATATCCGAGGGCGACCGGGTGACGTGGAGCGGCGGACCGCGCTAACCTCATCCGGAATCGCGGTTGAAGGTGGCACGGCGGCGCGCTAAGCGCGTGCGCATGGGCATCAACCTCAATCCCTTCACCTGGTGGAACGGCGCGACCGTGGGCACCGCATTCGGGCTGCGTGGCAAGGCGCGTGTCGGCGAAGATTCGCTCGGTAACGTCTATTACGAAGGCGGACGCGATACCGCAGGCAACCCGCGGCGCTGGGTGATCTATAACGGGCCGAACGACACGACCCGCGTGCCGCCCGAATGGTTCAGCTGGCTGCATCACCAGGTCGCCGACGTGCCGGCGCGCGCGCTTCCCGCGCCGCGTCCGTGGCAGAAGCCAGCCGAGCCCAATATGACCGGAACGCCCGCCGCCTATCGCCCGAGCGGCGCGCTGGAAAAGGGTGGCGTGCGCGCTGCCGCGACCGGCGATTATGAAGCGTGGGTGCCGGACGCGTGATTCGCGCCGGGCGGTGCGGCGCGGTGCTGGCGGTGACGCTGCTCGCCGTCGGATGCGGGCCGACCAAGCCTGCCGCGCCGGACGCCAAGCCGACCCCGGTCACCGCGCTCGACGCCGATACCAGCGCGAGCAACATCACGACGGTCGATGTCGGGGGTGGGGTCGACCCGAGCCTGGGCGCGACGCCGATGGCGGAGCGGGTCGCGACGCTGGGGCTGCTCAACAAACGCAACGGCGCGGCGCGCGACGTCGTGCTGAAGCCCGGCAAAGCGGTGCGGATCGGCGATGTGATCGTGCGGCTGCGCGCGTGCGAGCGCACCGCCCCGTGGGAGCAGGAACCCTACACAGGCGCGTTCGTGCAGGTTGATGTGCAGGGCCGCGACGCAGCCTGGCGGCGAGTCTTTTCAGGCTGGCTGTTCAAGGAGCGCCCGGCGCTCAACGTCGTGCAGCATCCGATTTACGATGTCTGGGTCAAAAGCTGCGCGATGACCTTCCCGGTCGGCGGGCCAAACTCGATCGCAGGTGGGGGTGATCCCCAGGCGAGCGACGCACCGCGGTCGAGCGCGAAGAAATCGCCGACGCCAGAGGAGGAAGCGCCCGAGCCGACCGCGCCCGATATCGAAGAGGACAATGCCGAGAGATAATCGGCACGGCTGATTTCGATCGCGCCCAAAGAGGCGAGGTGATCGGTCAGGAACTGGCAATCGAGCAGCGTATAGCCGCCGACGCGCAGCCGCGCGACGAGCCATGCCATCGCGACCTTTGAGGCGTCGCGCGCGCGGCTGACCATGCTTTCGCCGAAAAACGCCCGGCCCAGCGCGATGCCGTACAGGCCGCCGACCAGGGCGTCGCCGTCCCACACTTCGATCGAATGCGCGAAGCCGAGCTGGTGCAACTGGTTGGTGACGCGTTCGATCGGGGGATTGATCCAGGTATCGGGTCGGCTGGCGTCGGATTGCGCGCACAGCGCGAGGATCCGGGTGAAGGCGTGGTCCGCAGTGACGCGGAAGCGGTCCGCGACCAGCTTCTTCCGGAGCGAGCGCGAAAGGTGGAAGCCGTCGAGCGGCAGGATCGCGCGTTCGGTCGGCTCGACCCAATAGACTTCATCGGTGTCCCGCCCGTCTGCCATCGGAAACACCCCGACCGAATAGGCCCCTAACATCAGATTGGGGTCGATCGGCGGGATGGGATCGGGTGCGGCGTGTTCCGCGTCGGTCATGCTGCGGTGCGCCGGGGATCAAGCGGCAAGGCGGCGCTCGATCGCTTGCCACAGCCGGGCGAAAGCCTGCGCCCCCGCCGATTTCGCGGCGAAGCTGCCGACTGGCGCGCGCCGGGCGGTGACCTGCTCGATCAGGCTCGCCATCGGGATGACCGGCCAATCGGGATGCCGCGCCAGCGCCTCGGCATGGAGTTTGCGGCGGCCATCGACCATCGAATGCACCGGCATCACCTGCACCTTCGTGCCGAGATGTTTCAGCACCTCGGCCAGCGCGCGTTCGGACAGAGGCGAGGGGATGACCGGTACTACGATCAGATCGGCCGCGCGCATCACCTGATCGCTCGTTTCGGTCAGGCCGGGCGGGCAATCGAGCAGGATGCGATCATAATCCTTGCGCAGCCCGGACAGCAGTTTCTGCAGGCGCTTCTTCTTGTCGAGTTCGTGAAACAGCAGGTCGAGCCCGCGCAGCGACGCATCGGCGCGGAGCAGATCGAGCCGCGGCGTTGCGGTCTTCTCGATCAGCTTGTCCGGGCTGACATCCTTGGCGAAGACCGATTGGGCCTGGCCCTTCACCTTGAGGTCGGGCGTCGCGCTCAGCAGGAAGCTGGAGGCGGCTTGCGGGTCCAGGTCCCAGAGCAGGGTGCGCCGCGACGAGGCGGTCGCGGCGACCCAGGCGAGATTGACGGCGAGTGTCGTTTTACCGACGCCGCCCTTCAGACTGTAGATCGCAATCGTCGCCACGTCGGGGCCCTCGTTTCCGCGGGGCCATAGTGGCGGATGACGATGCGCCGTGCAATCGGTGGCCTTAGCCGACCTTGCAGACCTGGGCCGACTTGCCGGGCTGCGTGAGCGTGACCGACTTGGGGTCGCCAGTGAGGACATAGCCCTGTGCGGTCAGCGGATCGCCGGCCTTTTCGGCGGTGAGCTTGACCGGGGTCGCGTCCTTCTTGGTCTTCACCAGAACCTGCTTGTCGCCTTCGAAGAAGGTGACGAAGGCGAGGCTGTTGTCCTTGCACCGCATGCTGACGTCGGCCTTGATCGCCGGGGGCAATTCGACCGGTGCCTTGTTGGCCAGAACCGACGCCATCGGATCGGGCGCGATGTTGGTCACTTCTTGCGGCTTGTTTTCACAGGCCGAGAGCGCGAACAGCGCAACGGCGGCGGCGGGGAGGAGGTTACGGATGCTCATGCGGACGCGCTTTGCGTATGCCGCATCGCGCGTCAAGGGCGGAACATGCCCTAGAGGCAATCATTTTTGCGCCGCAACAATCCGGAAATATCATAGTCATATTCCGCTGCGGCATTCGACAAGATTTGCGCGTCGGAGCCCGGTCCCGGACGCTCGGACTTGTCACGGCATCAGCGGCGTGAAACTCTCGTGCCCGTTACCATTAGGAGCCGTAAATGGTCGCCAAGATCACCAGCTATGCCGCCTTCTGGCCTTACTATCTGCGCGAGCATTCCAAGCCCGAAACGCGCGCGATCCATTATGCAGGCACGGCGCTCACCTTCGTGTTCCTGGCCGTGGCGATCGTGGCAGGGGGATATTGGTGGGCGGCGCTGCCGATCGCGGGATACGGCTTTGCCTGGGCCGCGCATTTCGGGGTGGAGCGCAACCGTCCGGCGACCTTCACCTATCCCCTATGGTCGCTGGCGAGCGATTACCGGATGTTCTTTTTGTGGCTTGGCGGGCGGCTGGGGCCGCATTTACGCGCGGCGGGGATTGGGTAAAGACCGCGCCACGCGGCGGTCGTCATCCTGAGCGCTTGGTTGCAGCAAAGCGAAGCTTGCTTGCCCCGCGCGGCGCGGGAACCTAGCTAAGGACGATGCACACCACCCCCAATACACTCGCCTTGATCGGCAATACCCCGCTTGTCCTCCTGAAAGGGCCGAGCGAAGCCGCCGGTGCCGAAATCTATGGCAAATGTGAATTTGCCAACCCCGGTGCCTCGGTCAAGGACCGCGCCGCACTGGGGATCGTCGAGGATGCCGAGGCGCGCGGGGCGATCGCGCCGGGCGGGACGTTCGTCGAGGGGACGGCTGGTAATACCGGGATCGGGCTGGCGTTGGTTGCCAATGCCAAGGGCTACAAGACGATCATCGTCATGCCCGAGACGCAGAGCCGCGAGAAGATGGACACGCTGCGCGCGCTGGGGGCGGAGCTGGTGCTGGTGCCGGCCGCGCCCTATTCGAACCCCGGCCATTTCGTGCACACTTCGCGTCGCATCGCCGAGGAAACGCCCAATGCGGTGTGGGCCAATCAGTTCGACAATACCGCCAATCGCAAGGCGCATATCACCGGCACCGCCGAGGAAATCTGGGCGCAGATGGACGGGCGGATCGATGGCTTCACCTGCGCGGCGGGAACGGGCGGGACGATCGCCGGGGTCGGGCTGGGCCTGAAGGCGAAGGACGAATCGATTTGCATCGCGCTCAGCGATCCGCACGGCGCGGCGCTGTACAATTATTACGCGCATGGCGAGTTGAAAGCGGAAGGATCGTCGGTCGCCGAAGGCATCGGGCAGGGGCGGATCACCGCCAATTTGGAAGGCGCGCCGATCGACACGCAATTCCGCATTTCCGATGCCGAGGGGATGGAATGGGTGACACGGCTGTTGTCCGAGGAGGGGCTGTGCCTGGGCCTGTCGTCGGGCATTAACGTGGCGGGCGCGGTAGCGCTGGCACGGCACCTGGGGCCGGGTAGACGGATCGCCACGATCCTCTGCGACACCGGTTTCCGCTATCTTTCGACGCTCTACAATCGCGCGTGGCTGGAGGCGAAGGGGCTGGCTGTACCGCCGTGGCTCGCCTCGGCCTGACATATAGAGACTTGGCAAAAGGCTGGAATCGACAAGCGCATTTTAATGCGTTACTTTTATACCACAGCCTATGAAAATTAACGCACAGCACCCGCCGAGGGAAGCAGGACAGACCACCCAGCGTGTGAAGGTCGGCATGATCGGCCTCGCTGCGGTGGTTTTGTTGATCGGGCTGGCAGCGGCGATCTTTGCGACAATCAACCATGACCGCGAGGTTGCCGCGATCGGCAGCGCGCGCCCCGAGGTGGTTTCCGCGATCGTATCGGGCAACAGCGCCGATCCGGCGGCGACACCCACGGCAACCAAGGAACCGCTCGCCGAGCTGGGCGTCGCGCCGAGCGCGGAAATCGCCAGCAACACGGCCCAGCCGCAATCGCGCGCCGCGCACCCGCAACGGTGATCGCGCGGCTCCGCCGTAGAGCGGGGAAATCACGGGAAATCGTACCTGATTACCGCACCGCCTCCGGGGAAGCGCGGGACGGCGAGACATGCTCTTCGAACACAGCAGGAACAAGCTGATATGACGCGACAAAAATGGACGGCGAATTTAAGGAATTAACCGTACTTCCCCGTCATTCCCCGGCTTTCCCCTTGTATCCCCGGTAAACTACATGTTAACTCTGCTTCCAACAGGGGCAGACTCATCTCGCCTGCGCGACAGTGCGCTGAGCATCGCAACGGACGCGATTCTCGGGACGGGAGAGGTTTGCCCGCCGGAGCGGGGTGGGCGTGGACGAACGCAGCGAATATCAGGGAGACGGACTTGGCCTTGTCGATGACAAGGGCCGGGTCGCGATTCCCGTTTCGCTGCGGCAGGCGCTGGCGACCAATTCGCCGCGCCCCGACGGCAAGGATGGTGGCACTATCATCGTCGGCGTGCATCCCAAGCAGACCTGCCTGCGCGCCTATGACCCTGCCTATGTCAAGATCCTGAAGGCCAAGGTGGAGGCGCGCGAGGCGCTGCACACCGGCGAGGATGGCGAGCCCAACTACAATCTCAAGCGCCGCGGCGCGAGCGGCGAACAGGCCCCGTTCGACGGCTCGGGCCGCTTCATCATGCCTGCATTCCCCCGCGATTATGCGGGAATCGGCGAATATGCCTTTTTCTGGGGCACGTTCGACTGGATCGAGATCTGGGACCCGGCGACCCTGATGGCGGCGACCGATGTCGATCCGGTAATGCAGGCCGCCTGCCGGTTCCATTGCAAGCAGAAGGGGATCGCGCTGTGATCTCCGATACCGCTACGAACGACGCCCCGCATGTGCCGGTTTTGCTGACCGAAGTGCTCGATGCGCTCGCCATTGCCCCCGGCGAGCGCCACGTCGACGCGACCTTCGGGGCGGGCGGGTACACGCGCGCGATGCTGGCGGCGGGCGGGCGCGTGTTTGCGTTCGATCGAGACCCTGACGCGATCGCGGCGGGCGCGGCGGCGGTCGCTGCGTCGGATGGCGCGCTGACGCTGATCCCGGCGACCTTTTCCGCGATGGATGCCGAACTGGCGGCGCGGGATGCCGTGCCGGTGCAGGGCGTCACGATGGACATCGGCGTATCGTCGATGCAGCTCGACCAGGCCGAGCGCGGTTTCTCGTTCCAGTCGGACGGTCCGCTCGACATGCGGATGAGTCAGGAAGGCATGAGCGCCGCCGACTTCCTCAACGAAGCCGACGAATCCGAGATCGCGTTCGTCATCAAGGAATATGGCGAGGAACCGCGCGCGCGGCGCGTTGCGCAGGCGATCGTCTATAATCGACCGATCACACGGACGAGCGAGCTCGCGCGGATCGTGCGCAAGGCGCTCGGCTATAAGCCGTACGACAAGAAGGACCCCGCGACGCGGACCTTCCAGGCGATCCGCATCCATATCAATCGCGAGCTGGGCGAACTGGCCGACGGTCTCGCCGCGGCGGAGCGCGTGCTGGCGCCCGGCGGGCGGCTGGCGGTGGTGACGTTCCACAGCCTGGAGGACCGGATGGTCAAGCGGTTCCTGCGCGAACGCAGCGGATCGCTGCCTTCCGGATCGCGGCATTTGCCCGAAGTGGCGGCGAAACATGCGCCGAGCTTCGCATCGGTCGGGCGCGCTATTCGCGCGGATGACCTTGAAATTGCGCGCAATCCGCGCGCCCGTTCAGCCACGCTTCGTACGGCAACGCGTACCAGTGCCGCCGCGTGGCCGGAAAAATCTGTGACAGAGGGAGCGATGTGATGCTGGGTCTGGCGTGGAAAAGCCTCGGATGGTTCCTGGCGGGTGTCGCGGTGGCACTCGGTTTCCTGCTGGTGCCGCTGCAAGTGGCGGCGGAGCGCAAGAAGCTCGACCGTACCGCGGCCGAGATCGCACGCGCCAAGCGCGACATTCGCGCGCTGGAAACCGAGTTCGATACGCGCGCCAGCTTGGCCCAGCTCGACAAATGGAATGCCGAGTCGCTTGGGATGGTGGCGCCTGCTGCCGACCAGTTCGTCGCGGACGAAGCAGCGCTGGCGTCGATCGAGCCGACCGCAGCAGGATCGGGCCCGCAAATGGCGTCGTTCGTTCCAGCAGCCCCGGTCTATGCCACGACGAGCCAGGCTCCGGCGGCGGAACCTGCCGCAGCGACACCGCCCGCGAGCACGCCCGCGCCCCGGGCCGCGATGGCGGCGGTGAGCCAGCCGCAGCCACAGCCGCAACCGGCAGCCCGCCCGCGCACCGAGGCGCGGCCGCGCGCGGCGGTGGCGCTGCTCGACCGCGCCTTGCTCGACGATAGCGTGATCGGCGATTTACGCAGCAGCGCCCGCGCCGAAGTGGGGCGGCAACGGTGAGCACGCTCGTCGCCCGCCCGATCCCGGCACGCCGCTCGACCGATCAGCGCCACGCGCTGGTCGCGGTCGCGCATGTGCGGCTGATGATGCTGATGCTGCTGATCATGGCGGGTTTCCTGCTGGTGATCGGACGGATCGCGCTGCTGGGGCTGATCGGCACGCCGGCGGGGGCGGCGACGCTGACCACCAACCCGTTCGTGCGGGGCGATGTGCTCGATCGCAACGGCCAGCCGCTGGCGCGCACGATCGAGGCGTGGACGATCGGCGTGCGGCCGGGCGAATTGCTCGGCGACCGTCAGGAACTCGCGGCGCAGCTCGCGACGCTGATGCCCGCGCACGACACAGGTTGGTATCTCGACCGCCTGACGATGAAGGGCAAGTTCACCTATCTCGAAAAGCACGCCTCACCCGCGCTGGTGAACCAGGTCCATGCGCTGGGCGAGCCGGGCATCGTGTTCGCGCGTGAGCCCGAGCGGCTGTATCCGCAATCGACGCTGGCCGCGCACGCGCTCGGCTATATCGGGCCGACGGCGACCGACCCGAAGATCATGGGCCGCGCGGGGATCGAGCGCGCGTTCGACGCGCGGCTGAGCGACCCGGCACGGCGCGGCCAGCCCATCTCGCTGTCGATCGATTCGCGCGTGCAGGCGGCGATGGAAAGCGAACTCGGCCGGGCGATGGTGTCGTTCAAGGCGAAGGACGCGACCGGCGTCGTGCTCGACGTGCACACCGGCGAAGTGATCGCGATGGTGTCGCTGCCGGTCTACAATCCCAACAAATTGAGCGGGACGAGCATCGACGCGCTGCGCAACAATGTGACGCAATCGGTCTATGAGCTCGGCTCGACCTTCAAGCCGATCACGGCGGCGGCGGCGATCGAGAGCGGGACCGTCACCTCGATGGCGCGCCGGTTCGATGCGACCGTGCCGCTGAAGGTCGGGCGCTTCACGATCCATGACGATCGCGGCGACGAGCAGAAGCGCTGGCTGAATATCCCCGAAACGCTGATCTATTCGTCGAACATCGCCACCGCACGAATTGCCGAGGAGATGGGCAAAGACAAGCTCACCGCGATGTTCACCGCAATGGGTTTCGGCGAGCGCCCCTCGATCGAACTGCGGGAGCGCGCCGGGCCGATCTGGCCGAAATATTGGGGCAACACCACGCTGATGACCACGGCCTATGGCCACGGCATTGCGGTGACGCCGCTGCACCTCGCCAATGCCTATGCAACGCTGGTCAATGGCGGGATCTGGCGTCCGACGACGATGCTGAAGGTCGCGCCGGGCGCAGCGCCTGCTGGGCGGCGCGTGCTGTCCGAGGCGACCAGCGCGCGGATGCGGCAATTGCTGCGGATGATCGTGCTGCTCGGCACTGGCAAGAAGGGCGAGGCCCCCGGCTACCGCGTCGGGGGCAAGACTGGCACGGCGGAGGTCGCTGGCGCAGGCGGGTATAACAAGCATGCCAACGTCTCGACCTTCGCCGCCGCCTTCCCGATGGATGCGCCGCGTTATGTCGTGGTCGCGATGCTCAATTCGCCGGTCGGCAATGCCGAGTCCTACGGTCTGACGACGGCGGCCTGGACCGCGGCGCCGGTCGTCAGCCGCGTGATCGCGCGGACGGGATCGCTGCTGGGCGTGACGCCTGATACGAAGCGCGATATCGATGTCTCGGAACTGATGCCTTTGGTGTGGCACGGCGCGGGCGACCGCAAGAACGCAGAATGAGGCTCAAATGAAACTCGGCGCGCTGACCGGCGGGAACGAGACCGATACCGTCACGGGCTTCGCGATCGACCACCGCAAGGTCGCGCCGGGGGTGGTGTTCGGCGCGTTCCAGGGTGCCGTCGTCAATGGCGAGGATTTCATCGACGCGGCGGTGGCGGGGGGCGCGATCGCCGTCGTCGCGCGGCCGGAAGCTGTGGTTGAAGGTGCGATGCACATCGCCGATTCCGTCCCGCGCCGGAAGTTTGCCGAACTCGCAGCGCGCTATTTCGCGCCGTTTCCGGGTGTCGCGGTGGCGGTGACGGGGACCAACGGCAAGACCTCGACGGTCGAGATGGTGCGGCAATTGTGGCGGATGAGCGGGTTTAGCGCCGCCTCGATCGGGACGCTGGGCGTGACGACAGGCGACGACCGCGTTTCCACCGGGCTGACCACCCCCGATGTCGTGACCTTCCTGTCGAACGTCGCGGGTCTGGCGCGCGAGGGCGTGAGCCATGTCGCGTTCGAGGCGTCTAGCCACGGCCTGTCGCAATATCGCACCGAGGGGCTGCGCGTGGCGGCGGCGGCGTTCACCAATCTCAGCCGCGATCATCTCGATTATCACGGCACGATGGAGGCGTATCTCGAAGCCAAGCTGCGGCTGTTCGGCGAAGTACTGGCCGAGGACGGAACGGCTGTGGTGTGGGCGGACGATCCTGTCGCGACGCGCTTCGTCGAGGTTGCGCGCGGGCGCGGGCTCAAGGTGCTGTCGGTCGGGACCTCGGGCGAGACGCTGAAGCTCGTATCGCGCGATCCGACCTTGTTGGGGCAGGGGCTGGTGATCGAGGCCGAGGGCAAGGCGCACAAGGTCAATCTGCCGCTGATCGGCGCGTATCAGGCGGCCAATGCGCTGACCGCGGCGGGTCTGGTGATTGCGGCGGGCGGGGACGTTGCGGCTACGCTCGCCAATCTGGCGCGGTTGCAGCCGGTGCGCGGGCGGCTGGAGCGCGCGGTGATCGCCAGCGGAGGCGCACCGGTCTATGTCGATTATGCGCACACGCCCGATGCGCTGGAGGCGGCGATCTCGGCGCTGAAGCCTCATGCGGGTGGGCGGCTGATCGTGGTGATCGGCGCGGGCGGCGACCGTGATATGGGCAAGCGGCGCGAAATGGGCGCGGTCGCGGCGGCGATGGCGGACGTCGTAATCGTCACCGATGACAATCCGCGGTCCGAGGACCCCGCAGCGATCCGCGCGATGGTCCTGGAAGGGGCACCGGGCGCGATCGAGATCGGGTCCCGGCGCGAGGCGATCGGCGCGGCGATCGCGCAAGCCGGGCCGCACGACATCGTGCTGATCGCGGGCAAGGGGCATGAGCAGGGGCAGATCGTCGGCAACCTGGTCCTGCCGTTCGACGATGTCAGCGTAGCGCGGGAGATGGCGGCGTGACCCTCTGGACCTCCGACGTGATCGCCGCCGCGACGGGCGGCACCGCCTCCGCGCCGTTCAGCGTGACCGGCGCGACCTTCGATTCGCGCGAAGTCACCAATGGCGACCTGTTCATCGCGCTGACCGGGGAGGCGACCGACGGGCATCGCTTCCTCCCCCAAGCGTTCGAACGCGGCGCAGCCGGGGCGATCGTGTCGCAGCCGTGCGACCAGCCGCATGTGCTGGTTGCCGATACGATGGCCGCGCTGGAGGCGCTCGCGCGCGCGGCGCGGGCGCGGACGGATGCCAAGATCATCGGCGTCACCGGATCGGTCGGCAAGACTGGGACCAAGGAAGCGCTGTTCGCCGCGCTCGACCGTGGCGTACCGGGTGAGGCGCATCGTTCGGTCAAGAGTTACAACAACCATACCGGCGTGCCGCTGAGCCTCGCGCGGATGCCGGCCGAGACCCGCTTCGGCGTGTTCGAGATGGGCATGAACCATGCGGGTGAACTGGCGCAACTGACGCGGCTGGTGCGCCCCCATGTTGCGATCGTCACCACGGTTGCCTCGGCACACCGCGAATTCTTCGACAGCGAAGAAGCGATTGCCGATGCTAAGGGGGAGATTTTTCAGGGGCTCGAGCCGGGCGGCGTTGCGATCGTGCCGTACGACAATATCCATCGCGACCGGTTGCTTGCCGCTGCCGCGCCCTATGCCGCGCGCACCGTGACCTTTGGGCTGGAGAAGGGCGCCGATGTGCGCGCGATCGAGACGATGCGTACGGCGAACGGCGGCACGTTCGTGACGGCCGCGATCGGCGCGCGGGAATTGAGCTTCACGATCAGTCAGCCCGGGATGCACTGGGTGTCGAACTGCCTCGCGCTGCTCGCGGCGGTCGATGCGGTCGGCGGCGATATGGCGCTGGCCGGCCTGGCGCTCGCCGAACTCGGCGGGCTTGCAGGGCGCGGCGCGCGCTTTTCGGTGCCGGTCGGTGCGGGTGAGGCGCTGGTGATCGACGAAAGCTACAACGCCAACCCGTCCTCGATGCGCGCGACGCTCGCGGTGCTGGGGGCGGAGCAGGCCGCGCGGAAAATCGTCGTGCTCGGCGAAATGCGCGAGCTGGGCGTGGACAGCGATGCCTATCACGCCGCCCTGGCCGCGCCGATCGCGGCGGCGGGCGTCAAAGCGGGTATTTTGGTCGGTGAACGGATCGCGCCGCTGGCCAACGCGCTTGAGGGGCAGGGCGATTTCGTCCATGTCGCCGACGCCGCCGCGGCGCGTGCCGCTCTGTCCGCGCTGTTGATGCCGGGCGATGCGGTGCTCATCAAGGGATCGAACGGCGTGGGGCTGGCGGCGGTTGTCGCGGCGTTGCGAAGCGGGACACTGTAATGCTCTTCCTCCTGGCCGAATATCTGGGGTTTCCCGGGCTGCTGAACCTGATCCGGTATCAGAGCTTCCGCACCGGCGCGGCGGTGGCGACTTCGCTGTTCCTCGGCCTGTTAATCGGCCCGCGCTTCATCGGCTGGCTGCGGGTGCGGCAGGGCAAGGGCCAGCCGATCCGCGCCGACGGCCCGCAATCGCACCTCGCGAAGCGCGGCACGCCGACGATGGGCGGGCTGATGATCCTGACGTCGATGGTGTTTTCGATTCTGTTGTGGATGGATCTGTCGAGCCCGTACGTCTGGGCCTGCACTTTCGTGACGTTGGGGTTCGGCGCGATCGGTTTCCTCGACGATTTCGACAAGGTGCGCAAAGCGAGCACGGCGGGTGTGTCGAGCCGGTTGCGCTTGATCGGTGAATTCGTGATTGCAGGCGTGGCGGCGACGCTGATCGTGCAGCAGAACGGCACGCACCTGTATCTGCCGTTCTACACCGGATCGGTGATTGATCTCGGTTATTTCTACATCGTCTTTGCGGCCTTCACGATCGTGGCTTTCGGCAATGCGGTGAACCTCACCGACGGGCTCGATGGTCTGGCGACGATGCCGGTAATTATCGCGAGCGTGGCGTTCATGCTGATCGTCTATCTCGTCGGGCGCGCAGATTATGCGACGTACCTGGGCATTCCGCACGTGCCGCACGCAGGCGATCTGGCGATTTTCTGCGGTGCGATCGTGGGCGCCGGCCTTGCCTTCCTGTGGTTCAACGCGCCGCCCGCCGCCGTGTTCATGGGCGATACCGGCAGCCTCGCGCTTGGCGGGGCGCTGGGGACGATCGCGGTCGTCGCGCATCACGAAATCGTGCTCGGCATCATCGGCGGCCTGTTCGTGGTCGAGGCGATGAGCGTCATCATCCAGGTGTTCTTCTACAAACGTACCGGCAAGCGCGTGTTCAAGATGGCGCCGATCCACCACCATTTTGAACAGCTCGGCTGGAGCGAGCCGACCGTCGTGATCCGTTTCTGGATCATTGCGTTCGTGCTGGCGCTGGCTGGTCTTTCGACGTTGAAACTGCGGTGATCGTTTCGCCGACCTGGGCGGGCAAGCGCTTTGCTGTGCTCGGGTTGGCGCGCTCGGGTGCGGCCACCGTGCGCGCGTTGCTGGCGGGCGGGGCGACCGTGGTGGCGTGGGATGCCAAGAAGGCGGCTCGTGACCGTTTGGCTTCCATGTTCCCCGGCGAAGGCCGGGGTCCAGGCGGACAGGTGCGGATTTTTGAGGGAGGCGGCTCCGATGCTGCCGATGGGGCGCAACTGGACCCCGGCCTTCGCCGGGGAACGTTGGAAGTAGCGAACCTCGAAATGGATGACCTCGCAGAATTCGATGCCCTTGTCGTGTCGCCGGGCGTGCCGCTCAATACCGACTACGTCGCGTCGCTCGCTCGCGCCGAAAGCACGTCGATCATCGGCGACATCGAGTTGTTCGCGCAGGCCCGCGCTGCGCTCCCACCGCACAAGGTCATTGGGGTCACTGGCACCAACGGCAAGTCCACCACCGTCTCGCTGATCCACCATATCCTGCAGACCGCAGGAATGCCGTCGCGGCTCGGCGGCAATATCGGCCTGCCGATCCTCGAGCAGGAGCCGCTCCCCGAGGGGGGCGTTTATGTGCTGGAACTGTCGAGCTATCAGATCGACCTGACGCAGACGCTCGATTGCGATGTCGCGGTGTTGCTCAACATCACGCCGGATCATCTCGACCGCTATGACGGGTTCGAGGCGTATGCCGCTGCCAAGGCGCGGCTGTTCGCGATGCAGACCAAGGGCCATGCTGCGATCATTGGGATTGGGGATGCCGCCTCGGCGCAGATCGCCCGTAGCCTTTCGGCGCGTGGCGAGGATCTGACCAAGATCGCCCCGGGCGTGTGCATGGTGCAGCCGCTGTCGCCGAGCTTGTCGGGCCCGCACAACCTGCAGAATGCGCTGGCGGCGATCAATGCGTGCGAGGCGCTGGGGGTGCCGCATGCGGCCATCGACGCCGGGCTGCTGAGCTTCACCGGCCTACCGCACAGGATGGAGCGCGTCGCGAACAAGCACGGTGTGACGTTCGTCAACGACAGCAAGGCGACCAATCCGGAATCGGCCGCGCCCGCGCTGGCGGCGTTCGATCGCATTCACTGGATCCTCGGCGGGCAGTCGAAGTCCGACGGTCTCGACGCCTGCGCGCCGAGCTTCGGCCGGGTGGTGCGCGCCTATACGATCGGCGCAGCCGGCGCGAAGTTCGCGGCGATCCTGGACGGCAAGGTTCCGGTCGAACAGAGCGGCGATCTGGCGACCGCGGTCGCGGCGGCGGCGCGCAATGCGGTGGCGGGTGATACCGTTCTGCTATCCCCGGCCTGTGCCTCGTTCGACCAGTTCCGCGATTTCGAGGATCGCGGCGACCAGTTCCGCGCGCTGGTCGAGGCGCTGCCATGAACGCGCCCGCACCGAAATTGTGGAAGAGCATGAAGGGTCGCGGCGGGCGCGGTGACCGTTCGGCGCTCGGCATGTGGTTCTGGGATATCGACCGCATGCTGTTGCTGCTGACGCTGCTGCTGATCGCGGTCGGGCTGATCGCGGTGGGGGCGGCGTCGCCCGCTGCTGCCACGCGCTATTCCGACGGCAAGCATATCGTGCCGCCGCTCTTCTATTTGTGGTGGCAATTGGCGTGGATTGGCGTGTCGCTGCCGATCCTGCTGGTCGTGTCGATGCTGCCTGTGCCGATCGCGCGGCGGCTCGCATTGCTGGGCACCGCCGTCTGTCTGGTGCTGCTGATGCTGGTGCCGGTGATCGGGGTGGAGAAGAACGGCGCGACGCGCTGGATCAACCTGGGCATTTCGCTGTTGCAGCCCTCGGAGTTTCTCAAACCCTTTTTCATCGTGACGGTCGCGTGGCTGCTGTCGATGCGTGCGCAGGATGAGGCGCTGCCCGTGGTGATCATCACGGGCGGGATGACGGCGCTGGTCGCGACGCTGCTGATGCTGCAGCCCGATTTCGGGCAGACGGTGGTATTCTGCGCGGTGTGGATGGCGCTGCTGATGATTTCGGGCACGTCGCCAAGGTGATGGGCGGCTTGATCGCGGCGGTGCCGGTCGGGCTCGTCGCGGCGTATATGTTCTACGGCACGGCGCGCGCGCGCATCAACGCGTTCCTGTTTCCCGATGCCGAGGGGATTGGTGCCGCCGACCATTTCCAGACCAATGCCGCGCACGACACGATCACGGCGGGCGGCTGGCGCGGCACTGGCCCCGGCGGCGGATCGATGAAGTTCCGCCTGCCGGAGGGGCATACGGACTATATCTTCTCGGTGATCGGCGAGGAATTCGGGCTGATCGCATGCGTCATCATCGCGATGCTGTTCCTGGCGATCGTCGTGCGGGTGTTCGTCAAATTGCTGGACGAACAGGATGAATTCCGCCTGTTCGCCGCCGCAGGCCTCGCCACCCAATTCGGCGTGCAGGCGTTGATTTCGATGGCGGTCAACACCGGCCTGGCGCCATCCAAGGGCATGACCCTGCCGTTCATCAGCTATGGCGGATCATCGCTGATCGCGCTGTCGATCGGGATGGGGTTGCTGCTGGCCTTCACGCGGCGCAATCCGTTCGTTACGCGCTCCAAATACATTGCGCATTCGAGCGCGCGGAGCGGACTATGACGGCGAAACATTTCGTATTGGCGGCAGGCGGGACCGGCGGGCACATGGTGCCGGCGGCGGCGCTGGCGGGGGAGCTCACCAAGCGCGGGCATTATGTCGCCCTGGTCAGCGACGAGCGCGGCGTGCGCTTTCCCGGCTTGTTCGAGGGCGTCCAGACGCACATCCTGCCTGCGGGGCGGCTTGCGGGTGGGCCGATCGGCTATGCCAGGGCAGTGTCGGCGATGCTCAAGGGCCGCGCGATGGCGATCGAGCTCTATAAGAGCTTCCGCCCCGATGCCGTGATCGGCTTTGGCGGATATCCCGCGCTGCCTGCGTTACTCGGTGCGTTCAATCAGGACATTCCGACCGCGGTGCATGAGCAGAATGCCGTGCTGGGCCGGGTCAACCGCCTCGTCGCGGGCAAGGTCGATGCGATCGCGACCTCTTATGCCAACGTCCAGCGCTTGTCCCCCAAGCTTGCCGACAAAACGCATCTGGTCGGCAATCCGGTGCGCGATGCCGTGCTGGCGCTGCGCAGCAAGCCGTACCCGCTTCTGGAGGAAGACGGCATTTTCCGCGTGCTGGTCACCGGCGGAAGCCAGGGCGCGAGCGTGCTGAGCCAGGTCGTGCCCGATGGCCTGTCGCTGCTGCCGGTCGCGTTCCGGCGGCGGCTGCAAGTGACCCATCAGGCGCGAATCGAGGATATCGAGGCGTGCCGCGCGAAATATAAGGAACTCGATATCGCGGCGGAGCTGGCAACCTATCTCCCCGACATGCCCGAGCAACTGGCCTGGGCGCATCTGGTGATCGCGCGCGCAGGCGCATCGACGTTGGCGGAGCTAACCTGCGCCGGGCGGCCCGCGATTTTGGTGCCGCTGCCGAGTGCCACCGACGACCATCAGACGGCCAATGCCAAGGAAATGACCTCGGCGGGCGGCGCGCGGACGATCGACCAGCGCAGCTTTACGCCGGTCGAACTGGCCAAGCAGATGCAGCGACTGGGACTCGATCCGGAAGCGTTGCAGAACGCTGCCGGGCGGGCGCGCTCGTGCGGACGGCCCGATGCCGTGCGCGATCTGGCCGATCTGGTCGAGAGCCTCGGCAATCCGAAGGGCGACATGCCGATCGGCAAGCCGCAACCGATCAAGGAAGCATTCGCATGAAGGGCGTCGCAACCGACATTGGCACGATCCATTTCGTCGGCATCGGCGGGATCGGCATGTCCGGCATTGCCGAGGTGATGAAGAACCTCGGTTATTCGGTGCAGGGGTCCGACGTCGCCGAGGGTTATGTCGTCGAGGGGCTGCGTGCGCAGGGGATTCCGGTCGCGATCGGGCACCATGCCGACAATCTCGGCGATGCGGCGGTGATCGTCACCTCGACCGCGATCAAGCGCGGCAATCCGGAAGTCGAAGCGGCGCTCGAACGGCGCATCCCGGTGGTGCGGCGCGCCGAGATGCTCGCCGAACTGATGCGGCTGAAATCGACGGTTGCGGTGGCCGGCACGCACGGCAAGACTACGACGACGAGCATGGTCGCGGCGCTGCTAGACGCGGGCGGGGTCGATCCGACTGTCATCAACGGCGGGATCATCAACAGCTACGGCTCGAACGCGCGGCTTGGCGCGAGCGACTGGATGGTGGTCGAGGCCGATGAGAGCGACGGCAGCTTCCTGCGGCTCGACGGGACGATCGCGGTCGTCACCAACATCGATCCCGAACATCTCGATCATTATGGCTCGTTCGACGCGGTGAAGGATGCGTTCGTCGAATTCGTCGAGAATGTGCCTTTCTATGGCGCGGCGTTGCTGTGCCTCGATCATCCCGAAGTGCAGAACATCATCCCGCGCGTGCGCGACCGGCGGGTGGTGACTTATGGCTTCTCGGCGCAATCGGATGTGCGCGGCGTCAATGTGACGCCGATCCCCGGCGGCAATCGCTTCGAGGTGATCGTCCGCCACCGCGACGGGACGAGCCGATCGATCGAGGGCATCGAAATGCCGATGCCGGGGCGGCACAACATCCAGAACGCGCTGGCGGCAATCGGCGTGGCGCTCGAACTCGGCATCGATGATGCGACCATCCAGCAGGGCTTCGCCAAGTTCGGTGGGGTGAAGCGGCGTTTCACCAAGGTGGGCGAGACGGGCGGCGTCACGATCATCGACGATTACGGGCATCACCCGGTCGAGATCCGCGCCGTGCTGTCGGCGGCGCGCGAGGGTGTCGAAAATCGCGTGATCGCGGTGGTGCAGCCGCATCGCTATTCGCGGCTTGGCGATCTGATGGAAGAGTTTCAGGGCGCGTTCAACGACGCCGATATGGTGTTCGTGGCGCCGGTCTATGCGGCTGGCGAGGCACCGGTCGAGGGCGTCGATGCCGAGGCTTTGGTCGAAGGATTGAAGCGGCGTGGGCATCGTTCGGCGGCGACGATTGCCGGGCCGGAGGCGCTGGCGGCGGCACTCGCGAAGGTGGTGCAGCCGGGCGACATGGTCGTGTGCCTGGGGGCAGGGGATATTACCAAGTGGGCGGCCGGGTTGGCGGCGGGTATCGAGGCGGCGCGATGATGACCGCCGCTTCTTTTCTTCTCCCCTCCCGCTTGCGGGAGGGGCTGGGGGAGGGCCTGTCGCAGGTGTTGCGCCAGTAGCTGAGTCGTTCCCTCCCCTAACCCCTCCCGCAAGCGGGAGGGGAATAGAAGGCCGCCTGACCGAATCCGCCCCGCTCGCCCCGCTCGTCTGGTTCAAATCGGGCGGCAGTGCGCAGTGGTTGTTCGAACCGAAGGACGTCGCTGATCTGAGCGCCTTCCTCGCCGATCTCGATCCCGCGACGCCAGTGATGCCGCTCGGCCTCGGCTCGAACATGATCGTGCGCGACGGTGGTGTCCCGGGCGTGGTGATCCGGCTCGGCAAGCCGTTCGCGAAGGTCGAGGCGATCGACGCAACCACGCTCCGTTGCGGCGGCGGGGCGAGCGGCATTCTCGTGTCCTCGACCGCGCGCGATGCCGGGATCGCTGGCGTCGAATTCCTGCGCTCGATCCCCGGCACGGTCGGCGGCTTCGTACGAATGAATGGCGGCGCTTACGGGCGAGAGACCAAGGACATTCTGGTCGAGTGCGACGTGGTCCTGCGCTCGGGCGAGCGGCAGACGTTGGCGGTCGAAGCGCTTGGCTACACCTATCGGCATTCGACCTTGCCCGAAGGGTGTGTTGTCGTCGGTGCTACGTTTCGCGGGCATCCGGGTGATCCCGCCGCGATCCAGGCCGAAATGGACCGCATCGCCGCCGCGCGCGAGGAATCGCAGCCGCTGCGCTCGAAGACCGGGGGTTCCACCTTCAAGAACCCCGAAGGCCACAAGGCATGGGCGCTGATCGACGCCGCCGGGTGCCGCGGCTTGCGCATTGGTGATGCGCAAGTCAGTGAGAAGCATTGCAATTTTCTCCTAAATCTCGGCAATGCGACGAGTGCCGAGATCGAAGCGCTTGGTGAGGAAGTCCGCGCGCGCGTGCTGGCCGCTTCGGGCATCACGCTGGAGTGGGAAATTCAGCGGGTGGGGGTGGTGAATTGAGCGCGGGGAAAGCCCTGAGCGAATATGAGCAGAAGCTTGTTGAAACCGTGCGCGAACACGGCTGCCAGAGTACTTATGTCACGGCTCAGCCACCGTTTGGATATTCGGTTGGCTTTGCCGAGACCGTTGCCCAAGCCGAGGTGATCGTCCTCGGCCTCTCGTCGCAAACCACCGGCTTTGTTATCAACCAGACCTTGCTCATGTGTCGGGATGGTCTGATCCTTGATGATGGTGTGTTGATCGAGGGCATATTGACCGACCTGCCGTTGATGGCCCGCCGTGTCACGAGCGAGCACATCGTTACCGACTATCTGAATTCCGCGATGTGGTATCATCGGCGCGTCTTTGGCCGAGAACTCGATAATGTTGTCCAGCTGGTCTGGCCAAGTGACGATAGCCTTTGGCCGTGGGACGAAGCGTTCCCGCAAGACCTGCGTAAATTTCAACCAGCACTCTATCAAGGCACGGTCCAATGATTCCCCTCCACGTCGCAGTCCTGATGGGCGGCTGGTCGGCCGAGCGGGAGGTTTCGCTGACCTCGGGCGCGGGCGTTGCCGAGGCGTGCGAAAGCCTGGGCCACCGTGTCACGCGGATCGACATGGGGCATGACGTCGCGGCCAAGCTCGCCGAGGCAAACCCCGACATCGTGTTCAACGCGCTCCACGGCACGCCGGGGGAGGATGGGTCGGTGCAGGGGATGCTCGACCTGATGGGGCTGAAATACACCCACAGCGGCCTCGCCACGTCGGTGATCGCGATCGACAAGCAACTGACGAAGCTGCTGCTGGTGCCGGCGGGCATCTCGATGCCGGGCGGTCGGATCGTCAAGTCGGCGAGCCTGTACGAGGGCGATCCGCTGCCGCGCCCCTATGTGCTGAAACCCGTCAACGAGGGATCGTCGGTCGGCGTGGCCATCGTCACGACTGAGGGCAATTACGGCAGTCCGATCGCGCCGGGCACGCCGGGGCCGTGGGGCGAGTTCGAGGAGTTGCTCGCCGAACCCTATATCCGTGGGCGTGAACTGACGACCGCGGTGCTCGGCAACCGCGCGCTGGGCGTGACCGAACTCAAGCCCAAGACCGGCTGGTACGATTACGAATCGAAGTACACCGACGGCAAGACCGAGCATATCTTCCCCGCCGCCATTCCCGACGAGATTACCGAGGCGTGCAAGCGTATCGCGCTCGACGCGCACCGGCTGTTGGGGTGCAAGGGCACGTCGCGTTCGGATTTCCGCTGGGATGACGAGGCCGGGGTGGACGGGCTGTTCCTGCTCGAGGTCAACACCCAGCCGGGCATGACGCCGCTCAGCCTGGTGCCCGAACAAGCGCGGCATTGCGGGATTTCCTATCCCGAACTCGTTCAGATCATCATCGATGAGGCCCTGGCATGAGCGCCACGATCAAACGCGGCACCGCCCGCCGCCCGGTCCAGCCCAAGCGTCGCGCTCCGCCAAAGGTTTCGGTGATCGACCGGATGATCACCGCGCTGCCGGTCAGCGAGGCGACGCTGCGGCGGATCGCGACCTGGTCGATCATGGGCGTGGTCGGCGCGGCGACGCTGGCGACCGCGACGTATCTCGGCGTGCCGGGCATGGTCGGATCGGCGATTGGCGAGGGCATCGGCAAGGCCGGGTTCCGCGTGACCAATATCCAGATCACCGGGCTCAACCGGATGGATCATAACGTCATTTACCGGATCGCAGCGAACCAGCCGTCGATGGCGATGCCGCTGGTAAGCCTTGAAAAAATCCGTCAGGATCTGGTCGCGCACAGCGGCTGGATCGAGGATGCCCACGTCTCGCGGCGGCTGCCCGATACGCTGATCGTCCATGTCGTGGAGCGTAAACCGTCGGCGATCTGGCAGAAGGACGGCAAATTGTCGCTGATCGCCGCGAACGGGACGTGGCTGGAGCCGGTCGACCCGGAGGCGATGCCCGATCTGCCGCTGGTCATCGGCGCGCATGCGAATGAGCAGGAGCCGGCCTACCGGCAATTGCTCGATGTCGCGCCTGCGCTGCGCGGGCAAGTGAAGGCGGCGACCTGGGTCGGCAATCGGCGCTGGACGCTGACGTTCGAAAGCGGTGAGACGCTGCAATTGCCGCAGGGCGACGAGGCGGCGAGCAAGGCGCTGATCAAGTTCGCGCAAATGGATGGCGTGCGGCCGTTGCTGGGCAAGGGCTGGCTCGGCTTCGACATGCGCGATCCGACCCGGCTGGTGGCGCGCAAGCCAGGGGTTACGACCAACAAGGCGATCACCGATCCGACGGCGGGCGCGACCCCGGCGGTGATCGAAGCGAAGCAATCCGGCGCGCAAGCGCAAGGGTAACAACCGGGCAACAGGGAAACGGCGTATGGCGAACAGGGCACCGGAAGGATTGATCACCGCACTCGACATCGGGTCGTCGAAGGTCTCCGCGATGATCGCGCAGAAGGGCGATGGCGGCGAGCTGATCGTGCTCGGCACCGGCCAGCGCGAGAGCCGTGGCGTCAAGCGCGGCTATATCGCCGACGCCGCCGCGACTGAGGTCGCCGTGCGCGAAGCGGTCGAGCAGGCCGAGCGGATCGCCGGCACCAATATCGAGAATGTCTGGGTCAGCTTCTCGGCCGGTGGGCTGGTATCCGATGTCGCCTCGATCGAGTTCGAATTGGGCGGCCACCGGGTCGAGCAGACCGACATCGACGCATTGCTGCAGGCCGGGCGGGATTCGATCGATCCGGCCGGGCGGATGGTGCTGCATGCGCAGCCGGCGCTCTACACGCTTGATGGGCTTACTGGCGTGAAGCGGCCGCTGGGGCTGCATGCCGACCGGCTTGGCGTGCATATCCATGTCGTCGCGGCGGACGGATCACCGGTGCGCAACCTCGGGCTGTGTGTGGCGAACGCGCATCTCGAAGTGAAGTCGATCATCGCTTCGCCAGTCGCAACCGGCATGGCGTGCCTGAGCGATGAGGAGCGCGAACTGGGCGTCGCTTTGGTCGAACTGGGGGCAGGGATCACCAACGTCTCGCTGTTCGCGGGCGGGATGCTGGTCGGGCTGCTGTCGATCCCGATCGGCGCGCAGGACATCACCGACGATATCGCTTCCGCCTTTGGCACGCGCCGCGCGCAGGCCGAGCGGATGAAGTGCGTGCACGGTTCCGCCAACGCCTCCCCACGCGACAATCATGAGATGATCGACGTCGCGCCAATTTCGACCGAGGACGACGCGCATGACGGCACGCGCATCACCAAGGCGCAGCTGATCACCGTGATCCGCCAGCGGCTCGACCATCTGATCGGCGAGGTCGGCAAGGCGCTGGCTGAGCTGAAGTTCGAAGGGCCAGTCGGGCGTCAGGTCGTGCTGACCGGTGGCGGCGCGGAATTGAAGGGGATCGCCGATTATGCGCAGGCAGCGCTTGGGCGATCGGTGCGGATCGGCCGCCCGCGCGGGCTGACTGGCCTGCCCGAGGCTCATGCGACCCCCGCTTTCACGACGCTGGCGGGCCTTGCCTTCTATGCCGCGGCCGATCCGGTCGACCTGCGCGCATTGTCGAGCAAGCAGCAATTGGTGCACCGGCCGAAGGGGTTTGCCCTGTTCCGCCGCCTGATCGCGGCGGCGCGGGCAAATTATTAAAGAATTGCTACAGGATTTTGCTGTTCGCGCTGGAACGACCGTTAACGATGGTGCAGAACAGCGTTTACGTACATGTGAGGCGCCGGGGTCGATGGGCGCATTTGGAGACCGGATATGAGCATCGAATTTCTGCCGCCCGAAGTCGATGAGCTGACGCCGCGCATCGCCGTGATCGGCGTGGGTGGGGCTGGCGGCAATGCCATTGCCAACATGATGCGCGCCGACGTGCAGGGCGTCGAATTCCTCGTCGCGAACACGGATTCGCAGGCGCTGAAGCAATCGACGGCAAGCCACAAGATTCAGCTCGGCGCGAAGATCACGCAGGGGCTGGGCGCGGGCAGCCGCCCCGAAATCGGGCGTGCGGCGGCCGAAGAGACGATCGAGCAGGTCACCAAGATGCTCGAAGGATCGCACATGTGCTTCATCGCAGCGGGCATGGGCGGCGGCACCGGCACGGGCGCGGCCCCGGTCATCGCCAAGGCGGCGCGCGACATGGGCATCCTGACCGTCGGCGTGGTGACCAAGCCGTTCGCGTTCGAAGGCAATCGCCGCGCGAAGAGCGCCGATGCCGGGATCGAGGAACTGCAGAAATATGTCGATACGCTGATCGTCATCCCCAACCAGAACCTGTTCCTGGTCGCCAATGCGAACACGACCTTCAAGGAAGCGTTCCAGATGGCGGACGAAGTCCTGCAGCAGGGCGTGCGCGGGATCACCGACCTGATGGTCATGCCCGGCCTGATCAACCTCGACTTTGCCGACGTCCGTTCCGTCATGCAGGAAATGGGCAAGGCGATGATGGGCACCGGCGAGGCGACCGGCGACAATCGCGCGATCGAGGCGGCATCGAAGGCAATCGCGAACCCGCTGCTCGATGGCGTCAGCATGAAGGGCGCGAAGGGCGTCATCGTGTCGATCACCGGCGGCGATGACATGCGCCTGCTCGAAGTCGATGAAGCCGCGAACCACATTCGCGAGCTGGTCGACGAAGACGCCAACATCATCTGGGGTTCGGCGTTCAATGCCGAGCTGGAGGGCAAGATCCGCGTCTCGGTCGTGGCGACCGGGATCGAGGCGGAGAGCCGTCCGGTCCCTGCAGCGGCTCCTCCCTCGCGTGCGTTCAGCTTCGCGGCTCCCAAGAAGACCGAAGAGGTGGCGCCCGTTGCGGCCGAACCCGTCGCCGCGCCAGTGGAAGCCGAGGCTCCGGTTGACGAAGCGCCGGTTTCGAACGATGCGGACGAATTGGTGCTCGGCAGCGAGACGGTAGTAGCCGAGCCGGCCGCTGCCGTGCCGACGTTCCCGGCTCCCGAGCCGTCGGCCCCCGCCGCCGACGACACGCCGAGCGAAGCACCGACGCGTCGCCGTTGGCTCTCGCCCGGCACGGCCCCTGCCGCCGAACCGGCTGCGGAAATCCCGGCCGAGCCCGTTGCGCCCGCTCCCCGCGTGAAGCTGGGCGGGACGTTGTTCGAGCGGATGTCGAGCGTTTCGCGCGGTGCCGCGCGCGACGAGGATCCGGCGCCGGACAAGGATCCGCTGGATATCCCGCGCTTCCTGCATCGTCAGAATAACCAGTAAGCTGCGATCGGGCGACACATCGGGATTGCCGGTGTGCCGCCTGTCGCCACTGCGTGTCGTTTTGTCGCAGCGCGGCGGCTTACCGCATTGCCGCTCGCGCCGCGAACGCGTCTAGGAAACAGGATGCGCACCCCACGTCTTGCTGGTTCAATTCTTGCGCTGTCGGTGTGTGGCGCAGCGGCGCACGCGCAGACGACCTATCCGTCGCCCTATCCGGCGGCCCCATCGCCGTATGGCGCGCCGATCACCGTCCAGCCCTTGTCCGACGCCGATCTGTTGGCGAGCGAGTTGCGGCTGCTCGCCGCCGATCCGCAAAATTTGCAGGCGTTGATTCGGGCGGGCGAACTCGCGTTGAAGCTCGACGACGATACCGGCGCAGCCGCATTTTTTGCGCGCGCCGGACGGATCGACCCGCGCAATGCACGCGTCAAGGCGGGGGAGGGCAGCCTGCTCGTCGCTGCGGAGCGGCCGGGCGATGCACTCCGGCACTTCGCGGAGGCGCAGGCGCTGGGTGCCGATCCGCGGACCTTCGCGGCCGATCGCGGCCTCGCATACGACCTTGTCGGGGAGCAGGAACGCGCACAGCGCGATTATCGGCTGGCGCTGAAGGCAGGGCCGAACGACGAGACACAGCGGCGCTACGCGCTGTCGCTCGGCATATCGGGCAAGCGCGAGCTTGCGCTGGCGCAAATCGATCCCTTGCTCCGGCGCAGCGATCGGGGGGCGTGGCGAACGCGCGCCTTCATTCTCGCGATGAGCGGCGACAAGGTCGGCGCGGAGAAGATCGCGACCAGCATGATGCCGACCGGCATGGCGGGCGGTCTTCAGCCGTTTTTCGAGATTCTACCGACACTTCGCCCCGCCGACCGCGCGTTTGCGGTGCATTTC